>DATFWE010000072.1:0-27720 GCA_035259575.1 Haliangiales bacterium
CTCGCCGAGGTGGCGCAGGTACAGCCGGCCGGCCTCGAGGGTCAGCAAGTGCGCGGGGATGGAATCCGAGCTGAACGCGTCGAGCACCAGCACGTCGAACCCCTGCGGCGCCTCGCGCTCGAGATTGATCCGGGCGTCGCCGAGCGCGATCTCGACCTTGCCGAGACAGTCGCGCACGTAGGTGAAGATCGGCGCCGGCCCGGCCGACAGGGCGACGACGTCGGGGTTGATCTCGTAGAAGCGCACCGAGTCGCCGGGGACGGCATAGGCCGCGAGCGTGCCGGCGCCGAGGCCCACGAAACCGAATTTCATCGGCTGACCCGCGAGACGCCGCGGGTGATGGGCGATCCCCAGGCCCACGCCGCTCGTCGACCCGTAGTACGTCGTCGGCACGCGCGCGAGCTCGGGGTCGACGAACTGGAATCCGTGGATGATGCGGCCGTGCTTGAGCCTCCGGCGGAGCTTGCCCTCGGGGCTGGCGTCCTCGTCGACCCGCAGCACCCCGAAGAAGCCCCGCTCCACGCGGATGTAGCCGTGGAGCTCGGCTTGCACGTGGAACGCCAGCGCCGCGGCCACCCCCAGGACGTAGACGACCATCGTCGCCCGACCGAGCCGCCGCCAGGCATTTCCCGTCAAGCCGGAGGGGGCGAGCGCGGTGCGGGCGGCGATGCCGACGGCGAGGACGCAAGCGGCGACGAGCGCGAGCGGAAGCTCCCACAGGTCGGGGAACACGGCGGGCGCGAGCACGCCGGTGAACGCTCCGCCGGCGGCGCCCCCGGCGGAGACCCACAGGTAGAAGCCGGTGAGGTGGCGCGAGTCGGGCTTGTGGCGCACGACCTCGCCGTGACAGACCATGCACGCGGCGAACAGCGTCACGAGGTGGACGGCGAGCTGGACGAGCATGGGGACCCAGATGCCGATCCGGAGGACCGCCACGGTGACGCCGGCGCCGACGAGGAGTATCGGCATCCACAGGCCGCGGATGTAGGAGCGCTCGTATTCGAAGCAGAGGATGAAGCTCAGCAAGTACAGCGACAGCGGCGCCATCCACAGGAACGGGATCACCGCGACCTCGAGCGTGATCTGGGTGGTGGTCGCGAGCAGCATCACCGAGGCGACCATCGCCAGCCCGAACCACAGGACGCGGCGCCGCAGCGTGGGCGGTGGCGCGGGGTCGTCCGACGGAGCGTCCGACGGAAGGAGCGACGGAGGGGTGGCGGGCAGGGGCGCGGAGCGCCCCACGACCATGGCGAGCAGCGCGCACCCGCCGCAACAGACCGCGAACAGGACGAAGCCGGCGGACCACACCCAGCCCTGGACCGCCAGCGGCAGCCGGGGCTCGAGCAGAAACGGGTAGCTCAGCAGGCCCAGCAGGGAACCGAGGTTGGACAGCGCGTACATGCGGTAGGGCGAGCGGCCGGGGTAGCAGCGGCTGAACCAGTTCTGCAGCAGAGGTCCGGTGGTCGACAGGATGAGGTACGGAAGGCTGATGGTGACGAGCAACAGGCCGAGGATGGCGACGATCGGGTCGTCGCCGGAGCGCGGCTTCCACGCCTCGGACGGGACGATCGGGGCGGGCCAGAAACCGACGCGCACGATCAGGACGCCGACCGCGACGGCCAGCGCGGCCAGATGGACCTTGGACTGGCGGAAAGCGCTCGGCATTTGGCCCAGCCGATGGGCGTAGCCGTAGCCGAGCAGCAGGAGCACCTGGAAGAACAACATGCAGATCGTCCACACGCCCGACACGCCGCCGAACCAGGGAAGGATCTGCTTGCCGAGGATGAACTGGACCTGAAACAGCAAGAACGCCCCGACGCCGATGGTCAGGGCGAAGAGGGGAGCGGCCAGCTTCGGGGTGGGCCGGGTCACGGGCGTCTGACGGCTCCTCGCGCGCCGCGCTCCGCCCAGCGGTGGAGGTCGAGGAGAATGCGGCCGAGCTCCTCGCCGCGGGCGCCGAGCGCATAGCCGTCGCCCGTGACCTCGACCGCGCCGAGGGCGCGGAGCTCGGCCAGCCGCAGGTTGAGGCTCGAGGGCGACACGTCGTCGCACGCGGCGCGCAGCGCGCGGAACGTCAGGGGACCCCGGCGGAGCTCCCACAGGACGCGCAGGCTCCAGCGCCGCCCGAGAACATCGAGGGCCCGCATCACCGGGCGTGCGGTCCTGGAGCCGCGTGCCGACATGGCTCCCATCATGCCGCTACGATTTCGGTAGCGCAAGGACTCCGATCGCGCTACAGAATCCGTAGCAAGGAGGAGCTCGCATGTCGACTGGCCCCCGCATCGCCCCGCTCGCCCCGCCGTACCCGCCCGAGGTCGCCGAGGATCTGCGCAAGCTCATGCCCCCCGGCATGGAGCCGATCCGTCTGTTCACGACGCTCGCGCACAACCCGCGCGTCCTCGGCCGCGTCCGCCGGGGCGGGCTCCTCGACCCGGGCGCCGTGGCGCTGCGCGACCGCGAGCTCGTCATCCTGCGGACGACGGCGTTGTGCGGCGCCGAGTACGAATGGGGCGTCCACGTCGCGTTCTTCGCCGGCGCCGCGGGCCTGACGCCGGAGCAGGTCGCCGCCACGGTGACCGGAGACGCCGGCGCGTTCGCGCCCGCGGAGCGCGCGCTCTTCGACATGTGCGACGCCCTGCACCGCTCGGCGACGGTGGACGACGCGCTGTGGGCGCGGCTGGCCGAGGGCCGGCAGCCCGCGGAGCTCGTCGAGCTCATTGCCCTCGCCGGGCAGTATCGCGGGATCGGCTGCCTCGTCAACGCGCTCGGCGTCGAGCTCGAGCCGAATGCGCCGCGCTTTCCAGGACGGTGAAGCCGCGGCCGCGGTGACGGCCGCTCACGGAGGCAGCCGGAGCTCGAGGTGCAGCACGAGGCCCTGGGCGAACGTTGCATCGATGGTGCCCATGAGGCCGGCGAGCTCGGCGGGAAGCTTGGGGACGCGCGTCACGGTCAGCGTCCCGGCGGTGGCGCAGAGCACGTCGCCGGCGGGGCAGTCGGACCGGATCGCGTCGGTCGTCCGATAGGCGCACACGCGGGCCACCTTCGTCGTTGGGGCCGCCGTCGGGTCGATCTCGACGAGCGCGTGCCAGCCCGCGACGCCGCGCCGCGTCCCGAGATGAAGCACGACGGCGCCGCGAACGGCGCCCTCGTTGTGGGAGTCCGCCCAGGTGGGGTCGTTGCACGGTGTGGTGCCGGAGAACGGATCGGGCCCGTCGCACGTCGCGCCCGACGCGGAGACCGCGAGGGTCGGCTCCTCGACGACGTCGACCGCCATGGCCCGGATGCGATCCCAGGGCCGCAGCCCGAGGCCATAGAGCTTCGAGTAGAGGGGCGACGGAGCGACCGGATCGAAAGGCCAATTGCCGTGGCAGCAGATCGAGTCCGCGGGGCAGGTCGACGCCGTGAACCCCGCCGCGGGCGTGCCGCGCGGGAACCACAGGCACTCCGCATCGTCGCACGCCAGCACCGCCGGCCGCGCATCGCCGGGACATTCGGCGAAGAACTCCCCGACGAAGCAGTCGCTCAGCTGCGGAACGAAGCCCGCGTCCGGCACGCCCGCGCGGGTGCCGCACGCGGCGGCCGAGGCAACCGCGGCACCGATCACGAGCGTCGCAAGAGATCGCATCGGCCCATGCTGACGAGGGGCCCGGGGTCTTGTCAAACATCCGTTTGGGGTCGTATTCCGTGGCCGTGGATTTCGAGGCGCTGGTCGGCCGACACCGCGCGGAGCTGCACGCGTACTGCTACCGCATGCTCGGCTCGCTGCAGGATGCGGACGATGCGGTGCAAGATGCGAGCTCGACCTCGCCGCCGGCACGACGCGGTGCAACTGCAGCTTCTGTCGCAAGGCTCGCTTCTGGATGGCCTTCGCGAAGGCCGGCGAATTCCGACTGCTCGAAGGGGCCGAAGCGCTCACGGACTATCAGCACCACCCTCCGTCGCGGCCGGCCCCGTTCCTCCACTTCACCTTCTGCAGCCGCTGCGGGGTGAGGCCGTTCACGCGCGGCGGCGCCATGCCCCGGTTCGGCGGCGAATTCTTCGCCGTCAACGTCGCGTGCCTCGACGACGCGTCGGACGACGAGCTGGCGCAGGCCCCGATCCACTACGCGGACGGACGGAACGACAACTGGGAGGCGACGCCCGCGGAGGTTCGCTATCTCTAGGTCGACGATCATTTCTTCGCGAGCACGAACCAGCTGCGCGCGAACGGCTGCTCGACGTCGCGCGCGAAGCGCCCGATGCGGCCGGACTGCGCGACGGCGAATCCGTGCGCGGCGAAGAACGTCTCCCACTCGCGCTGGGTGTAGAAGCCGTACGGCGCGCTCGAGCCGATGCTGCGCCGGAACTTCTCGCCGTGCCGCCGGTTGAAGTAGCGATCGATGAAGTTGCGCGGCGTGTCCTCGAGGACGATCGCGACGCGACGCACGACGCGGCGGACGTCGGCGACCGCGCCCGGCTTGGTGTCGTTCGGAACGTGATGCAAGAGGAAGCTCAACATCACCACGTCGCAGGAGGCCTCCTCGAACGGCAGATGGATCCCGTCGTACAGCGCGAAGTGCGGCGTCGGCACCTTCCGGCAGTCGACGATGTCCACGGCCAGGACGCGGCCGCGGTGGCGCTGCGCGAGCTGCCACGCCACGTAGCCGCTGCCGCAGCCGACGTCGAGGACGGTGTCGTCGGGCCGGAGGCGCGGCTCGACCAGCGAGAGCGTGTGGAACGTGTCCTTGCGCGCCGCCCGCGAATGGAAGCCGTCCTTCGTCGGCCACGACATCGGCTCGCTATACCACGGGTCGCGGCGCCTGCCGCGCGTCGCGACAGGATACAATGGACGCCGTCCATGGAGCGCGACACCGAGACTTTTCGGCCGGACGACGAGAAGGACGGAGTGCCGCGGCGGGAGTCGGTGACCCCCCTCAAGACGGGCGACGCGCTCGGTCACTTCGTCATCCTCGACGCGATCGGCCGCGGCGGCACGGGCGACGTCTACGCCGCGCGCGACGTCGAGCTCGACCGCAAGGTCGCGATCAAGGTCCTCCGCCACGGGACGTTCGGCTCGGAGGAGCGGCGCGCCCGCCTTCGCCGCGAGGCGCAGGCGCTGGCCAAGATCGTGCACCCCAACGTCGTCACGGTCCACGAGGTGGCCGAGGACAAGGGCCACCAGTACATCGCCATGGAGTTCGTCGAGGGGGAGACGCTGGCCGCCTGGTTGGTCAAGTCGCGGGCGTGGCAGGAGATCGTCGCGCGCTTCATCCAGGCGGGGCGGGGCCTCCTCGCGGCGCACCACCAGGGCCTCGTCCACCGCGACTTCAAGCCGGAGAACGTGTTCGTGGGCTCCGACGGACGCGTGCGCGTGGGCGACTTCGGCCTGGTGGGCATCGTGGGGGGCTCAATCTCGCACCCGTCGATCTCGCCCTCGGCGGCCCAGTCGGCGGCGACCGCGTCGACGCCCCCGCAGCTGACCGAGCCGGGACGGACGATGGGCACCCCCCGCTACATGGCGCCGGAGCAGCACCTCGGCGGCGCCGTCGACGCGCGCACCGATCAGTTCGCGTTCGCGGTGGCGCTGTACTGGGCGCTGTACGGCCGCCCGCCGTTCGCGGGCACGACTCTCGCGGAGGTGCGCCAGAACGTGCTCGACCGGCGCGTGCAGCCCATCCCGCGGCGGACGGCGGTGCCGCGCTGGCTCGAACGCATCGTGCTGCGCGGGCTCGCCCGGGACGCCGACGAGCGTTTCCCCGCGATGGATGCGATGCTGGCGGCGCTCGAGCGGGCGTCGCGGCGCCGCACCACGTGGATCCTCGTCGGCGCCGCCGCCGCGATCGCGGCCGGCGCCGGCGCCTGGGCGCTGCTGCGGGCCGAGCCCTGCGGGGGCGCCTCGGCGATGCTCGCCGGGGTGTGGGACGACGGAGTCAAGGCGGGGATCGACAAGGCGTTCCTGGCCTCGGGGCGGACGTACGCCGCCGACGCCGCCCGCCGCGTCGACGCCGCGCTCGACGGGTACGCCGCGGCGTGGACGGCCGCGCGCACCGACGCGTGCCGCGCGACCGCGGTGCGGCGCGAGCAGTCGGCGGAGCTGCTCGATGCGCGCATGGCCTGCCTCGACCAGCGCCTCGAAGGCGCGCGCCAGCTCACGCGGCTGCTGGTCGCGGCCGATGGCGCGACGGTGGACCGCTCGATCTCGGCGGCGCTCGGCCTCGACCCCATCGACGGCTGCTCCGGGGCCAACGTCGCGCGCCGCCCGCGCCGCGCCGCGCCCATGCCCGAGACGCGCGCGGTCGCCCAGCATCTGGCCGAGGTATCGGCGCTGCTTCGCCTCGGCCGGCTCAAATCCGCGCAGGAGCTCAGTCCGAAGCTCGTCGACCAGGCGCGCGCCGTCGCCGACAAGTCGCTCCTCGCCGAGTCGCTGCTGCTCCACGGCCGCGTCATCCAGGAAAAGGACTCGGTCGCGGCGGTCAAGGCGCTGGAGGAGGCGGCGTCGCTGGGGACGGCCCTCGACGACGATTCCATCACCGCGGTGGCGCTCTACCGCATGTTCGAGACGGTCAGCAAGATCCAGCGCCGCCGCATCGACGCGGCCACGCTGCGTCCGGCCGTCGAGGCCGCCGTGCGCCGCAGCAAGGACGAGCGCCTCCTGGTGTCGTTCGAGCACCTCGTCGCCGCCCAGTACCTCGAGGACGGCCAGGCCGACAAGGCGCTCGCCGCCCTCGAGCAGGCGGCCGCGCTCGCCGACCGCGTCCTCGGGCCCGACACGCTGGAGCAGGCGCGCATCCTCGGCGAGCGCTCGCGCATCCTCCGCTCGCTGGGCCGGCTCGACGACGCCGTCGCCACCGGCAGCCGGGGGCTGGCCATCGCCGAGAAGCTCCTCGGGCCCGACCACATCGACCTGTCGATCTGGCTCAACGCGCTCGGCGGCCACGAGATCTACCGCCGCCGGTTCGACGCGGCCAAGGTGTACTTCGAGCGCGCGCTGCGCGTGGCCGAGAACGGCGAGGGTCCAGAATCGCTCAAGGCGGCCGGCGCCCTCAACAACCTGGGCCTCGTCGCCGAGAACCAGGGACGCCTCGAGGACGCGCTCGCCTACTACCAGCGCTCACTGCCCATCATGGAGAAGCGGCTCGGCGCGGAGCACCGCGACGTCGCGCTGCTCCTGTCCAACATGGCCAACCTCCTCCGCCGCCAGCGCCGCGTCGACGAGTCGCTGGCGCTCAACCGGCGGGTGCTGGCGCTGCGCGAGAAGCTCCTGCCGCCGGCGCACCCGGAGATCGGCGTGTCGGCGTACTCGCTCGGCGAGGGCCTGGTTTTCGCCGGCAAGCCCAAGGAGGGCATCCCCTGGCTCCTCCGGGCGCAGCCGATCTTCGAGCAGGCGTACCCGCCCGGACATCCCGATCGCATCCGGCTGGTCACGACGCTGGCACGCGCGTACATCGACGACGGGCGGCCGGCGGACGCGTTTCCGCTGCTGGCGCAGGCCGAGCGCGCGCTGGCCGAGCGTCCGGACGCGCTCGCGCTGGCGCTGGTGCAGTTCCAGACGGCGCGGGCGCTACGCGCCGCGCATCGCGAGCCGGAGCGCGTCGTGGCGCTGGCGAAGCAGGCGCGGGGGGCGTTCTCGGCGGGGGATCAGGAAGGGCAGGAGATGGTCGAGGAGATCGACCGCTTCCTCAAGTGACGGGCTACTGTCCGATGGCCTTGAGCAGGCGGGCGCGGGCGACGCGCAGGTCGACCCGGGCGTTGATCGAGTTCAGCCGGGCGGTGGTGAGGTCGAGCTCGGCGTCGGTGAGCTCGAGGCTGGTCGCGCGGCCGTTCTGGAACAGCACGCGGCGCACGCGGTAGGCCTCCTCCGCAGTCGTCAGACCCGACGTGGTCGTCACGATCGACTGGCGGGCTTCCTTGACGCCCTGCAGCGCCGAGATGATCTCCACGCGGATGCCGTCGGCGGTCTGCGACCGCTGCGCCTCGAGCTGCGCCACCTGCGCCGAGTTCTGCGCCTTCTGCGCCGCCGTCGACGGAATGTCCGAGATCGTCCACGTGAGCTGTACGCCCAGGTCCCAGGTCGCCTTGAACGTATCCTCGGCGGGCACGAAGCGCGTGTTGGGGTTCTGGTAGTAGACGTCGCCGAACAGGTCGACGCGGGGCAGATATCCGGCGGTGAGCGCCCTCCCCTGCGCGCGCACCGCGTCGGTGCTCTCCGACAGCGCCTTGAGCTCGGGGCGGTGCTTCTCCGCCTCGCGCAGGAGCGCCTCCAGAGTCTCGTCGCCGACGACCGGCGGCATGTCGAGGCGCACGTCCTCGCCCAGCGTGTAGGCCTGGTTCGACGGATCGTGCATCAACGTGCGCAGCCGCTCCTGCGTGAGCTCGGCGGCGTTCGCCGCCTTCACGCGCTGGAGCTCGGCGTTCGCCACCGAGGACTCCACCCGCAGCACGTCAGCGCGCGACGCGGTGCCGACCTGCGCCGCCTTCTGCACGTCGGCGAGGTGGCCGCGGGCCTGCTCGAGCGACTGCTCGGCGACGATCAGCTGGAGCCGCGCCCGCACCCAGTCGTAGTACGCGTCGCGCGCGTCCACGTCGACGTCGTGGTCGGTCGCTTCGCGGTTGGCCTGGGCCGCCCGCTCGTTCGCCTTCGCCGAGCCGACGAAATGGGGCACGCGCAGGAAGTAGTCGCTGATGGGGATGGTGAGCGCCAGCTGCATCGTCGTGTTGTTGAGCAGCACGGGAAACGACAGCGGCACGTTGAACAGCTGCGTCCCCGGCGGAATCGCCCCGGCCGGCACGCCCGGCGCGACCACCAGGTTCCCCAGGGTCCCCTGATCGATCGGCGACAGGCGGGTGTAACGAACCGTTGCCTGGAGCTTCGGAATGTAACCCGTGGTCGCCTGATCGACCGCGGCTCCGGCCGCGCGGACTTTTTCGCTTTCGCCGCGGAGCTGTGGGCTGGTCGTCTTGGTGCGCTGGACGACCTGGTCGGCGGTGAGCCCGCTTCCCTGCGAGATTTGCTCGCTAATCTTCGCGTCGAGCGGCGAGGGCGGCTGCTGGGCCGCGGCGATCGCCGGGACGAGCTGAGCGGCGGCGAGCAAGACAAGTATCGAGCGTTTCATACGGTTCCTCCGTTCAACCTGCGTGCCATCGTGTGATGCGCGATCACCCTTTGTAATCTCGCCGTCCGTGGCCCGGACAGCTGTCCGAGCGGACGGACACCTGTCCGATGCCACGATTTGGCCAACTAGTGAATCCAAAAGATCTGGACCTGGCCTGGAGGCTGCACGGTTCTGAGGCCGGGAGGTCTTTCGTAATGAGGATTGTCACTGCAGTCGCCCTCGCGGCGTCCCTGTCTGGCGCCGGGTGCGGCGTCCAGGAGTCGCATGCCGACGGACAGGTCCGCGATCCGGTCGTCAAGCTCGAGCTGAGGACCGTCGCCGAGAAACCGGTGGGAACCTTCGTCGCCGTCACGGGCCAGCTCGTGGCCAACCAGCGCGCGCAGGTCGCCTCGGACGGCACGGGGCGGGTGATCGCGACGTCGGTCGAACGCGGTCAGACCGTCGCCGCCGGCGAGGCGCTGGTCAAGCTCGACCCGCGCACGGCCAACCTGTCGCTCGCCGACGCCCGCGCGCAGGTCGAGGCGTGGAAGGCGAACGCCGAGCGCGCGCGCCGCGACTGCGCCCGCGCCGACGATCTGTTCCGGCAGAACACGATCAGCCAGGCCGACTACGACCGCCTGAAGATGGATTGCAAGGCGGCCGAGGCCAACGCGAACGCCGCGATCGCCCGCCAGGAGCTGGCGGGCAAGGCGTTGTACGACGCGGTCGTCCGCGCTCCGTTCGCCGGCGTCGTCGACGAGCGGTTGGTGAACGTGGGCGAGTACGTGCGCGCCGGCACGGCCGTGGCGACCGTCGTGGAGGTCGACCCGATCCGGGCGCAGGTGACCGTGCCGGAGAGCCAGGTCGGTCTGGTCCATGAGGGGCAGGCGGTGGAGTTCGAGGTCCCCGCGTACCCGGGCGTGACGTTCCCGGCGACGGTGAAATACCTGTCCGCGACGGTGCGCGAGAGGAGCCGCGATCTCGTCGTCGACGCCATCGCGCCGAACCCGGACCGGAAGCTGCGTCCGGGCATGTTCGTCAACGCGCGCATCCGCGTGGGCGAGCAGCCGATGCCGGTGGTGCCGCAGGCGGCGCTGCGCGTCGACGGCACGCTGGCGCGCATCTACGTGGTCGCCAACGGTCGACTGGAAGAGCGCCTGGTCCAGCTCGGCCGCCGCAACGGCGACGAGGTGGCGATCGAGGCGGGGGTGAAGAAGGGCGAAAAGATCGTCGCCAAGGTCAGCGCGGAGGTCCGCGACGGCCTCCGGGTGGAGTAGGAGCACGCCATGCAGTGGCTCGCCAAGATCAGCGTCAAGCGGCCCATCTTCGCCACCGTGCTCATGCTGGTGGTCGTGGTGGTGGGGGTCGCCGGCTACTTCGGCCTGGGGGTCGACCGCTTTCCCAAGGTCGAGTTCCCCACCGTCGCCATCTCGACGGTCATCCCGGGCGCCTCGCCGCGCGAGGTCGAGCTCGACGTCACCGACAAGATCGAAGAAGCCGTCAACACGATCAGCGGGATCGACGAGCTGCGCTCGTTTTCGAACGAGGGGTACTCGCTCGTCTACGTGCAGTTCGTGCTGGAGAAGAACGCCGACGTCGGCGCGCAGGAGATCCGCGACCGGGTCAACACGATCCTGTCGCAGCTCCCCGTCGGAGCCGAGCAGCCCGTCGTGCAGAAGCTCGACCCCGACGCGACGCCGGTCCTGTACGTGTCGATCCAGGCCGACAAGCCGGTGCGCGACATCACCGAGCTCGCCGACAAGGTCATCCGCCGCCGCCTCGAGAACGTGTCCGGCGTGGGGCAGGTGACGATCCTCGGCGGCCGCAAGCGCCAGCTCAACGTGTGGCTCGACCCGATCGCTCTGCGGTCGACCGGGCTCACCGCGGCCGACGTGCAGAAGTCGATCGTCGGGCAGAACGTCACCATGCCGGGCGGCGCGTTGGAGACCGGGCCGGAGAAGATCTCGCTCAACATCAAGGGGCGCGTCCCGTCGCCGGCGGCGCTGGGCGATCTGGTGGTGAAGAGCGTCGACGGCCACCCCGTGCGCGTCCGCGACGTGGGGCGGGTCGAGGACGGCGAGGAGGACGCCGAGTCCGCCGCCTACAAGGACGGCATGCGCGCGGTGGTGCTGTCCATCCGCAAGCAGTCGGGGGAGAACACCGTCGCCGTGGTGGACGCGCTGCGGCAGCGCATCAAGGACGTCCAGGCCGCGCTCCCCGCCGCGTACAAGCTGCAGGTGGTGCGCGACAACTCCGAGACGATCCGCACCAGCGTCGACGCGGTGAAGGAGCACCTCGTCCTCGGCGCGCTGTTCGCCGCGCTGGTGGTGCTCGTGTTCCTGGGCAACCTGCGCTCGACGGTGATCGCGGCCATCGCCATCCCGGTGTCGATCATCGGCACGTTCGCGCTGATGCGCTCGCAAGGATTCACGCTCAACAACATCACGCTGCTGGCGCTGGCGCTGTCGGTCGGCATCGTGATCGACGACGCCATCGTCGTCCTCGAGAACATCTTCAAGCACATCCACGACAAGGGCACGCGCCCGTTCCAGGCGGCGATCCAGGCCACGCAGGAAATCGGCCTGGCGGTGCTCGCGACGACGCTGTCCCTCATCGTCGTGTTCCTGCCCGTCGCGTTCATGACCGGCATCGTCGGACGGTTCCTGAACAGCTTCGGCCTCACCATGGCGTTCGCCATCGCGGTGTCGCTGTTCGTGTCGTTCACGCTCACGCCGATGCTGTCGGCGCGCTGGATCAAGCCGCTGCGCCCGCACGGTGCCGGCCCCGAGGGGCGCCACACGCGGAAACCGATCCTCGAGCGCATGGTCGACTCCGTGTACCTGCCGATCGAGCGCGCCTACATGGCCGTGCTCCGCGCCGTGATGCGCCACCGCTGGGTGGTGGTGCTGGCGGCGTTCGGCGCGTGCGCGAGCACGATGCCGCTCATGAAGGCGGTCCGCAAGGACTTCCTGCCCAAGAGCGACGAGGGGCATTTCATGGTGAACGTGCGCGCCGCCGAGGGGACGAGCCTCGAGCAGACGGCGATCATCGGCGAGCGCATCGCGCGGGAGATCCGGGACATGCCGGGCGTCACCAACACGCTGGTGACGATCGGCGACGACCCGCTGAAGACGCAGAACCTCGCCGCGATCTACGTGAAGCTCGTGCACCCGCAGAAGCGCAAGGCGACGCAGGAGCAGCTCATGGACCGCGTGCGCAAGGAGGTCGTCCCGCACCTGCCCAAGGGCCTCCGCGTCGACGTGTCCGAGGTGCCCATCTTCCAGGGCGGGATCAGCTGGCAGGTGACCTACGAGCTCGTCGGCCCGGATCTGGACCAGCTCACCGGCTACGGGGAAAAGGCGCTGGCGGCGCTGAAGGGCGCGCCCGGCGCCGTCGACGCCAACTCGTCGTACATCCCGGGCAAGCCGGAGTACGCGGTGCACATCGACCGCGAGCGCGCGGCCGACCTGGACGTGAAGGCCAACGACATCGCCCTGGCCCTGCGCCTGCTCGTCGGCGGCCTCGACGTGTCGTCGTACGAGGAGAACGGGCAGACGTACGACGTGAACGTGCGGGCGGAGGCCGGGTACCGCGTCGACCTCGACGGGCTGGCGGCGATGACGGTGCCGTCGGGGAAGGCCGGATCGGTGCCGCTCAGCGAGGTCGTCCGCTACGAGCGGCAGAGCGGCCCGGCCCAGATCAACCGGTCGAACCGCCAGCGCCAGATCCAGCTCAACGCCAACGTCGCGCCCGGGTTCTCCGAGGACCGGGTGGGCGCGGCCCTGGTGAAGGGCGTGAAGGACCTGCACATGCCGCCGGGCTACACGCTCGCGCCGATCGGCCGATCCAAGGAGATGGCGCGCGCGCTCACGACGTTCCTGCTCGCGTTCGCGCTGTCGCTCATCTTCATGTACCTCGTGCTGGCGGCGCAGTTCGAGTCGTGGCTGCACCCGATCACGATCCTTTTGGCGCTGCCGCTCACGCTGCCGTTCGCGGTGCTGTCGCTGATCCTCGTCGGGCAATCGATGAATATCTTCTCGTTGCTCGGCATCCTGGTGCTGTTCGGCGTGGTCAAGAAGAACTCGATCCTCCAGATCGACCACACCAACCAGCTGCGCGCCCGCGGGATGGATCGCAACGCCGCCATCCTGCAGGCGAACCGCGACCGCCTGCGCCCGATCCTCATGACCACGCTCGCGTTCGTGGCCGGCATGATCCCGCTGCTGTTCTCGTCGGGGATCGGCGCCGGATTCAACCAGGCGACCGCGGGCGGCATCGTCGGCGGACAGATCCTGTCGCTCCTGCTCACGCTGCTGGCGACGCCGGTCGCCTACTCGCTGTTCGACGACGCCTCCGCCTGGCTGCGGCGCAAGGTGTTCCGCCGCCGGGCGGAGGAAGAGCCGGCGGCGGTCGGGTAAGCGTCTCTCCCCCCCCACCCCCCGATCGAAAAAAACCCTGAGAGCGCGCGACGGGCGCAACGCCGCGCAGTCGCGGGCGGGGGGGTTGGGGGGGTGTTTTTTCAAAATCTGGCAGCGGCAGTAACCTGTGGGCGGTGTGGACAGACCGCGACCGTCGGTGACCAGGCGCAGATGAGTCGAGTGGGGTCGCGGTCTGTCCAAGCGACTGTGGGCGGCCCTCCCGCTCCCACCGTCGGAACCGGGTCGGGCCGTCCACAGGCGCGTCACCCGTCTACAGGCATTGCGTTTCTTCTTGACACTGGCTCCGTTTCTATAAATATGCCTGAGCAAGATGAGCCGACGCACCCACCGACAGCTCACGCTCCCGAAACCGCCGACCTGGGGCGGGCCGCGGGAGAACTCCGGCCGCAAGCCGACGGGGCAGATCGGCGGCTACGACCACCGTGGCCGGCCGCAAGCGGGCGTCAGCCATGGCCCTCGTCCCGAGCTCAACCCGCGCCACCCGCTCCATGTGACGCTCCGAGCGGTCAACGGGTCGCCGAGCATGCGCAATTTCGCGGTCGCGGCGGAGATCGGTAAGCTCCTCAAGCGTCGGGCGCGCCGGGAATTACTGTGTCGAGTGGTCTACTTCACAATCCAGAAAGACCATATCCACATGATCGTCGAGGCGGCCGACCGCGCCGCGCTTTCGCGCGGTGTCCAGGGGCTGGCCTCGGGCATCGCGCGCGTCGTCAACAGGACCGCCGGCTGCGCCGGCGGCCTGTGGCGCGATCGCTACCACGCGCGGCCGCTGAGGACGCCGACGGAGGTCCGCAATTGCTTGATCTACGTCCTCCGAAACGGCTTCAAGCACGGATCGACCGCGTTCGCGGTCGATCCGTGCTCTTCCGCGGCCTGGTTCGATGGCTTCGACGGCCAGCCGCCGGCACGCACCGACGCGGCCCCGGTCGTGCCCCCAAGGACCTGGCTTCTCGCAACGGGCTGGTGGGCGCGCGCGGGCGGTGCGATCCGGGTTGGGGACGTGCCAGTCCGTGAGGGCGGCACACGCGTCCCGCTCGGACGCTCCTCCTCGTGACGAGCCGGGCGGCTTGCAGGCGCCGGTCCGCGCCGCTACGCTGCGGCCGTGCGTGGCGCCCTCCTCCTGTGCCTGGTCGTCGGTTGCGGCAAACAAGCCGAGCAGGTCGCGCCCGACACCCAGACCGAGACGCAGGCCGCGGATGCGGCCGGCGCGGCCGAGTCGTCCTCGAGCTCGACGGTGCCGCGCGCGCAGCCGCCCCCCGTGCCGTTCCCGCGCGTCCACCTGACGCTCACGCTGCGCTCCACGCCGCCCGGCGCGGCCGCCGCGGTCGACGGTCGCCCCATCGGCCAAACACCCGTCGTCTACGGCCTCGATTCCGACGGGCGCCCCCACGAGTTCACGTTCGTCCTGCCGGGGTACGCGCCGTGGCGCGTGCGCTTCCCGCCGGTCAGGGACGGCGTCATCCACGCGACCCTGCGACCGATCATGTTCGGCGACGCGGGGCCGTAGTCAGCGGACGAGCTCGACGCCCGACAGCGCCAGCATCAGCGCCGGCGCCTCCTCGAGGATCTCCGCCAGGTCGCGCGACGATACGCGGAACGCTCCTCCGCTCCGCGCCACGACCACGCGCGAGCGCGCCGGTCGGTTGCGCAGGAGCCCGTCGGCGTCGGCGAGAAACGCCGCCCGCCCCACGCGGCGGCCGTCCAGCACGACCTCGGCGTCGTCGAGGAGCCACGCCCCGTCGGGCGGGGCGCCCACCTCCCACAGGACCTGACCCTCGGCCAGCTCGCGGTGCTCGAGGGAGGCCTGCAGGCGCGTGCGCTGCTTCGCGCCCAGGCCCCGCAGCACGCCGTTCTCGCCCATGAGCTCCCACGACGGCAGGTCGCGGTTCCGCGCCAGCCGCCCCAGCGCCGGCACCAGGTCGGTTCCGCGCAGGAACGACAAAAAATCGTGCTTCTCGACGGCGAGCAGGACGAGCGCCGTCTTGGCGCGCACGTCGGCGCTGCGCGGCGCCCCGGTCACCAGCGCGGTCTCGCCGAAGAAATCGCCCTCGCGGTAGGTCGCGATGAGCACGCCGTCCTTGGCGACGGAAGCCTCGCCCGCCTGGATGATGTAGAACTTGTCGCCCCGCTCGCCCTGACCGATGACCAGCGCGCCGGCGGGATGGGTCTCGGGGCGGGCGATGGTCAAGAACTCGCGGCATTTCTCGACGGTGAAGTCGCGGAACAGGTCGACCGACGCGAGCGCGTCGAGCGCCGACAACGCCTCGGCGTAGGGGGGCTCGGCGACGGGCAGGATCAGCGTCTCGTCGAACCCCACGTGCGCGTGGCGCAGCCCGGGCGGCAGGTCGGCCTCGGCGATGTGGATGACGCGCAGGCGCGCGCGCGTCTCCTCGGGCAGATCGGCCAGCTGCGCCGCCGGGGTGTGGATGGGCGGCACGCCCGCCTCGTGGATCACCAGCGAGTGGTAGAAGGGGAAGTCGAGCAGCGCGTCGCGGCGCTCGCGGCCGAGGATCCCCTCGCGGTGCATGGACTCGATCCGCGCTGGGTCGAACAGCGTGTCCGAGGAGTAGGCGAAGCTCTTGCCGCCGAAGAAGCACTCGAACCCCACCGTCGGGATGGAGTGGAGGGCGTAGAAAAAGCGGAACTGTGCGCCATGGATGCGCAGCGGCCCGCCCACGGCCACCGGGCGGAACTGGAACAGCCTGCGCAGGCGATCCTCGGGCTCGCCCGTGAGCGCGGTCCACTTGCGCACGAAGCTGCCGAGGATCGTCGGCGTGGTGTACACGTCCACCCGCTCGTCCTCGAGGATCTTCTGCAGGACGCCGGCGTCGTGATCGGCGTGGCAGTGGGTGAGGATCACCGCGTCGACGTGGCGGGGGGACACGCCGGCCGCGCGCAGGAGCTCGGTCGAGTCGGTGGGCGGATCGATGAGGATGCCGCGCCGGTTCACCCACAGGACGAAGCCCGTGGTCTTGCCCGCGGGATCGAAGCCGTGCGACGAGCCGAGGACGGTCACGCCGAACGCCGGCGGCGCGAAGGCGGCGGCGGGCGGCGGCGGAGCATCTCCGTTGGGCTGGATCGTGTCCTCCTCGGCCACTTCGACCGCCGCGCCGCCGTCGCTCACCGACCAGCCGCGCTCGTCGCGGCGGATCTCGACCCCGCCCAGGCGCGCCACGCCCGCGTCGTCGTAGAGGACCACCTCGAGCACGTCGTCGAGGCGGATGTGGCGCCGCGGGTCCCCCTCGATGCGGCGGAACCACTCCGCCTCACGCAGGAGGTCGGCGCGCGCGCCCGGCGGCACCGACGGATCGTAGTCGAGCGCCGGGTCCCAGTACTCCGGGCCGAACAACGCCTCGCGCAGGACCGTGCGCAGGCGTCGCCGGGCGTCGGCGTCGCATACGACGGTGACCCGCCGCCCGCACACGAAGTAATTGTAGTAGGTCGGAAACTCCAGCTCGGCGAGCGACGTCCCCCGCCGGCGCGAGAACCAGACCCGCGGCAGGACGAAGATCGACGGCACCTCGAGGCCGGCGTTGAGCGCGTCCTTGAGCGTCTCGGGCGGGGCGCCGAACTGCACCGCGCCGATCGAGGTCTCGACGATCGCGCCGCCTCGCCGCAGGGGGATGACCTTGGGGGCCATGGGGTCCGCCCATCGTACACTTACAGCGCCCGCCACATGAAGAAGTGCGGGCCGATGCCGGGGATGTCGAACTCGTCGCCCCGGGTCACGAGGCCGTGGCGGCGATAGAACCCCGCGGCGGGGGTGCGCGCGTTGCACCACAGGCGGGTGCCGCCGGCGGCGCGCGCGTGGTCGAGGCAGCGTTCGAGGAGGCGGGCGCCCGCGCCCGTGCCGCGGAGCTCGGGCGCGACGGCCATCCCCCGCAGGCGCCAGTCGCCCGCGCCGGATTCGCCCGCGGGCGGCTCGCGATAGAGCGACGCCACGCCGACGAGGCTCGCGCCGAGGAACGCGCCGAGGTGGAGCGTCGCGGGCGCGTCGTCGCCGGGGTAGACGAGCTCGGCCTCGGTCTGGTGGGGGCGGAGGACCGAGCGGCGGAGAGGGCGCGTCTCCGCGGCGGCGATGGGGCGGATGTCGAGGGGCAGCAAGGCGCGCAGCTCCGAGGGCAGCGGGGAGGATACCTCGCGGCCGCAAAAATGGAGCGTCGCGGCGTGGAGGGCGAGGCGCGGCGAGCTGGCGCGCGCGTCCGGCGGCGCGTAGATCGGGTCGCCGAGTATGGGCAGGCCTGCGGCGGCGAGGTGGACGCGGATCTGGTGGGTGCGGCCGGTGACGAGGACGGCGCGGAGGAGCGCGCCGTCCGGCCACGTCGCGATCGCGCGCACGCGCGTCTCGGCGGGGCGGCCCGCCCCGGCGGCGAAGCGGCGCCGGTCGCGCGGGTCGGGGCCGATCGGCGCGTCGAGCACGAAATCCGGCGCGGGGGGCGTCCCGGCGACGACGGCGAGGTACTCGCGCCCGAGCGGGCCGATGTCGCGCCGCGCGAACGCCACCAGCCCGGACGTATCGCGGTCGATGCGGTGGACCGGGGTCACCCCGGGGTGGGCGGCGGCGACCGCCTCGTCGAGGGCGCCGGCGGCGTCGCGCGTCGCCATCACGGCGACCCCCGCCGGCTTGTCGACGACCACCAAGTTCGCGTCGGCGTAGACGGTGCGGAACGTCGGCGGCGGCGCGGACGCCTCGTCGTGGACGACGATCTTCCGCCCCGCTGTGAGGCGGAGCGACGGATCGCGGACGCGGCGCCCGTCGACGTAGACGCTGCCGCCGGCGACGAGCGCGGCGGCGGCGGCGGGCGCCACGCCCAGTCGGGCCGCGAGCCACCTGGCGAGGCCGGCCCCGGCGTCGGCGGCGCTGGTCGACAGCTTCCTCACTGTCGACGTAAGAGCGTCAGGCGACGGCGCGCGTCGCGCCACCAGCGGTTGTCGGGATCGGCGTCGGCCCAGCGGTCGAGGAACGCGCGGTACTCGCGCGTCGCGGCGGCCGCGTCGCCGCCCGCCTCGGCGACGCGCCCGCGGCAGTAGGCGGCGAGGGTCGCTTCCGGGGCGAGCGCGGCGCACGCCGCGGCGGCGCCGGCGGCGTCGCCCGCGCCGAGCCGCGCGAGCGCGACGTCGAACAGGACCGGCGGCTCGAGCAGCGGCAGCCCGTCGAGCGGCCCGGGCTCCGCGCCGGCGAGGATCGCCTGGATGCGCGCGGCGCGCCCGGCCGCGGTCGGCGCGCGCTCGCCGCAGGCGTAGGCGAGGAGCGCCCGCACGCGCGCCACCGTCTCGTCGTCCCGCTCCGGGGGGAGCACGCGGCAGCGCCCTTGCTGGTGGAACGCGACGAGGGCGAGGCGCGCCGCATCGCCGCGGAACGCCTCCCGCGCGACGCCGTAGCGACCGAGCGCGAGCGCGATGTCCCCGACGAGCGCGGCGTCGCCTGCGGCGGCCGCGAGCGCCCCGTCGCCGTCGCCGGCCTCGAGGCGGCACCAGGCGAGCTCGGCGCGCAGGCCGGCGCGCTCGGCCGCGGCGGCGCAGTCGGACGGCCGGCGCGCGGCGCGGTAGGCCCGCGCCAGATCGGCCCCCACGGTCGCGTCGTGCGGCCACCCCGCGCGCAGCGCCTCGAGCGCGGCCACCTCCTCGGCGGGCGAGCGCGCGGCGACGGCGCGCAGCTCCGCCGCGGCGCGTCGCCGCACCGCGAGGGGCGCGACCTCGGCGACGAGGGCGTCGCGCTCGGCCCCGCCGACGAGGCGCGCCAGGCGGAGCCGCGGCGCCGCGAAGCCGGGATCGGCCGCCGCCGCGCGGAACGACCGCGCCGCCGCGACGGTCTCCCCCCGCTCGAGCGCCTCCAGCCCGTCGACGTAGGCGCGCCAGGCCTCGGGCGACCGCGTCGTGACGTCGGCGACGGGGCGGCCCGGGGGGAGCGCCAGCGCCGAGCGCACGGCGCCCAGCACCTCGTCGGCGTCGCGGCGGACGCGGCTGGCGAGCGCGAGCGCGCGGCGCCGCGCGTCGACGAGCGAGATCTCCAGCCGGTCGCCCCCGTCGATGATGCGTCCGGTGAGCACGAACGACGCGCCGCGCGCGGCGCGCGTGACCTCGACCCGCTCCTCGTCGATGAGGCCGGCGACGACGCGCTCCGACAGGCCGCGGTCCCCCAGGTCCCCGACGGCGAGGACAGGCCGCAGCTCCGGATCGGGCGCCGGCGACGGCGCGGGCGCCGCCGCGCGGGGAGCCGCGGGGCGCGACCCGCGCATCACCGTCGCCGCCACGCCCGCGCCGCCGACGGCCACCAGCGCGGCCGCGGCGACGAGCCAGCGGGTCCGGCGGGGACGCCGCGCCGCCGCCGGCGCGCCCAGCGCCACGAGGATCTCGTCGAGCGTGCCGAAGCGGCGCCCCGGATCGTCGTGAAGGCAGCGGAGCACGAGCGGCCGCAGCGCCGCCGGCAGCGCCTCGGGCGGCGCGCGCAGCGGAGCCTCGCCGGTGAGCGCCCAGTAGACGACCGCGCCGACGCCGCGCACGTCCTCGCGCTCGTCGCGCGGCGCGTCGCCGGCGACGCGCGCCTCCGCCTGGGCGAACGCCAGATCGCGGACGGCGAAGCCGCGCCCCGTCGCCACCACCCCCTCCGGGGCGAGCCGCCCGTGCACCCACCCGGCCGCGTGCGCGGCGGCGAGCTCCCCGCACAGATCGCGCAGGAGCTTGCGCGCCTCGACCGGCGCCAGGCGCGAAAGCCGCGACCCGGCCGGGGGCGCGATCGTCACCTCGACCGCGTTGCCGTCGCGGCGCACGTCGACCACGCGGGCGACGCCGTCGCGCTGAAGCCGCCGCAACGCCCGCGCCGCGCGCGCGGCCGCCGGCCCGGAGAAGCGCCTGGTTTCCCTATCTGTCATCCGAGTCGGCGCGCGCCGCGTGCATCCGCGCCAGGAATCCCTGCGTCACCCGCGCGGCGTCGAGACGCAGGAAGCGCGCGTACTCGGTGAGGAACCCGCGCACGTAGACCGCGGCCGGCAGGTTCGCCCACTGCTCGTCCTCGATCGCCCGGAGGTGCGACACGCCGACCTTGGTCCGCTGGGCGATGGCGTGGATGTCGATCCCGCGCGCCTCGCGGATCTGCTTGAGCAGCGGTCCGGTGAACGCTGTGTCGGGCCCCACCTTGGGCTCGGGCGGCAGGGCTTTTTTCTCCTCGGGGACGGGCGTCTCGTCCGCGACCGCCACCGGACCGGTGCGCTCGCGGGGGATGGCGAGCGGCCCCGACCCGTCGGTGGGCGGGCGCTTGCGCGGCGGCTGACCGTCGGGGAACAGCGCCACGTCGTAGGCGCGGCGGCGCTCCGCGTCCATGAGCGTCTCGTAGGCCTCGTCGAGGCGGGCCTGCAGGGCGAACAGCCGCTCGCGGCTCCACAGCCCGCACACGACCAGCGACTCGTGTCCGTACACCTCGCGCACCCGGCGGTAGGCGCGGCGGATCTCCTCGTCGGTGGCGGCGGGCTCGACCTCCAGCGTCTCGTAGTGGGTGAGCTCCTCCGCCGGCTTCCACGGCGGCGGCGTCTCCATCTCCATGGCGATCAGGCGCCGGGCGATCCGCTCCACGCATTTGGCGGCGCGCGACTGCGGCTCCTCGACGAGGAGCGGCCGGCGCTTGCGCACCGCGAGCCACACGGCGTCGTCGTGCTCGACGTAGCCGACGAACTCCACCGGCACGCCCAGGCGCCGCCGCGCCGCCGACACCAGCGCGGGGCCGAGGTCGGCGTCGCTGCGCGAGCGCACCTGGTTGACGACGATGCGCGGGCGGTAGGCGCGCATCTCGATGAGGATCTTGTCGGCGAGGTCGGCGTCGTCGCGCCGGGCGGCCTCGTAGAGGTCGAACGGCGCGGGAATGCCGCCCTCGAGCGCGTGGTCACCCTCGCGGACGAGGTTGAGGGCGCGGTCGAGCCCGGCGCGGCGCAGCCGGCGTAGGAACGCGCTCTTCACGAAGCGGTAGGTGTTCTCGACCGACGTGGGCTCGGGGACCATGACCAGGAGGCCGACGTCGGCGAGAAGGAAGAAGTCGAGCGCGTTGATGCCCGAGCCGGGGCCGAGGTCGACGACGAGATAGTCGACCGGCAGCTCCTGCACCTGGTGGAGCAGGCGCGATTTCTGCGCCGGGCGCGGGTTGGCGATCCAGCTGGGGTCGCCCTCGCCGGACACGAGGCCCAGCCCGGCGACGGCCGTCTCGACCACGACGTCGGACAGCTCGGCGACGCGCTTCTCGAACAGGTCGCCGAGGGTGACGCGCGGGCGCTCCACGCCGACGAACGTGTGGAGGTTCGCGCCGCCGAGGTCTGCATCGAGGAGCACGACCCGCTTGCCCAGCGTGGTCAGGTAGATGGCGATGTTGGCGGCGAGGAGCGATTTGCCGGCGCCGCCCTTCCCCCCGCCCACCGCCACGATCCGGCGCGCGGCGCGCTGTCCGTCGAGCGCCTCGACGGGCTCATGGGAATCGGAGGTCTCCATCATCGCACCGCCGCAGAGCCTACTACACCATGCTACCCTCCGCCGCAATGACGCTCGAACGCTACATCGACGACCACTTCGAAGGATTCATGGACACGCTGGTGGGTCTGGCGAAGATCCCCAGCATCTCGGCGGATCCCGACCGCAAGGGGGATCTGCGACGGAGCGCGGAGGCGGTGCGCGAAGCCATGGCCGCCTACGGGCTCGAGCATTGCGAGGTCATCGAGCTCGAAGGCGCGCACCCGTACGCCTACGGCGACTGGCTGCACGCGCCGGGGAAGCCCACGCTGCTGTTGTACGCGCACCACGACGTGCAGCCGCCCGGACGGCCCGAGCACTGGAAGTCGCCGCCGTTCGAGCCGACGATGCGCGCCGACGGCCGCATGTACGGGCGCGGCGTCGTCGACGACAAGGCCGGCGTGGTGACGCACCTGGCGGCGATCCGCGCGCACCTCACCACGTCGGGCAAGCTGCCGTGCAACGTCAAGCTCATCGTCGAGGGCGAGGAGGAGATCGGGTCCGATCACCTGGGCGCGTTCCTGCAGCGGTACAAGGAGAAGCTGCGCGCCGACGTCATCGTCCTCACCGATACCGGAAACCTCGACTCGGGCATCCCGTCCTTGACCTACCGCCTGCGCGGCATCGCCGCGGTGGAGCTCGAGGTGTCGGCGCTCGACCACCCGCTCCACAGCGGCATGTGGGGCGGGCCGGTACCCGACCCGGTGCAGGCGATGGCCAAGATCCTGGCGACGCTGTCCGACGACGACGGCACGGTCGCGATCCCCGGCATCCACGACGAGGTGCGAAAGCCCACCAAAACCGAGCTCGCCGACCTGGCCGCGCTCCCCTTCGACGAGGCGAAGTTCATCTCCGACGCCGGGCTGCTCGATGGGGTGAAGCTGGTCGGGCCGGCCGGGCAGAGCGTCTACGAGAAGCTGTGGCTGCGCCCGACGGTGACCGTCATCGCGCTCGAGGCGTCGCCGCTGAAGGGCTCATCGAACCAGATCGTGCCGAGCGCGCGGGCGCGCGTCTCGGTGCGCCTGGTGCCCGACATGGATCCCGATCGCACGGCCAAGCTCGTGGCGGCCCACCTCGAGCGCGTGGCGCCGTGGGGGGTGAAGGTGCGGGCGCGCATCGAGGGTGCGAACCCCGGGTGGGTGTGCGTCCCCGAGGGGCCGGCGTTCGAGGCGGCCAAACGCGCGCTGGCGCGCGGGTATCAGCACGAGGTGGCGCTCATCGGCGCGGGCGGGTCGATCCCGTTCGTGGGCCCGTTCGCCGAGGCGTTCGGCGGCGCGCCGGCGCTGCTCGTCGGCCTCGAGGACCCGATCTGCAACGCGCACTCCGAGAACGAGAGCCTCAACGTCGTCGACTGGCGCTCCGGCATCAAGGGGACGGCGTATCTCTACGAGGAGCTCGCGTCGTACAAATCGAATAGCTAAGGGTGCGGCTTGTGCTCCCCGACCGCGTTGCGCACGCCGCCGCGCGGATCGACGACGTCGCCCGCGTAGCGCGGGATGACGTGGATGTGCGCGTGGTGCACGGTCTGCCCGGCGGCCGCGCCGTCGTTGAGCCCCACGTTGAACCCGTCGGGCCGGTAGGCCTCGAGCAGGCGCGCGCGCACCTCCTCGACGAGCCGCCACAGCTCCGCCTTCTCGGCGGGCGTGCACTCGAAGTAGCCCGCGACGTGGCGGCGCGGGACGACGAGCGTGTGGCCGGGCGACACCGGCCGCCCGTCGGCGAACGCCACGGCGAGGTCAGACTGGGCGAGGAGCGGTCGGTCGACGGCGCAGAACGGGCAGGCGCTCACGGCGCCACGATAGCATCACCGTCCGGCCGCCGCCCGCGCGTACTCGGGCAGGCGCGCGGAGATGACCGCGGCGACCTCCTCGGGCGTGTCGGCGCCGAAGACCTGATCGTCGGGGATGTCGGCGAAGCGCACGCGATGGTCCAGGCGCTGGCCGGCGAGGCGGCCGCTCCACCCGGCGATGCGGAACCCGACGACGAGCCGCCCGTACATCCAGGCGAACGCCATCTCCGACAGCGTGCCCACCCCGCCGCCGACGGCGACCACGGCGTCGGCGTGGGCCACGAGGACGTTGCGGCCGGCCCCCAGCCCGGTGGGCACGACGATGTCGACGTACGGATTGGCGGCGTCGGCGTCGTGGCCGGCGAGGATCCCGATCGTGTCGCCCGGGCGATAGGCCGCCGAACGGCGCGCGCCGCGGCACGCCGCCTCCATCACGCCGCCGTATCCGCCGGTGACGATGCGAAAGCCCGCCGCGATCAGGTGCTCGCCCAGCCCCTCGGCCAGGTGGAACGCCTCCGATCCCTCGGCAGCGGTGCCGTCGCCGATCACGGCCACGATCGCCCGGCGCGGCGGCATCACGCCCTCTCCCACGCGGCGCGCGTCCGCAGGGCGCGGACCTTCTCCGCGACCGAGAACAGCGGCCGATCGCGCTCCCACCGGGCGCGCCAGTCGGCGTCGACCGCATCCCACAGCGGCGCGAGCTCGTCGACGAGCGCCCGCGTGCCCGCGAGCCAGCCGGCGAGCGCGACGTGCGCGGCGGGCGCGCGCGGCGCGGCCGCGAGGAGCGGCGCCGCGACGATCTGCGCCAGCAGCCGCTCCGCGGCCTCGCGCGGCCAGCCGAACCTCAGCGCCGTCCCGAGGAGGAACCCCAGCGCGGCGGCGTGCACGTGGACGTCCTCGATCGTGCGGAACGGCTTGAGCACGTCGTCGTAGCCGTCGCCGGGAAGGATCTCCTCCGCCGCCACCGCGACGTCCAGGACGACGTCGGCGTGGCGGATCTCGGGGCAGAACGGGGTGTCGGGGAGCCGCGTGCGCACGATGCCGGCGCGATCGGCGGGCAGGCGCGCCACGCGCAGGCGGTTCCGCCCCGCCTCCTCGCCGATCGACGCCACGACGAGGAGCGTGTCCGCCTCGAGCCCCTGGGTCGCGAAGCGCTTGCGCCCCACGAGCCTCGCATCGGCGAGACGCGTGCGGATCGCGGCGGGGTGGCCGCCCCCCTCCTCGGTGGCGAGGAGGCTCGCGATCCCCCCGAGCCCCGGCCCGAGCCCGGAGACGAGCGCGCGCAGCGCCGCCTGGTAGCCGGCGGCGAACGCGAAGCCGAGCCGGTCGGCGGCGGCACCGCCGCGCGCCGCGTCGGCGACCGTCCCGGGCGGGAGCACATCGAGCAGCACGGGGCCTAGGATAGACCTCCCGCGCCGTGGTGGCTACGGCGCGCCGGAGTTGGCGTAGTAGACTGCGGGACGACATGCCGCCTCGGCCGCCGATCGGATTTCTGCCCATGGCCGGCGCCGGGCGGCGTCTCGGCACCTACGGCTTCGCCAAGGAGCTGATTCCGCTCGTGACACGGGCGCCGGGCGGCGACGCCGAGGCGCGGCCGGTGTGCGATTTCGCGCTGCGCGCCGTCCGCGCCGCGGGGGCGGAACGCTGCATCGTCGCGGTGTCCCCCGACAAGGCAGAAATCCTCCGCCAGCTCCGCGACGGCGCCCCCGTCGGGCTCGCCCTCGCCTACGTGGTCCAGCCCGCGCCGCTCGGCCTCCCCGACGCGATCCGCGCGGCGCGGCCGTTCCTCGGCGACGCCGACGTGGTGATGGCGCTCCCCGACACGCTCCTGTTCCCGCTCGACGCGCTCGCGCTGGCGCGCGCCCACCAGGTCGCGACCGGCGCCGACCTCGTGCTCGGCGTGTTTCCGGTCGCCGAGCCGGAGCGCCTCGGCCCGGTCGAGATCGGCGACGACGGGCGCGTCCTGCGCGTCCACGACAAGCCGGCGCGCGCCCCGGTCGCGAACAGCTGGGGCTGCGCCGCCTGGTCGAGCCGGTTCGCCGACTACCTGGACGAGGCCGAGGCGCGCCGCACCGGTCCGGGAGAGGGGATCCTCGGCCACATATTCGAGCAAGCGCGCGCGGACGGTCTGGGCGTGCGCGCGGTCGCGTTCGCGGACGGCGCCCTGGTCGACGTCGGCACTCCTGCCGGCTACCAGGAGGCGCTGGCCGAGCTGGAACGCCGCGGCCTGTGGTAGGTTTCGCGCATGAAGCTCGCCCGCAAAGTGTGCGTCCTCGGCGTCGGCATGACCAAGTTCCACAAGCCGGGGGCGATGGACTACCCCCAGCTCACCAAGGAGGCGGGCGAGGACGCGCTGCGCGACGCCGGCGTCGACTACCGCCAGGTCGAGCAGGCCTACGTCGGCTACGTCTACGGCGACTCGACGTGCGGCCAGCGCGCGATCTACCAGCTCGGGCTCACCGGCATCCCCGTGTACAACGTCAACAACAACTGCTCGACCGGCTCGACCGCGCTCATGCTCGGCTACCAGGCCGTCGGCTCGGGCGTGTCGGAGTGCGTGCTCGCGCTCGGGTTCGAGAAGATGGAGAAGGGCTCGCTCGGCAGCAAGTACGGCGACCGCACGAACCCGCTCGACAAGCACGTGCAGGTGATGATGGCGGTGCAGGGGTTCGCGCCCGCGCCGCCGCCGGCGCAGATGTTCGGCGGCGCCGCGCGCGAGCACATGCAGAAGTACGGCACGACCGTGGAGCAGCTCGCCGCGGTGGCCGCCAAGAACCGGCGCCACGCCGTCGACAACGAGCGGTCGCAGTTCCGCCAGGCGGCGACCGTGGAGGAGGTCCTCGCCTCGCCGATGATCTTCGAGCCGCTCACGAAGCTCCAGTGCTGTCCGACGACCGACGGCGCCGCGGCGGCCGTCCTGTGCTCGGAGGAGTTCGCGCGCCGGCACGGCGCCGTCGACCCGGTCGTCATCGAGGCGATGGCGCTCACCACCAACACCGCCACGACGTTCGAGCCGAAGTCGATGATCAAGATGGTCGGCGCCGACATGTCGGCCGCGGCCGCGCGGACGGTCTACGACGAGAGCGGCCTCAGCCCCGACGACGTCGACGCGATCGAGCTCCACGACTGCTTCAGCGCGAACGAGCTCATCACCTACGAGGCGCTCGGCCTGTGCAAGGAAGGGGAAGCGGGGCGGCTCGTCGCGGAGGACCGGACGACCTACGGCGGCGACTGGGTGGTGAACCCGTCGGGCGGGCTCCTGTCCAAGGGCCATCCGCTGGGGGCGACCGGGCTGGCCCAGTGCTTCGAGCTGAACCAGCAGCTGCGCGGCCTGGCCGGATCGCGCCAGGTCGAGGGCGCGCGCGTCGCGCTGCAGCACAACCTCGGCCTCGGCGGCGCCTGCGTGGTGACGATGTACCGTCGCGGGTAGCGGGTTACTTCAGACCGTAGAAGTAGTACGTCGCGCGGTAGGGGACGCGCGTCTCCGAGCCCGCCTGGGTCTGGCTGCACCCTTCCGGCGCCGCCTTTCCGCCCTGCGTCTTGAGGCGCAGGATCGTCGCCGTCTTGGCCAGCGGGCCGGTGCCCGACGTCGACTTCGCGGTCAGCATGAGCCACGGGATGGAGGTCGGGTCGGGGCCGGGATCGCGCGCCTTGACCTCGCCCACGACCTTGCTGCCGTCCGCGGTCTCCCACGTCGGCCCCGCGTAATGCTTGCCGATCGCCTTTCCACCGGCGTCGGACAGGTCCGCCTCGGGGCCGGTCAGCGCCCACTCGAACTTCGCCGGATCGTCCTTGCTCGGCTTGCACTCGTAGATCTGCACGCCCGTCGCGTGCGCCTCCAGGATGAGCGCCTGGTCCGCGGGGGGCTTGAGCGCGTCGGGTATCGGGGGCATCGCCACGCGGGCGCCGCCGCAGCCGAGCACGAGGGCCA
>DATFWE010000073.1:0-23741 GCA_035259575.1 Haliangiales bacterium
TCACCGCTTGAGCTGCTTCGGCTCCTCCGCCTCGGCGTCGTCGCCGCCGAAGATGACCTTGCCGATCTGCTTCTCGCGCGCGACGTCGGTGCCGGCGAGCACCTTCTTCGCCGCGCCGCGCTCTTCCGCCGGCCGCGGGAACTTGAGGACCTTGTCGCCGCCGGCGCCGAGGTCCGGCTCGCCCTCGAGGTCGAGCGCCAGCGCCTCCACGTCCGGCTCGGCGGGCAGCGGCTTGCCGTCCGCCTCGATGATCCGCTTCACCGCCTGCCGCCGGCGGTTGCGCGCGTCGCGCCGCTTGTCGCCGACCTTGCGCGCCAGCGCGCGCGCGCCGGGAATCGCCAGGAACAGCGTGAAGAACAGCAGCGGGAAGCCGGTGAAGAACCAGTCCCACACTGGGCCGGCGAGGCCGAAGCGCGTCCGCGCCCACCCCGCGGCGAAGAACGACACCAGGAGGTTGAACACGGCGAATCCGCCCACCAGCGTGTCGGTGGACGGCTTGTTGCTCGTGAGCTCGGGGCGCGTCTCGACGCGCTCCCACGCCATTTTGGGCGTCGTCGGGACGATCGCGGCGTCGGCGGACTTGAGGAGCTTCGGGAACGCGTAGACGATCACGCCGTCGTCGGTGACCTCCGGGTCGCCGTCGTAGTCGGCGAGGAGCCGCGTCGACTCCTCCTCCGCCTGGCGGTAGCTCCAGCCGAACATCGCGACGAGGTCCGTCGACGTCATGCGGCCGTCGTGCGCGCGCAGGAAGCCGAGCACCTCGCGCTCGTCGGCGAGCTTGTCCGGCGCCGGCCGCACCGGCCCGAAAACGAAGTCGTACACCGCCTGGATGAGCTTCTTCCGCCCCTTGGTGTCGCGCGGCGGGAGGCGGCGGCCGTAGGCGTCGCGGTAGCCCCCGTACGTCGAGCCATACCGCCAGTCGGGCCAGAACAGCCAGAAGATCCACCCGAGATCGGGGCCGCCGCGGTTGTCGCGGTCGTCGCTGCGGCCGCCGAACATCGCCGCCAGCAGCACCACCACGAACACGACGAAGTAGACGATGAGCGTGACAGTGATCCACACCTTGAACGCCCACATGCCGGCGCGCGCCAGCCACCGGCCGACGGCGCGCAGCCGCTCGCGCAGCGTGATCTCGTCGCGGCGGACCATCCCGTCGAACGTGTACAGCAGCTCGCCGTCGTCGGTGACCTCGAGCCGCGACTTGTAGCGTTTGAGCAGCCGGTCGAGCGAGTCGTCGACGAGGTGGGCGGGCAGACCGGACAGCGTGATCGCATCCGCCTTGGTGAGGCGGCCGTCCTTCCCCCGCAGGGCCCGGGTCAGGATCTCGTCGGTCTCGTCGTCGGTGTAGGTCTTGAGCTCGATCGCCGTCACTTGCTCACAATATGAGGTCGCGAAGCGCCCGCGTCAAACGCGGTCTTGGCGGCGCGGCGGAGGTCCGCGTCGTGGAGGACGTCCCAGGCCAGAAGCGCCATCGCCTTGGCGGCGGCGCGCATCGCGCGGAGCCCTTCCGGGGCGGCCGCGCGCGCGGCGAAGCCGTGCTGGTGGGGGAACGCCTCGTCGGGCGCGCAGATGCCGACGTAGGGGTGGATCGCGGGGACGACGTAGGACACGTCGCCCATGTCGGTCGAGCCGATGCCGATGCTCGGATCGGTGTCGGCGAACTGGACGCCGAGCGCGGCCAGCTTGTCGCCGAAGCGGCGCGCCAGCGGCTCGTTGTTGCGCATGTCGCGATAGCCCTGCTTCTCCGTGAGCTCCAGCGTCGTGCCGGTGGCCAGCGCCGCGGCCGCGGCGGCGCGGCGCACGTGATCCTTGACCGTCTCGAGGTAGGCGGCGGTGGGCGCGCGCACCGAGAATGCGCACGCAGCGCGCTCGGGGATGATGTTCACCGCCTGCCCCCCGTCGACGATGATGCCATGGACGCGCGCGCCGTCGCGCAGGTGGACGCGCGCGGAGTCGACCAGGTTGAACATGTGGATGACCGCGCGCAGCGCGGACGAGCCGTCCCACGGGGCGGCGGCGGCGTGCGCCGGCCGGCCGCGGAACGTCATGTCCAGCCGCGCCATCGCCAGCGCGCCCTGCCACAGGACGGTGCGGTCGAGCGGGTGGAACATCATCGCCGCGTCGAGGCCCTCGAACAGCCCGGCCTCGATGAGGCGGATCTTGCCGCCGCCGCCCTCCTCGGCGGGCGTGCCGAGGAACACGACCTCGCCGGGGAGGCGGTCGCGGACCGCATGCAGCCCGAGCGCCGCGCCCAGCGCGCCGGCGGCGATGAGGTTGTGGCCGCAGGCGTGGCCGATCTCGGGCAGCGCGTCGTACTCGGCGAGGACCGCGACGCGCGGGCCGTCCGTCCGGCCGAAGCGCGCGCGCAGCGCCGTCTCCACGCCGCCCGCGCCGCGCTCGACGGCGAGCCCGGCGCGCGCGAGCTCCCCGGCAATCCGGTCGGCCGCGTAACGCTCCTCGTAACACAGCTCGGGGCGGGCGTGGATGTCGCGGGCGACGGCGTCGAGCGCGTCCGCCGCGGCGTCGATCGTGTGCATGATCTCGTCCATCATCGTCCGCTCACTCGCGCCGGCTCGGCGCTCCACGTCGCTCCGGCTGCGCGCTTCGCGCGCTCCAGGCCGCGTCTTCCACATGGCCTCGCCGGCGCTCGTTCGCTCATGCCGGGAAGCATACCGCCGTTCAACGCATCCCCTCGGACTTGACCAGCGCGGCGTAGTCGAGCGCGTCCGGCCCCGCCGGCACCGCGGCGACGCGGAAGTCGCCCAGCGCCTGCACCCGTTTGGTGAACGCGGCGACGACCTCGGCGTGGGGCGGCAGGTCGGAGAACTCCGCGCCGGCGGAGGCGGTCTCGCCGCCCAGGCGCACCGCGACCTCGCGCGCCAGCCGCCCGCGCAGGAGCAGGTCCTGCAACGAGTTGGCGAGGCTCGCCACCGTGTAGTCGCGCGACGCGAGCATCTCGCGCGCGACGGTGAGAAGGTCGCGCGCCTTGAGCTGCCCGTCGGCGTAGAGCACGAGCGCCGCCTGGAAGTAGTTGTAGACGGGGCACAGGCGCGGGCCGAAGCGGTCGAAGCGCGCCGTGGGCGAGCGCTTGTCGAGGTGGATGATCACGCGGCGCACCGCCTCGCCCTTGCCGACGTCGTCGCGCAGGGCGAGGACGCGCTCGATCTCGTCGTCGTAGGCCTCGGCGGCGCGGAGGACGTCGAGCAGCTGCCCGCGCGACACGCGGTCGGCCAGGATGTCGGCGTACAGGCAGTAGATGAGCGCGTCGGACTCGGCGTCGTCGCCGAACAGCGTCTCCCCCGGGGCGGACACGGCGGCGCGGCTCCGGAGGAGCGCGGGCAGCTTGTAGGGCACCTGCGCGCGCACGGCGCGGAAGCGCGCGCGCAGGAGGTTCTTCAAATTAGGCTTGAGCACGAACTCGTCGAACACGACCCCGTCGAGCTGGAGCTTGGCCTCGAGCACGGCGCGCATCTGCTCCGGGCTGCCCGAGATGATGGCGATGCGGTGGGCGCCGCCGCCGGCCTCGCGCAGCGCGCGGATGAGCGCGGGCGCGCCGGGGACGGCGCGCTTCTCGTGCGGCTTCTCCAGCGCCGCGCGGACGAGGCCGCGCAGGCTGTCGAAGTCCGTGCGCAGATAGGTCTTGTCGAGGTCCCAGCGGAAGGTGTGCGCCGGCCCGGCGCCCGACGCGGTCATGACGCCAGCTGCGACCGCTTGGTCCGGAACTCCGCGATCTTGCCGTGCATGTCGCGGAGGAGGCCGGGGGGCGCGGCCACGGCGCACACCTTGATCGCGTTGGCGATCGCCCGCGCGCCCGAGCGCCGGTGCGCCTTCACGCACACGTGGTCGTAGCCGAGCAGCGGCGCGCCGCCGTATTCCTGCCAGTCGGTGAGCTGCTTGATGCGGGTGACGCCGCTCTGGATCAACCCCAGCACCGCGCGCCACAGCAGCTTCTCCTTGGACGCGTAGCGGGCGAGGCCGAGGATGGTCTCGGGGATCGCGTCGAGCATCTTCATGAACAGGTTGCCGACGTAGCCGGAGCACACGACGACGTCGGCGATGCCGCGCTGGATGTCGATCGCCTCGATGGCGCCGATGAAGTTCAGGCCGGTGTGGGACAGGAACAGGTCGTGCGCGGCGGCGACGTCGCGCGGGCCGCGGCCGATCTCCGCCCCCGACGACAGGAGCGCGACGCGCGGGCGCGGGTTGCGCGAGATGCGCGCCGCCCACGCCGCGCCCATGAGCCCGAACACGACGAGCTCCTCGGGCGTGGCGTCGGCGCCGGCGCCCACGTCGAGGATGAGCGCGAACGGGTCGTCCTTGGCGCCGCGGCGGATCTCGGTCGGGTACACGGCGGCGAGCGCGGGATGCTGGACGCCGGCGAGCGGCTTCCACAGCCGCTCGGCGAGGAGCACGGCGGCGCCGGTGTTTCCGGCGGTGACGAGCGCGTCGGCCTCGCCCTGGGCGACGAGCCGCACCGCGACGGTGATCGACGCGTCGGGGCGCGCCGCGAGCGCCTCGGGGGCGCGGTCGTCCATGCGGATCGCCTGGGAGGCGTGGTGGATCTGGAGGCGTTCGGCGTCGTGGCGGGTGTCGGACAGCACCTTGCCGATGGCGGCCGTGTCGCCGCACAGGATGATCTCGACGTCGTCGCGCTGCAGCGACGCCAGCGCGGCGCCCTTGACGATCTCCTCGGGGGCGCGGTCGCCCCCCATCGCATCCACGGCTATCCGCAGCACGCAAGAAAGGTAACACAGGTTTTCTACAGGAACGCCGGGTCGCGGTGCTCGCCCAGCTCGTCGCGGAAGATCTGGCAGATCTCGCCCAGCGTGACGCCGGCCTTCACCGCGTCGATGATCGGCGGCATCAGGTTCACCCGCTCGTCGCGCGCGGCGGCGCGGACCGCCCCCAGCGCGGCGTCGGCGCGCGCGGCGTCGCGCCGGGCGCGCGTGTCCAGCGTGCGCGCGATCTGGCGCCGCTCCGGCTCGAGGTCGATCTTCAGCGTCGGGATCTCGTCCCCCCGCTCGTCCATCGCGTACTTGTTCACGCCCACGATCGTGCGCTCGCCGGCGTCCACCTTGCGCTGGAAGTCGTAGGCGCTCTGGGCGATCTCGCGCTGCGGGTAGCCCTCCTCGACCGCCTTGACGATGCCGCCCAGGGCGTCGATGCGGTGGATGTAGCGCCACGCCTCCTCCTCCACCCGATCGGTAAGCGCCTCCACGTAGTACGACCCGCCGAGCGGGTCGGCCACCGCCGCCACGCCCGACTCCTCGGCGATGACCTGCTGCGTGCGGAGGGCGATCGTCGCCGCGTCCTCCGTCGGCAGGGCGTAGGTCTCGTCGTAGCTGTTGGTGTGCAGCGACTGCGTGCCGCCCAGCACAGCGGCGAGCGCCTGCAGCGTCGTGCGCGCCACGTTCACCAGCGGCTGCTGCGCCATCAGCGACACGCCCGCCGTCTGCGCGTGCGTGCGCAGGAGCCACGAGCGCGGGTTCTTGGCGCCGAACCGCTCGCGCATGATCCGCGACCACATGCGCCGGGCCGCGCGGAACTTCGCGACCTCCTCGAAGAAGTCGTTGTGCACGTCGAAGAAGAACGACAGCCGCGGCGCGAAGTCGTCGACGTCGAGCCCGGCGTCGACGCCGAGCTGCACGTAGCCGATGCCGTCGGCCAGCGTGAACGCCAGCTCCTGCACGCCGGTCGCGCCCGCCTCGCGGATGTGGTAGCCGCTGATCGACACCGTGTTCCACAGCGGCATCTCGCGCGTGCAGTAGACGAGCATGTCGCGGACGATGCGCATCGCGGGGCGGACCGGGGAGATCCACTCCTTCTGCGCGATGAACTCCTTGAGCATGTCGTTCTGCAGCGTCCCGCGCAGCTTCGCCGGCGGCACGCCCTGCTCCTCGGCGACGGCGACGTAGAGCGCCAGCAGCACCGATGCCGGCGCGTTGATCGTCATCGACGTCGTCACCTGATCGAGCGGGATGTCCCCGAACAGGACGCGCATGTCGTCGATCGTCGCGACCGACACGCCCTCGCGCCCGACCTCGCCGAGGGAGCGCGGGTGGTCCGGGTCGTAGCCCATGAGCGTGGGCATGTCGAACGCCGTCGACAGGCCGGTCTGGCCGTGCTCGAGCAGATACTTGAACCGTCGATGCGTGTCCTCGGGGGTGCCGAAGCCGGCGAACATGCGCATCGTCCACGGCTTGCCGCGGTACATCGTGTCGTGGACGCCCCGCGTGTAGGGGTACTGGCCGGGGTTGCCGAGCCGTTCCTCGTACGTCCAGCCGCGCCCGCCGAGGTCGTCGGGGCCATAGACGGGCTTGAGCGGGATGCCGGAGATGCTGGTCACCTCACGGGCGGGGTCCTTCTTCGAGACTGCCATGAGGGTAATGTATAGGGGAAAGGGCGGGAGGTGCTAGGCGGCGGACAGCTCTTCGCGCAGCGCGGCGCGCGCGCGATAGGCGCGGGTCTTGACGGTCGCGACGTTGAGATCGAGCTCGTTGGCGATCTCCGACTCCGAGTAGCCGTCGGCGAAACGCATGCGGAAGATCGATCCGTACTTGTCGCCGAGCGAGTGGAGCCTCTCGCCCGCGAGGGACAGCGCCTCGTGCGCGGCCGCCTCGTCCTCCGGCGACGGGCCGCCCGCGATCAGGTCGGCCATCGGATCGCCCGCGTCGTCCTCGTGGGGCTCATAGCTCTGCAGCGACACGCGCGAGCGGCGCTTCTTGCGTAGGTGCATGAGCGCCGTCGTCGCCGCGACACGGTAAAGCCACGTGGTGAAACGAGAATCCCCACGGAAGCTGGCGCGATGCCGAAAAGCGTTCAACATGGCGTCCTGGGCCACGTCGGCCGCCTCGTCTTCGTCTTTGAGGTACTTCATCGCGATCGCATAGACGTAGTCGCGTTCCCGCCCCTCGAACCGGACCTCGTCTCTGCGGGTCGCCTTTCGTTTCGGGGTCTTCATGGAAAGTACTCCAAGCAAAGGGCGATCCATTTTGAAGACGAGTTGTTCTAGCTATTTGCGAGAGCTTGTGTCTAACTATTTGGACAGTACCTGGTTGTACTGGACGTCTCATGTCTAGAGTCTACGTGATCGACGACGATCCTCTCGTCACCGAGAGCCTGGGGCGCGCGTTGCACCTCGAGACGCAGTACGAGGTGGAGGTGTTCCAATCGGGCCTTGCGGCCCTCGCTGCGCTCGCCGAAAAACCCCCGGATCTCGTCGTGAGCGACTTCAAGATGCCGACGATGGACGGCCTCCAAGTCCTGCGCGCCATCCGCGAGGCCGCGCCGGATGCGGTGCTGATCCTCCTCACGGGGTACGCCGACAAGGAGAGCGCGATCCGGGCCATCAACGAGGTCGGGATCTTCCAGTACATCGAAAAGCCCTGGGATCTTCATGACTTACTGCTGAAGATCAAAGCGGGTCTCGAGCGGAAGGAGCTCCTCCACCTGCTCAAGCAGACCTCGGATCGCCTGATCGCGTCCGAGCGGATCGCCGCCGTGGGACGCGTCGCAAGTGGCATCGCCCATGAGCTGGCCAACCAGCTCGCGCTCGTCGGGTACGCCGAGGCCATCAAGGTGCGCGCGGCGGGAAACGCGGAGATCGCGGAGCTGTGCGACGTGCTCATCGCGGCGCTGCGGCGCCTGTCGTCGATGGTCGACGAGATCAAGGATTTCGCCCGCGGCTCCGCCGATGCGATCGCGCTCGAGCCGGCCGACGTCGCCTCCGTGATCGAGGAGGCACTCGCGATCCTGAAGTACGATCCCGACGTGGCGGCGCGCCGACTCACCGCCGACGTGCGCGGGCGGCCGCTGGCGCGCCTCCACCGCGGAAAGTTCGCCCAGGTGCTGCTCAACCTGGTGCGGAACGCGGTGCAGGCGACGCCGCCTAAGGGTCGCATCCGCGTCGAGCTCGACGGCACCGATGGCGGCGCGAAGGTCGTCGTCGCCGATGACGGCGCGGGCATGTCGCCGCAGGTCCTGGCCCGACTGGGCGAGCCGTTCTTCACCACGCGGCCCGAAGGGAGCGGGCTGGGCATCGGCATCGCGCGCCGCATCGTCGAGGACCACGGTGGGACGCTGACGTTCGACTCGGAGCCGGGCAAGGGCACGCGCGTGACCATCGTGGTGCCGGGGATCGCATGAGCGAGCGCGCGACGGCGAGGCCAAGTGGAAGAGGCGCCCTGGAGCGCGCGAAGCGCGCAGCCGAGCGACCCGGCGCCCCGAGCCGGCGCGCGCGAGCGGTGCAACCATGACGGGGACCCGCAGGATCCTGGTCGTCGACGACCAACCGCAGATCCCGCGGCTGGTGGAGCTGCTGCTCGGCGAGGGCTTCCTCGTCGAGGCGGCGGGCAGCGCGGCGCAGGCGCTGGCGCGTCTCGAGGACACGCCCTACGACGCGGTCGTCGCCGATCTGGCCATGCCCGAGGTCGACGGCATCGAGCTCATCCGGCGGGCGCGGCGGCGCGACCCGGACACGCCGATCCTCGTCATGACGGGCGTCGCGTCGGTGGAGACGGCCGTGGCCGCGATGCGCGAGGGGGCGTTCGACTACTTGCGCAAGACCGCGAGCGCCCAGGAGCTGCGCGCGGCGGTGGAGCGCGCCGTCGCCCACGGCCAGCTGCAGCGCGAGGTGCGCCGCCTGCGCGACGAGGTCGAGCGGGCGCGCGGCGTGCACGAGGTCATCGGTCAGAGCGCGGCCATGCGCCAGCTCCTCGCGCTGGTGGAGCGGATCGCCCCGTCGGACGCAGGCGTGCTGATCCTCGGCGAGAGCGGCACCGGCAAGGAGCTGCTGGCCCGGACGATCCATCGCCTCAGCGGCCGGCGGGACGCGCCGTTCGTGGCGTTCGACTGCTCGGCGCTCGCGCCGTCACTCCTCGAGAGCGAGCTGTTCGGCCACGAGCGGGGCGCGTTCACCGGCGCGGCGCGGGCGCGCCGCGGGCTGTTCCGCGAGGCGCACGCGGGGACGCTGTTCCTCGACGAGATCGGGGACATCGCCTCCGAGGTGCAGTCGAAGCTCGTGCGCGTGCTGCAGGAGCGCGAGGTCAAGCCCGTCGGCGGGGACGCGTTCGTGAAGGTGGACGTGCGCATCATCGCCGCCACCAACAAGGACCTGAAGGGGCTGGTGACGCGGGGGCAGTTCCGCGAGGACCTGTACTGGCGGCTGGCGGTGGTGCCGCTGTCGGTGCCGCCGCTGCGCGATCGCCGCGAGGACCTGCCGCTCCTGTGCGCGCACATCCTGGCGCGCCGGCGGCCGCCGCAGGCGGACGGGCGCCCCTTCCCCACGCGCGTCTCGCCGGAGGCGCTGGCGCGCCTGGCGGCGTATCCGTGGCCGGGAAACATCCGCGAGCTGGACAACGTCCTGTCGCGCGCGGCGCTCCTGGCCGACGGCGACGAGATCGGCCCCGAGGACCTGCCGCTCCTGGGCGACGCGGAGTCCACGCCCGCCGGCGCCGTCGCCGACGGCCGGCCGCTCAAGGAAATCGTCGACGACGCGGTGCGCGCGGTGGAGCGGCAGGCCATCCGCGACGCGCTGACCAAGGCCGGCGGCTCGCCCACGCGCGCGGCCAAGCTGCTCGGCATCAGCCGCGCGTCGATCTACAACAAGCTCAAGGAGCACGGCATCGTGGTATAGGGAGGCGTTCCATGCCCACCTGTTCGCTCATCAAGGGGGACGGCATCGGCCCCGAGATCTCCGACGCCACGGTGAGGGCGCTGGCCGCGGCCGGGGCCGACCTGACGTGGGAGGAGGTGCCGGCCGGGCTGTCCGCGGTCGACACCGACAAGGATCCGCTGCCGGCGCGCACCGTCGACTCCGTCGCGCGGAACCGCCTGGCGCTGAAGGGCCCCCTGGGGACGCCCATCGGCTCCGGCTTTCGCTCGGTGAACGTGGCGCTGCGGCAGCAGTTCGACCTCTACGCCAACGTGCGCCCCGTCATCAACTTCGACGGCGTGCCGTCCCACTACCAGGGCGTGGACCTGGTGGTGGTGCGCGAGAACACCGAGGACCTGTACGCCGGCGTGGAGCACTACGTCGACCCGCGGCGCAACGCCGCCGAATCGATCGCCATCATCACCAAGTTCGGGTCGACGCGCATCGCCGAGTACGCGTTCGAGTACGCGCGCCGCCACGGCCGCAAGAAGGTGACGGCGGTGCACAAGGCCAACATCCTCAAGCTGTCGAACGGTCTGTTCCTCGAGTGCGCGCGCGAGACGGCCAAGAAGTTCTCTGACGTCGTCTACGAGGAGCAGATCGTGGACTCGGCGTGCATGAAGCTCGTCCTGGATCCGTCGCGGTTCGACGTGATCGTCACCATGAATCTTTTCGGCGACATCATGAGCGACCTCACCGCCGGGCTGGTGGGCGGCCTCGGCATGGCGCCGGCGGCGAACATCGGGGTGGACGCTGCAGTGTTCGAGGCGGTGCACGGCACGGCGCCGGACATCGCCGGCAAGGGTCTGGCGAACCCGACGGCGCTGATGCTGTCGGCGGCGCTGATGCTCGACCATCTCCACCAGGACGACGCGGCGGCGCGGCTGCGCCGCGGGGTGCGCGCGGCCCTGGCCGACCCGCAGGCGCGCACGCGCGAGCTCGGCGGCAAGGGCACGACCGCGTCCTACACCGACGCGGTGATCGCGCGGATGGGGTAGCCCGCCGTCGACGAAGATTGACCGTCCCGCGGATCTCCCGCAACATGGTCCCGATGGGCGACTCGCTGCAGACGAAGGCAGAGAAGGCCGCGATGGGGTGGTACGGGGACGACGTAGCCACGTTTGCCAACGCGGCGCACGTGACGGAGCTGGCGGCCCTGGCGCCGAACGGTCCCGCGGTGACCGGCAACATCAACGAGCAGCACGCCGACCCCAACCAGATCTACGCCGGGCAATGGAAGCTCGCCGATCGCAACCAGAAGCTCGGCGGCCTCGAGAGCGAGCAGGACCGGCTGAAGCTGCTCAATCAGTTCACGCAGAACGACTCGAAGGTGGGCGACCCGGCCGGGATGTCGGGCACGCGCTGCGGCTCGACGGTGCTCATCGCCGCGGCGATCCAGGGCGGCGGCATCGACGGCGTCAAGGCGATCATCGGCCAGGCGAACGCCGACCTCGACCCGAACAGCCCGTTCTACGACAAGCAGAAGGAGCAGATGAAGGCGCTCCAGGAGTCCATGAAGGGCGGCACGCTGAAGATGGGGGACCTGCACAGCCTGAACGGCATCCTCAATCAGCAGCTCATGGCGGCCGAGCAGAAAAAGTACGAGGGCAAGGTGGACGACAACGGCAACCCCATCGTCCCGCTCATGGGCGTCGAGCCGGACATCCTCAAGGAGTACATCGCCAAGAACGCGGCGATGAAGGGCTACTTCGCCAAGGGGAACATGTCGATCGAGAGCGTCGACGCCGACGGCGTGACGCCGCCGGGCGCCGACAACGGCGCGGACCATTTCGTCCTGCACCTCGCCGGCGAGGGCGGCGGCAGCGCAATCTACGATCCGTTCGCGCGTAAGGATCACGATCAGCTCGTCTTCAACCCGGAAGAGCAGAAGAACTATCAGCGGCACCAGTACAAGCCGGATCAGATCGACGGCTCTGCCTTCGGCGGCTCCGCGTTCGCCGGGATGTACGACTAGCCGGGACCGCGCCGCCGGCGCGGGAACCCGGCTATTCTCTCCGTCGGGGGACCGCGCCGCCGGCGCGGGAACCGCCCTGCTGCGCGGCGCTTTTCCATGCCGACGCCGACGCCGCGGGACGGCCATCCCACGAAGGACGCTCCTTGCGCGGTGTGGCCAGTGACGGTCCTGCGGACGGCCGCGCGCGTCGCGTCCGCTGCGCTCGGGAGCGCGCCCGCCCGCAGGACCTTGAACGGCCGCGCGCGTCGCGTCCGCTGCGCTCGGGAGCGCGCCCGTTCAGACTGCCCACACCGCCTGCTGCTGATCAGACTTGAAAAGAGAGCCCCGCCCCCGTCACAATATCTGCCGGAATTCGACGGACGGCACGTCCGTCGACGCTGCCTTTCTTGGGGGGAGGTGGTTTTTCAAACTCTGGGCAGCAGCAGGGCCTGTGCGATGGTGTGAGCCGACCGCGAACGGTTGCCGCGCGTCGCGGCGCGGGCGTCGTGCGGTCGCGGTCGGGTCAAGCGCCAGTGGGCGGCCCTCCCGATCGCGTCGTCGGCAACGCGTCGGGCCGTCCACGGGCGCGTCACCCATCCACAGGCCGCAGTGCGCCGCCTTTGCTTTTCGCTTGACGCAGCCATCCCATTATGGCAGATATTTTTCAACAATGCGTCCAGCGAGGGAGAAGACAGCGGCCGGGCAGCTCGATTTCGGCTTTCGGACGCCTGCGCGGAGGCGCCGGCGGCGCCGAGGCCGGCCGCCGAAGCCGGGAGCGGGCGTCCCGCACCTGCCGCGAAGCGTCCACGCCCGATTTCCGCTCCACGTCACGCTGCGGGTACGGCGTCACGTGTGGCAGCTCCGCAGCCGGCGATGCTTCCGCGTCCTCGAAAGGGCGTTCTGGGCCGCGGTTGAGCGCGCCGATGCGCGAGTCGCCCAGTTCTCCGTCCAATGGAACCATATCCACCTCGTCGTCGAGACCCGCGACGCCCGCGCGCTCGCGCGCGCGGTCCAGAGCATGGCCATCCGCATGGCCAAGGGCCTCAATCGCGTCATGGGACGCAAAGGTACGGTCTTCGCCGACCGCTACCACTCGCGCCCGCTGCGTACCCCGACGGAAGTAAGGCGCGCCCTCGTGTATGTGCTCAATAACGCGCGGAAACACGTGGCTGCGCTCGGCCATCGGTTGCCGCCGAGCTACGTGGACGAGTATTCGTCCGCGGCGTGGTTCACGGGATGGAGCGAACCCGCCCCGGCGCCCACGCAACCCTGCCCGATCGCCCCGGCCCGGACCTGGCTCCTCACGGTCGGCTGGCGCGAGCGCGGCGGCGGGCCCATCCCCCGCGACGAGGTCCCCGCCGCGGACTAGCGGGGACCGCCCCGAAGGGGCGGGAACCCCGCTACGCTTCTGATCGCTCTCCTACCCGCGCAGCGCCAGCAGGTCGGTGTAGCCGCGCGCGCGCACGACGGCGTCGAGATCGGCCGCGCTCGCGGGCGCCAGCCGACCGCTGCGCGCCAGGCGGTGCAGCCGAAACCCGCCCTCGCGCAGCGTCGCGAGCAGCGCCTCCGGATCCTCTCCCAGCTCGCGCATCCCGGCGGGCGCGTACTCGAACGCGATCGCCAGACGGCGGTTCGCCGCGAGCGTCCCGCCCATCCCCGCCAGCACCGCCGGCTCGTAGCCCTGCACGTCGATCTTCACGAACGCCACCGCGCCGCCCTCGAGGTGCTCGGCCACCAGCGAGTCGACCGTGCGCAGCGACACCGCCTCCGTCCCGGCACGCGGGTGGGCGCGGCGAAACGCGTCGGTGGCGACGCGGTGGTCGCCGTGATGGTCGACATTGCGCCACAGCTCGATCGTCCCGTCCGCCGCGCCGGCCGCCGCGCGCACCGCCCGCACGCGCGCCGCCACGCCACAGCGGGCGATCGCCTTCTCCAGAAGGGCGAAGTTTCGCGCCTCGGGCTCGAGCGCGAGCACGCGGCGGCCCGGCTCGACCGCGCGCGCGAACACGACCGCGGTGTAGCCGATGTTCGCGCCGACGTCGACGACGTGCCCGCCGCGGAACAGCTCGGGGCTGCGCCGCGCCAGGCCGTGGAACGGGTCCTCCAGCCACCGCTTGTACAGGAAATAGCTGCGGCTGAACACCGCGTCGAACCACGGCCGATCGACGAGGCCGGCGCGCCGGGCGAGCGCGTAGGCGCGAGGGAACAGCGGCATCACACCGTCAACTTGAACTTGACGAACGCCAGCGCTGTCATGCGCAGCAGCAGCCAGCCGTGCCGGAAGCGGTCGATCTTCGTGTCGCCGTACGTCCGCGCGCGGTAGCGCACGGGCACCTCGACGATCTTCAGCCCGGCGCGCGCCGCCCCGAACAACAGATCGAAGTCGCCGAACGGGTCGAAGTCGCCGAAGAACGCGCGCCCGTCGGCGATCTTCTGGTAGCCCTCGCGCGTGAGCACCTTGGTGCCGCACAGCGTGTCCTTGATCGACCGCCCCAGGATGTACGTGAACGCGACCGAGAAGAACTTGTTGCCGACGAGGTTCAAGAAGCGCATCGCCTCCCCCTCCATGGGATAGACGAGGCGCGTGCCGTTGACGAACTCGCCGTGTCCCTCGACGAGCGCGCGGTAGAAGTGCGGCAGATCCTCGGGCGGCACGGTCAGGTCGGCGTCGAGGATGAACAGGATATCGCCGCTGGCCGCGGCGAAGCCCTTGCGCACCGCGTCGCCCTTCCCCTTGCCGTCGCCCTGGTGGATGAGGCGCGTCCGCCGGCGCGTGGGCATGAGGCGCTCGATCTCCTCGACGGTCCCGTCGTCGCTGTTGCCGTCGACGAAGATGAGCTCGGTCCCGGCGCCGAGGTCGGGCGTGCGCGCGAAGATGTCGGCCACGTTGCCGCGCTCGTTCTTGCACGGCACGACGACGCTGCACGTCCGCGGCCGCGGCGGCGCCGCGTCCTGCCAGCGCGGGCGCGCCAGGAAGTACTGCACCAGCGACAGGTGGCGCAGGCCCGGCGCGCGCGCGAGCAGGCGGTTGGCCAGCGCCGACACCGGCCCGGCGTCGATGGGCAGGAGCACCGCGGTGCCGGACTGCACCACCTCGAGGCCGGCGAGGTGCAGGAGATTGTCGATGTCCTTCAGCCCCAGCCAGTTCTGCTCCGGCACCGGCATCTTGCGGCCGAGCACGCGCCCGAGGTCGAGCGCCGGCTGCCACAGGAAGTTGTAGAACGTGAGGAGGAGCCGCGACTCCGGCCCCATGACGCGCCGGAGCAGGCGCAGCGCCGCGAGCACGTCGTCGAGGTAGCCCACCACGTCCGACAGGACGACGTAGTCGAACGTCTCGTCGAGGTCGAGCTCCTCGGCGTCGCCCACGCGGATGTCGAGCCCGGGGTGCTTCTGCCGCGCGATCTCGACGGTCCGTGGGGAGATGTCGATGCCGACCCCACGCGACGGCCGGAGCGCGGCGAGGAGGTCGCCCGTCGAGCAGCCGATCTCGAGGACCGACTTGCCCGGCGGGATGAAGAACTTCGCCAGCCGCTCGATCTCGGCGTAGTAGTAGGCGTTCTTCCGCCGGAACTCGTCGCGCCGATCGGCGAGCGCGTCGATCTCGGCCACGCGCGCGGCGCGGGCCGCCCGCTGCCGGCGCGCGAACTCGCTCGGCGCAACCGGGGCGGACTCGACGTTTTCCTCAACGATTCTCATAGCTCACGCGAACTTACTGCTTTCGTCCTCGGGCGACAAGCACCATCCACATCGGCCGGGGAACGACCTTTTCCGCCAGCGCCTCGGCCGCGCCCAGGGCGCGCGCCACGCCGGCCCGGCTTCCCCATCCGCTGAGGCCGAGGCGGGGATGAAGCAGGGCGCGCGCGAGCGGAAACGGCTGCGCGCGCCGCAGCGACACGTCGCCGAGACCGGCGTCGCGGAGCTCGGCCTCCAGGCGGCTCGCGTGCGACCTGAGCACGGCGCGCTCCGCCGGCACGAACAGCGCCTGCGCCAGGATGAGGGGGCTTGCGCGGTTGGGCTCGATCGCGGCGAGCGTGCCGCCGCCGCGGAGGACGCGCACCGCCTCGCGCAGGGCCGCGGCGCGGTCCGGCACGTGGTGGAGCAGGTCGCGGATGAGCACGGCGTCGAACGCCCCGTCGGGGAACGGCAGCCGCGCCGCGTCGGCCCGCGCGAACGCGGCGCCGGCGACGTGCGCCGCCGCGTGGCGCAGCTTGGCGTGGGAGAAGTCGACGCCCACGCGCCCCGGCCGCGGCCCCAGGTGATGCAGGTTGCCGCCCTCGCCGCAGCCGATCTCGAGCAGGCGCCCGCGCGCCGGCAGGTGCGCCAGGGCGAGCAGCGCGCGCTCGGTGTCGGCGAAATACCCCGGCCCGGTCTGCCAGCGAAAGTGCTCGCCGTCGGCCTCGGCGAAGTAAACGCGCTGGCGGTCCATTGGCAGTTGCTTCTACCACGCGGGCTGGTATTTTGCGCAACCGCATGGACCTCGATCGCCAGACGATTCTGGTCACGGGGGGCAATGGCTTCCTCGGCTCCCACGTCGTCGAGGAGCTGCGCGCGCGGGGCGCGTCCCGCGTGGTCGCGCCGCGCTCGCGCGAATACGACCTCACCGACGCCGGCGCCACGCGCGCCCTGTTCGACGCCGTGCGCCCGACGCTCGTCATCCACCTCGCCGCCAAGGTCGGCGGGATCGGCGCCAACCGCCGCCGTCCCGGCACGTTCTTCCGCGACAACATGGCGATGGGCCTCCACGTCCTGGAGGAGGCGCGCCGCGCCGGCACGGCGAAGGTCGTGGTCGCCGGCACCATCTGCGCCTATCCCAAGTACGCGCCGGTGCCGTTCCGCGAGGAGGACCTGTGGAACGGCTATCCCGAGGAGACGAACGCGCCCTACGGCATCGCCAAGAAATCGCTGCTGGTGATGGCGCAGGCCTACCGGCAGGAGTTCGGCTCGAACTTCGTCATGGTATTCCCGGTGAACCTCTACGGTCCGCGCGACAACTTCGATCTCGAGGACTCCCACGTCATCCCGGCGATGATCCGCAAGTTCGATGCGGCGCGCGCGAGCGGCGCGGCCGAGGTCGTCCTGTGGGGCGACGGATCGCCCACGCGCGAGTTCCTCTACGTCGAGGACGCGGCGCGCGGCATCGTGCTCGCCGCCGAGCGCTACGACGGCGCCGACCCGGTCAACCTCGGCGCCGGATTCGAGATCTCCATCCGCGCGCTGGCGGACAAGATCGCCGCGCTGGTCGGCTACGACGGGCGCATCGTGTGGGACGCGTCGCGCCCCAACGGCCAGCCGCGCCGCCGCCTCGAGGTGTCGCGCGCGAAGGAGGCGTTCGGCTTTGCCGCGGCGATCGCGTTCGACGAGGGGCTGGCGCGCACCATCGCCTGGTGGCGCGCCCACGGGGCGTCGCCATGAAACGCGCGCTCATTACGGGCGTCACGGGGCAGGACGGCTCGTACCTGACCGAGCTCCTCCTCGCCAAGGGGTACGAGGTCCACGGCGTCGTCCGCCGCTCGAGCTCGTTCAACACCGCGCGCATCGAGCACATGTACCGCGACCCCCACGACCCCGAGGCGCGCCTGTTCCTCCACTACGGCGACCTCAACGACGCGTCGTCGCTGCAAGCGATCCTCGGCGCGGTCCGGCCCGACGAGGTCTACAACCTGGGCGCGCAGAGCCACGTGCGCGTGTCGTTCGACATCCCCGAGTACACCGGCGAGGTGACCGGGCTGGGCACGGTGCGCCTGCTCGAGGGCATCCGCAAGCTCGGCCTCCCGTGCCGCGTGTACCAGGCGAGCTCGAGCGAGCTCTACGGCAACGCGCCCACGCCCCAGTCGGAGCAGACGCCGTTCCAGCCGCGCAGCCCCTACGCCGCGGCCAAGGCGTACGCATTCTACGTGGCGGCGAACTACCGCGACGCGTACCAGATGTTCGTGTCGAACGGGATCATGTTCAACCACGAGAGCGAGCGGCGCGGCGAGACGTTCGTGTCGCGCAAGATCACGCGCGCGGTGGGGCGGATCCAGCTCGGCCTGCAGAAGGAGCTCTTCCTGGGCAACCTCAAGGCCAGGCGCGACTGGGGCCACGCCGCCGACTACGTCGACGCGATGTGGCTGATGCTGCAGGCGGACAGGCCGGGGGACTACGTCGTCGGCACCGGCGAGAGCCACTCGGTGGAGGAGTTCCTCGAGCTGGCGTTCGGGCACGTCGGTCTCGACTGGCGCGCGCACGTGAAGCAGGACCCGCGCTACTTGCGCCCGTCGGAGGTGGACGATCTCCGCGCCGACGCGTCGAAGATCCGGCGCGAGCTTGGGTGGCAGCCGCGCGTCAGCTTCCCCGAGCTGGTGCGGCGGATGGTGGACTCGGACGTGGAGCTCGCGGCGCGCGAGCGGCGGGCGCGGGGGGACTAGGAGTCCTTCACCCGCTTGTTCTCCGGGTCGTACAGCGGCTTCATCGACGCCACCGCCGGGTAGAGCTTCCCCGCGATGTCCACCTCCCACCGCCCCCCGTCGAAGTACGCGGCGTCGACCGGCTCGCCCGCTTCGACCATGACCAGACCGACCGCGCCGCCGAGCGTCCACCCGTACGATGCGGCGCGGACGTAGCCGACCGGCTTGCCGTTCCGGCGCACGACCTCCGCGTGGTGGAGCAGCGGCTCGGGGTCCTTGACGAGGATCTGGACCAGGCGGCGGCGGAGCGGCCCGGCCTGCTTGTGGCGCACCACGGCGTCGCGGCCGATGAAGCCGCCCGGCTTCTTGAGATCGACCGCGAAGCCGAGGCCGGCCTCCAGGATGGGGTCGGTGTTGTCGATGTCGTGTCCGTAGTCGCGGTAGCCCTTCTCCATGCGCAGGCTGGCCAGCGCCTTGAGGCCGGCGTGGCGCGCGCCGACGCGCTCGCCCGCCGCGACGAGGAGGTCGTAGACGTGCATCCCCTGCTCGGTCGGGATGTACAGCTCGTAGCCGAGCTCGCCCAGGTAGGTGATGCGGATGCACAGCGCGCGCGCGTAACCGAGCTCGATCTCGCGCGCGGTGCGATACGGAAACGCCGCGTTGGACAAATCGCAGGACGTGACCGACTGGAGGAGCTCACGCGAGCGCGGGCCCTGCACGTTGATCTGGGCGTACCCCGAGGTCACGTCGGTCACGAACGCGTGGGCGTCGTCGGGGAAGTGGCGCCGCATCCACGTCTCGACGTGGCGGTGGGCGGTGTCGGAGGCCACGACCCAGTAGCGCTCGTCGTCGAGCTTGGTCACCGTGAGGTCGGCCTCGATCTTGCCAGCCTCGTTGAGCCACTGGGTGTAGGTGATGGCGCCCGCGGCCCCGTCGACGTGATTCGCGGAGATGTGCTCGAGCAGCCGCCCGGCGTCGCGCCCGCGGACGAGGAACTTGGACATGAACGACATGTCCATGAGGATCACACCCTCGCGGGTGGCGCGATGCTCGGCCTCCCAAAGGTGGAACCAGCGCTGCCGCCCCCACGACAGCGGGCCCGGGTCCGGCTCGACGCCGGGGCCGGCGTACCAGTCGGCGCCCTCCCACCCGCTGACGTCGCGGAAGAACGCGCCGCGCGCCGCCAGCCGGTCGTGGAACGGCGACTTCTTGGCGCCGCGCGCCGTCGTCATGTTGCGGAACGGGTAATGGCACTGGTACACCATGCCCAACGATTCGACGGTGCGCGTGCGGCGGTACTCGGGCGCGGCCTGGTAGGCGTGGAGGCGATCGATGTTGAATCCGGTGACGTCCACGTCGGGGCGGCCGTGGATGATCCAGTGCGCGACGACGCGGCCGAGGCCTCCGCCGGTGAGGATGCCGATCGAATTCAGCCCGGCGGCGACGAAATAGTTCTTGAGCTCGGGCGCCTCCCCCACGATGGGGAGGAGATCGGGGGTGAAGCTCTCCGGGCCGCAGAAGAACTTGCGCACGCCCGTCTCGAGCGAGACCGGCACGCGCTTCATCGCGGTCTCGACGTAGGGGCCCATGCGATCCCAGTCGGGCTGAAGCGTGCCGAACGAAAAGTCCTCCGGCACGCCCTCGACGCGCCAGGGCGCGCACACCGGCTCGAACAGGCCGATCATCAGGCCGCCCACCTCCTCGCGGTAGTAGCCGTACGAGGCGGGGTCTTCCAGCACCGGCCAGCTCGCGCCGATGCCGGGGATGCGCTCGGTGATGAGGTAGTAGTGCTCCGCCGCCTGGAGCGGGATGCTCACGCCGGAGCGCGCGCCGAGTTGGCGCGCCCACATCCCGGCGCAGTTCACGACGAACTCGGCCTCGACGTCGCCGAACGGCGTCGTGACCCCGGTCACCGCGCCGCGTCGGGTGCGCACTCCGGTGACCGGCACGCCCTCGACGATGCGCGCGCCCTTCTGCCGGGCGCCCTTGGCGAGCGCCATGGTGACGTCGACCGGGTCGGCGCGCCCGTCGCCGGTGACGTAGAACCCGGCGAGGATGTCGTCGGTGCGGGCGACGGGGAACAGCTCCTTCACCTGACCGGGCGAGATCTCGTGCACGTCGACGCCGCACCAGCGGTTGAACGCGGCGACGCGGCGATATTCCTCCAGGCGGTCGCGGTCGGCGGCGACCTCGATGAACCCGACCGGCTTGAACCCCGTCGCCTGCCCCGTCTCCTCCTCGAGGCGCGCGTAGAGCGCGCGCGTGTACTTGCGCATCTCCGTCGACGTCTCGGACGTGGAGCCGAACGTGACCATCAACCCGGCGGCGTGCCAGGTCGTGCCGGAGGTGACGCGGTCGCGCTCGAGGAGGACGACGTCCCTCCAGCCCATGTGGGCCAGGTGGTAGGTGACCGAGCAGCCGATCACGCCGCCGCCGATGACGACGACGCGGGCGTGCTGGGGCAGGACAGGGGGGGCGGACATGTCCCCCCAGCTTAGCCGGTCTATCTATACTTCTGCAGGTCGATGCCGAAGCGCTGGGCGAGCCGGCGCACCTGCGAGCGCGAGGTGCCGAGGGCGCGCGCGATGGCGCTCACGTTCCCGCGGTGCGCCGCCGCCGCCGATGCCAGGCGCGACTCGGCGTCGGGCTCCGCCGCCGCCGGCAACCGGTCGAACAGGATGTGGGCGGCGCGGATCTCGTCGCCGTCGGACACCATCAGCGCGCGCTCGAGCACCGTCTTCAGCTCGCGCACGTTCCCCGGCCAGTCGTGGCGCACCAGCGCGGCCAGCCCGGTGGCGGCGAGCCGGGGCGCGGTTCGCCCGCCCGCGGCCGCCGCGTCGCGCAGGAGCCCCGCCGCCAGCGCCGGGATCGCGTCGCGGCGCTCGCGCAGCGGCGCGATCGCCAGCGTGATCCCGTTCACCCGGAAGTAGAGATCGCGCCGGAACGTCGCCCGCGTGACCAGCTCGCCCAGGTCGCGGTGCGTGGCCGAAATGAAGCGGACGTCCAGGGTCACCGGCTTGACGCCGCCGAGGCGGTAGACCTCCCGCGTCTCGAGCGCGCGCAGCAGCTTGGCCTGGAGGCTCGCCGGCAGGTCGCCGATCTCGTCGAGCAGCACCGTCCCACCGGCCCCGACCTCGAACAGACCGGGCTTCGCGGCCGTCGCGCCGGTGAACGCGCCGCGCTCGTGGCCGAACAGCTCGCTCTCGAGCAGCGACTCGCTCAGCGCCGCACAGTTGATCGGCACGAACGGCCCGGAGCGGCCCGACAGCTCGTGCAGCGTCTGCGCGAGCACCTCCTTGCCCGCGCCCGTCTCCCCCCTGATGAGCACGTTCACGCCGCTCTGCGCCACGCGCGTCACCACCGCGGGCACGCCCGCCGGCGTGGGATCGAATATGGGGATGGCCGCCAGGATCGGCGCGTCGGCGGTCGGCTCGCGCGGCGCCTCGAGGACCACGGCGACGAACGGGCCGAGCTCGAAGCTCTCCCCCGTGCGCAGCGTCGCCGTCCCCGCGCTCTCGATGCGCTTGCCACCCACGCGAATGCCGTTCGTGCTGCCGAGGTCCTCGACCGCCACCGTCGGTCCGGCGATGAGCCGGGCGTGGCGGCGCGAGATCTTGGGGTGGGCGAGCGGCACCTCGCACGACGGGTCGCGCCCCAGCACGAGGTCGCGCCCGTCGGGCAGCGGGTACGTGCCCACATGCCCGGCGCCGACGACGAGCAGGAAGCGCCTCGAGCTCGCCGACGGCGCGCCGCCACTCGCCAGCGTGGTCTCCGCGCGTCCCACGAGACAGTCATATCCCGTTGTCGCCACCCTGACAAATCGGGGCTCGAGCTCGCCCAGGCGCGGTCGACGGCGGGCACGGACCGGCCGCAGGCGCTCGCGCAGGCGCGCGACGCTCGCGCCAAGAGCGCGGCGCTGTCGTTCCCGTCCGAAGATCTGCCGCGCATCGACCGCTGGCCCGCGGCGCGGTCCCGCTGAGCCCCCGGGCGAGGCCGAGGCCGGATCAGGGCGCGCGGCCAAAGCGGCGCTCGCAGCTCGCCCAAGCCGCGTCGGCCTCGGTCGCCGTCTCGCCCAGGTAGGTCGTGCGCTCGCCGGAGGTTAAGCAGGCCCTCGTCGCCGAACGCAGGGCCGCAACGAGCTCGGCCCAGTCGACGAGCCGCCCAGCCGGTTCAACGACTTGAGCTCGCTGCCGTCCAGCGACCAGAAACGGAGCTCGGGCAGGCCCCATCGGGAGGCTGTGACCACCATCGTCCCGTTGGGGTGGAATACGGCCTGGTAGATGCCAATGGCTGGCAAGAAGCTCTCGAGTTCGCCCGGGCTGATGCCGCTGTGAGTCCGCTCGCTCATCCGGCAACCAGCAGCCGGGACGCGAACTCGCCGATCATGATCGTGGGGGCGTTGGTGTTGGCCGATGGGACCGTCGGCATGACCGAGGCGTCGGCGATGCGCAGCGCCTCGATGCCGCGGACACGCAACGTGGCGTCCACGACCGCCTCGGGGCCCTGCCCCATCGCACAGGTGCCCACGGGGTGGAGATAGCTCATGCAATACCCGCGAACGAACGCCACGGTGTCTTGCCGACTCATGCGCCGGGGCGGGATGATCCAGCGCTTGATCAGGTCGCGGTACGCCGGCTGCGCTGCGAGGTCGAGCCCCAGCTCCACGCTCGTCGCCAAGGCATCGACGTCGGCCTGTTCCGCCAGGAAGTTGGGCTGGATCTCGAGCGGGCTTCCAGGATCCGCGCTCCTCAGGCGCAACGCGCCTCGGCTCTGCGGCCGGACGAGGCACGGCAACATGCCGATGGCGTTCGGTGGCATCGCGTAGCGGGCGGCGAGCTCGTCGGAGACCAGGGGCACTTGCGCAGGCATGACCATCAGGTCCGGTCTGTCGAGCGCGGGCCGGCTTTTCCAGAAGCCGGCGCTGCCCGCGAAATTGTAATTCGGGGCCGGCAGGGGGTGCTTCGCCTCGAAGCAGAGACTCCTGATCCACAGGTGGTCCTGGAGGTTCCGCCCCACGCCCGGGAGATCGATGACGGCGTCGATGCCGAGCGGCCCGAGGTCGGTATGGGGACCCACGCCGGAGAGCAAGAGGAGGCGCGGCGTGTGGATGGCCCCGGCGCACAGGATCACCTCGCGATGTGCACCGATGGAAAGCAGCTCGCCGTCCAGCACGAGCTCGACGCCCGTGCAGCGCGTGCCGGTGAACGTCAGTTTGGTCGCCAGCGCCTCGGTCAGGACCGTAAGGTTCTTGTGCCCCAGCACGGGCCGCAGGTAGGCACCCGCCGGGCTGCAGCGCTTGCCGTCCTTGATGTTGAGGTTCATGGGGCCCACACCCTCGGGCTCAGGGACGTTCAAGTCGTCGAGGTACGGCATGCCGAGGGACCGGCCGGCGTCGATGAATGCCGCCGCCACAGGATGGAGGTCCGTGGCGCGCTCCACGCGGATCGGGCCGCCCGCGCCGCGGTGCTCACTTCCGCCGCCCTCCCAGTCCTCCGACTTCTTGAACAGGGGCAAGATGGAGCGGAAGTCCCAGCCGGCATTGCCCGCCTCCGCCCAAGCTTCGTAGTCGGCCCGGTGCCCACGGGTCCAGACCATGGCATTGATGCTGCCCGACCCACCGAGCACCTTGCCAAGTGCCAGGGGGAGGGAGCGGCCGACAACGCCCGCGCTCGGCTCGTAATGGTACGCCCAGTCGTAGCGCGAGCCGAGGTTCTCCACCCACTGCGGCGGGTTCGTGAGGCTGGCGACG
>DATFWE010000074.1:0-7247 GCA_035259575.1 Haliangiales bacterium
GGTTGACGCGATACTGGTCCTGGTGGCCGGCGCGATCTTGATTGGTGGGTGGTCGGGGGGGAATGGTTCGTCTCCTTACTTCGTGGTTGTTGGCTCGGGCACGACCCCGCCGCGCGGGATCGCCGACTCGTTGGCCAGCCACGCCTCGAACGCATCGAGCGTCATGGCCGGAAGTTGCTTGCCGTCGCGCAGGCGCGGGGCCACCGCGCCCGCCTCGACCTCCTTGTCGCCGCACACGAGCATCACCGGGACCTTGTCGAGCTGGGCCCGGCGGATCTTGGCGCCGATCTTGTCCGACGCGAGGTCGATGCCGACGCGGTAGCCCTTCCCCCGCAGGGACGCGTCGACCTTGCGCGCCCACGCCTCCTGCTTCTCGCTGATCGTGAGCACGCGCGCCTGCTCGGGGGCGAGCCACATCGGGAACGCGCCCGCGTAGTGCTCGATGAGGACGGCGAAGAACCGCTCCATCGAGCCGAGCAGCGCCCGGTGGATCATCGCCACGCGGTGGCGCGCGCCGTCCTGCCCCACGTAGGTGAGGTCGAAGCGCTCGGGCTCGTTGAAGTCCACCTGGATCGTCGAGCACTGCCACTCGCGGCCGATGGCGTCGCGCAGCCTGAGGTCGATCTTGGGGCCGTAGAACGCCCCGCCGCCGGGGTCGAGCTCGTAGTCGAGCCCGGACTTCTTCAGCACGTCGTAGAGGTGCCGCTCCGCCTCGTCCCATCGCTCGGCCTCGCCCACGAACTTGGCGGGGCGGGTGGCGAGGTAGAGCTTGAACTCGGTGAACCCGAACGAGCGCAGGATGTGGAGGCAGAAGCTCAGCGCGCGGTCGAGCTCCTCGGGCACCTGGTCGCGCCGCATGAAGATGTGCGCGTCGTCCTGGGTGAAGCCGCGCACGCGCAGGAGCCCCTGCAGCACGCCCGACCGCTCGTAGCGATAGACGGTGCCGAGCTCGGCGAAGCGCAGCGGGAGGTCGCGGTAGCTCTTCATTCCGTGCCGGAAGATGGTGATGTGGAACGGACAGTTCATCGGCTTGACGAGGTACTGTGCGCCCTCGATGTCGATGCCCGAGAACATGTTGTCCTTGTACCAGTCGGTGTGCCCCGAGATGTTCCACAGCTTCTCGAGCGCCACGTGGGGGGACATCACCAGGTCGTAGCCGTTCGCGAAGTGCTCGCGGCGCCAGAACTCCTCGGCGACGTAGCGGACGCGCGCCCCCTTGGGGTGCCACAGGACGAGCCCGCCGCCGATGGTCTCGTCGATGGAGAACAGGTCGAGCTCCTTGCCCAGCTTGCGGTGGTCGCGCTTCTTGGCCTCGTCCAGGCGGTGCAGGTGCTCGTCGAGCTCACCCTTCGACGGGAACGCCGTGCCGTAGATGCGCGACAGCATCGGGTTGCGCTCGTCGCCGCGCCAGTAGGCGCCGGCGACCGACAGGAGCTTGAACGCGCCGATCTTGCCGGTCGACTCGACGTGCGGCCCGCGGCACAGGTCGACGAAGTCGCCCGAGCGGTAGAGCGAGATCACGCTCCCCGCGGGGATGCCGTCGAGGATCTCGACCTTGTACGTCTCGCCCATGCGCGCGAACAGCGCCTTGGCCTCGTCGCGCGACACCTCGAGCCGCTCGAACTTGACGTCCGACTCGATAATCTTGCGCATCTCGGCCTCGATGCGCGGGAGGTCGTCGTCGGTGAACGGCCGGGGGACGTCGAAGTCGTAGTAGAACCCCGTCTCGATCGCCGGGCCGATCGTGACCTTGGCCTCGGGGTGGAGGCGCTTCACCGCGTCGGCCATCACGTGGGCGCACGAGTGGCGCAGAGTCTCCAGGGGAGACAGCTTGGGGGCGCCCTGCCCCACCACGTCTTCGAACTCGCTCTCGGCGGCCATCAGATGAACGGTGACTCCAAAAAGAAAACGCCGGGGTAACCCCGGCTGGTCGTAGGCGCGGGCGGGATTGAACCGCCGACCCCTACCGTGTCAAGGTAGTGCTCTCCCACTGAGCTACGCGCCTGAGGTCAGCAAAACGTTTCGATGAGATAGCTGCGACCGCGCGATGTGTCAAGCAATTAGTCGGGCGACCCGCCGGCGTAGAAACCGTCGAGGATCTCTTTGTATTTCTCCGACACGAACTTGCGCTTGACCTTCATCGTGGGCGTCATCTCCCCGGCGTCCTGGGTGAGATCGCGCGGTAAGATGGCGATCTTCTTGATCGACTCGTAGCTCGCCAGGTCCTTGTTGAGCTCGTCGACGTACTTCTGGATGTGGGCGCGCACGTCGGCGGTCTTCGACAGCTCGGCCATGTCCTTGAACTGGATGCTCTTTTCCTTGGCCCAGGGGACGATCGCCTCCTCGTTCAGGGTGATGAGCGCCGACAGGAAACGCCGCTTGTCGCCGTGAACCATCACCTGCGAGATGAACGGGCAGGACGCCTTGAGCGCGCCCTCGATGTTCTGCGGGGCGACGTTCTTGCCGCCGGCGGTGACGATGATGTCCTTCTTGCGGTCGGTGATGCGGAGGAAGCCGTCCTCGATGATGCCGATGTCGCCGGTGTGGAACCAGCTGTCCTTGTCGATGGCCTCCTTGGTCGCCTCGGACTTGCCGTAGTACTCGCGCAGGATGTTGCCGCCGCGGACGAGGATCTCGCCGTCGTCGGCGATCCTCACCTCGACGCCGGGGAACGGCTTGCCGACCGTCCCGAAGCGGAAGTCGTTCGGGCGGTTGATGTGGGTCGCCGCTGTCGTCTCGGTGAGCCCGTAGCCTTCCAGGATGAGGATGCCGCAGCCATGGAAGAACTCGGCGATCTCCCGGGCCAGCGGCGCGCCGCCGGACACGAAGAAGCGGAGGCGGCCGCCGAATGTCTCCTTGATCTTGCCGAACACCAGCCGGTCGGCGAGCGAGGCCTGCATGGCGAGGAGCCCCGACACGGTCCGCCCCGCCTGCTCCTCCTTCGACCGCGCCCTGCCCACGCCGAGCGCCCAGTCGATGAGCAGGCGCGCGACCGGCTTCTTCCGCTTCTCCTCGAAGTTCTGCTGGATCTTGGCGTACGCCTTCTCGTAGACGCGCGGCACCGCGCCCATGAACGTGGGCTTCACCTCGCGCATGTTCTCGGTGAGCTTGGGGATGCTCTCGGCGAACGCGGTCGTGAAGCCGCGCGCGATCGCGGTCCACTCGAGGATCTTGGCGAAGATGTGGGCGAGCGGCAGGAACAGCAGCTGCTCGTCGTGCTCGTCGACCGCCAGGAGCTCCTGGTTCCCCGTGCACTCGAACACGATGTTCTTGTGGAGGAGGACGACGCCCTTGGGCGGACCGGTCGTGCCCGAGGTGTAGACGATGGTGAAGATCTGGTCGGGCGTGACGTCCTCCCACCCCTTTTCCAGCGCGCCCTTGTTCTTGGCCAGCCAGTCGCGCCCGGCGGCGCGCAGGTCGGCGAGCGACGTGACCCAGCCCTTTTCCCCGGCGGGTAGGATGTCCGCGAGCTTGATCTGGACCCGCCCCTTGGCGTCGGGGCGCTCCAGGTTCGCGACGTCGCTGAAGCAGACGACCTTCTGCACCTTGTCGAGGCGCGGGCGCACCTCGGGGTGGAGGAGCTTCTCCAGCTGGTACGGATCCTCGACGAGGATCGCCTTCGCCGCGCAGTCATTGATGATGTACTCGCACTCGCGCGGCGTGTTTGACTGGTAGATCGGGACGGTCACGCCGCCGGCCATGAGGATGCCGACGTCGGCGTGGACCCACTCCGGGCGGGTATTGGACAGGAGGCAGACGCGGTCGCCCACGCCCAGCCCGAGCGCGCGCAGCCCCGCCGCGATCTCGCGCGATGCCGTGTCCCATTCCGCCCACGTCTGCCCTTTCCACACGCCGTCCACCTTGGATCGGAGGGCGACCTTCTGCGGGATCTTCCCGACCGTCTCCTGGAATATGTCCAACGCTGTCCGCCACGCCATGCGCCTTTAGTACTTCCGCGGCGGGCGCGGGTCAACGGTTCTTGTTTGTTGCGTCGTTCGCTCGCGCGGGCTCGGCGCGCCAGGTCGCTCGGCTGCGCCTCGCTCCAGGGGCGCTTCCCTCCTCGCCCGCGCTCGCTCACTTCTTCCCGTCGAGGAGCTCGATCGTGGCCGATGAGGGGGGACGCGCCTTGCGCAGCCGGGCCGACACCGCCTCCGCCTGGCGCAGGACGCGGAGCACGTTCTGCCCGGCCAGCTTGGCCAGGTCGGCGTCGGAGAAGCCGCGCCGGTAGAGCTCGGCGAACAGGTACGGGTAGCGCGACACGTCCACGAGCCCCACGACGGTCCGGTCCGGACCCTGCCCGAAGAAGTCCCCGCCGATGCCCACGTGATCGATCCCGGCGACGCGGCGGATGTGCTCGATGTGGTCGGCCACGTCGGCGATCGTGGCGCGCGGCCGGGGGCCGTGCGCCTTGACGTAGTCCGCCTCCAGCGCCTTGATCTGGTCCTGGGTCTTGGCGCCGACGCGGCGGACCTCGGCGAAGAACGGGCGATCGTACGCGGCGCCCTTCTGGGTCAGGAAGCCTGGCACGAACGTGACCATCACCACGCCGCCGTTCGCGGGCATGCGGCGCAGGATGTCGTCGGGGACGTTGCGCGGATGGTCGGCGAGCGCCCGCGCCGACGAGTGGGAAAAGATGACCGGCGCCTCGGTGACGTCGAGCGCGTCGCGCATGACCTCGGGCGATACGTGCGACAGGTCGACGAGCATGCCGAGGCGGTTCATCTCGCGCACCACCTCCTTGCCGAACGCGGTGAGGCCGTGGTGCTTGGGCGCGTCGAGCGCCGCGTCGGCCCAGTCGAGCGTCACGTTGTGGGTGAGCGTCATGTAGCGCACGCCGAGCTCGTAGCAGAGGCGGAGCGCGGCGAGGCTGTTCTCGATGCCCTGGCCGCCCTCCATGCCGAGAAGGCTCGCGATGCGCCCGCCGCGGAACGCGGCGTCGACGTCGGCGGCGGTGCGCGCGAAGGACAGCGCGTCGGGATAGCGGTCGATGAAGCGGCGGGCGATGTCGATCTGCTCGAGCTGGGTGCGGAGGAACGCGCCGGGGAGGTCGCCCGGGATGTAGACGGACCAGAACTGGCCGCCGACGCGGCCGGCGCGCAGGCGGGGCAGATCGGTGTCGCCGGCGTGGCCGCGGAGGTCGTACTTCTCGACGTCGCCCTTCGCGACCGCGTCGTCGTGGATCACCCACGGCAGGTCGTTGTGCCCGTCGATGAGCGGCGTCGTCTCGAGGAGCTTTCGGGCGCGCGCGACGTTCGCGTCCTCGTCGGCGGCGGCGGGGAAAGCCAGAAGAAGAAGGACGGGGAGCATTCGGCGCATGCGGGACCTCACGAGTAGGATGCAGATGACGAGAAGCGTCGCCGCCGGCGGCGCCCCGTCGCCCGCCGCCTGGCAGCCCCCGCCGCCGGGACGCGCCGTCAGGAACGGCGGCTGCGGCTCCGCGTCCGGCGGGACGGGAAACACGCGCGCGTCGGCCGGCGGGAACGGCGGCGCGTCGGGGAAGGCGCGCGCATCGGCGGGCGGCGCGGCGTCGACGACGATGGGCGGCGGCCCGGCGTCGGCCGGCGGGACGATCGCGCCATCGTTGAACCGCCCCGGCGTGGGCGATTGCAGCACGAAGTCCGCCGCGATGACGCCGGTGTCGGATCGCCGCGCCAGCGAGACGCCATCGGGGATGCCGGGCGCGCTGGTGCCGTCGTCGATGCTGCGGAAATAGGCGATCGGCGCGGTCACGTTCCCCCAGCGCGCGCAGTCGTAGCGCGTCTGCGAGCTGGTGAAGCACACCTGCCCCGCGTCGGCGGGGAGCGGTGTCGTCAGCGCCGCGTCGGGGGCGAAGCCGAACGCGGCTCCCGCCTCGGGAGTCGCGAACACGAAGTAGGTGTCGCCCGGGAAACAGCGCGTCGCGTCGAACGGCGCGACGGCCCCGAGCAACAAACCTGTGGGTCCGTATATCTCGAGCCGGGTCGTGGGGAAGAAACAGTTGTCGATCTCAGCCGACGGAGGCGCCCAGAGCTCCACGAATCGCACATTCGGATCCCCGCGGGACGGGAACACCTCGTTCACGCGCCAGTCGGCCACGCCCCCCCAGGCGGCCCGCGCCGACAGCAACACGAGCAGGGTCGCACTCCGCACTACACGCGGGAGGCTAACCCATGGGAGAGGTTGCCCTCGTATGACAAAAATGTCACGCTCCCCCCGTGGGGGAGAGGTGCCCGCGTGATCGGTCGCGTTCTCGACAAGTACGAGATCCTCGAGGAGGTCGGCCAAGGCGGAATGGCGGTCGTCTACCGCGGGCGCGACCGCATGCTCCAGCGCGACGTCGCGGTCAAGGTCCTCCACCCGCACCTGGCGTCCGCGGAGGAGGCGCGCCGCCGCTTCGAGCGGGAGGCGCACGCGGTCGCCAAGCTCCGCCACGAGAACATCCTCGAGATCTTCGACTATTCCGGGACCGACTCGGCGGACTCGTACATCGTCACGGAGTTCATCAACGGCCGCACGCTGAAGGGCGTCCTCGCCGCGCACGCCCCCGGCTACCCCGAGATCGGGGCGATGATCGTCGTCGAGGTCCTGCGCGCGCTCGCCCACGCCCATTCCCTCGGCGTGCTCCACCGCGACGTCAAGCCCGAGAACATCATGATCCGCGACGACGGCGTCCTGAAGCTCATGGACTTCGGCATCGCCCAGATCGTCGACGCCCAGCGCATGACCGTCACCGGGCAGCTCCTCGGGTCCCCCGCGTACATGTCGCCCGAGCACGTCGAGGGGCGGCCGCTCGATTTTCGCACCGACGTGTTCGCCGCGGGGATCCTGCTCTACCAGCTCGCCACGAACGAGCTGCCGTTCAAGGGCAAGAACCCGCACGAGATCTTGAAGCGGATCGCGGAGTGCAAGTACGTCGACGCGCGCGTCGTCCACCCGCGCGTGAGCGACCGGCTGAACCGCATCATCTCGCGGGCGCTCGCGCGCGACCCCGGCGACCGCTTCCCCGACGTGACGTCGATGCTCGACGAGCTCCTGCGCGTGCTCGCCGAGGTCGACCTCTCCGACCCGCGCGGGGAGCTCCGGCGCTTCTTCGGCGATCCCGCCGCTTACGAGGGCGCGCTGCGCCAGCGGCTGTTGGCCGCGCTGTCGCGGCGCGCGCGCGCCGAGCTCGCCGCGCGGCGCACGTCGAGCGCGCTCGAGCTCATGAACCGCGTCCTCACCATCGATCCCGCGAACGAGGAGGTCCTCGGGCTCCTCGACGCGGTCGA
>DATFWE010000075.1:0-46007 GCA_035259575.1 Haliangiales bacterium
CTCGTCCACCTTCGCGTCGTGGGGTGGCGCGCCCTCGCGGCCGTCACCGGCGTATGACGCTCTTCGAGGTGGTGCACGTCGTTCACGTGCTCGCGGCGGTGGTCGGTACCGGATGCGCCGCAGCGGTGGCGGTCACGGCACGCGGCGCGGTTCGATCGCCCGAGGCGCTCGCGTCGTCCTCGTTCGCGCCGCTCCTGCGGTGGGCCACGCGTGGGATCGGAACGGCGTTCCTCGCGGGCGTCGCCCTCGATCTCGTCAGCGGCGGCGCGTTCCACGACCGGTGGTGGTTCCGTCTCGCCGCCCTGTCGACGATTGCCGCCAGCATCCTGCTGTGGGTGATCTATCGCCGCGTGCGCCGGGTCGCATCGGGCCAGGGCTCGCCGGACACGCTCACCTCTGCACCGTCGCTCGCCTGGGTGGCGCTGGCGATCCTCACCGTGGTCGTCGTCCTGATGGACGTCCGTCCCTTCTAGTGACGTGCGCCGAGCCCGTTCCAGGACGTTTGCGCCGCTGCTGGCGGCGACCGCCCTGCCGAGGGGATCCGCGCCGGGGCAGGAACAGCGCCGGAAGTCCGCCCTACGAACGAGTAACATCTCAGCGGAAGAGTCCGAGCTGCGGCGACGCGGGGGCCGCCACGTCGTCGGGTTCGAGGCGCCCGTCCCCTCGTATGTGGACGACCGTGATGCCCGCGCGCCGAAGCGCCGGCGCGATCAGCAGACGCCGATGGCAGCGACCGGGGTCCTCTTCGGCGCAGAGGATCGCGGTCGCGCGCTCTCGCGCGAGCTCGATGAGCCGCTCGATGCCGGCTTTGAAGTCCAGAGCCTCGGCGCGGCGCGCGTAGTCGACGGCGCCGTCAGCTCCGTAGAACTCGGCTCCATCGGGACGACCACCGAGCTCGCGGCCGAGGAAGGCGTACTCGATCGCGTGCGTCGCGAGCATCTGGCCCAGCGCCGCCTTCCCGAAGTGGGGTGCCCACCTCGAGGCCGGATGCGAGCGCACGTCGACGAGTCGGGCGATCTGCTGTGCGCGCAGCAACCCGACGAAGCGCTCGGCCGTGTGCCTCGAGTGGCCAATCGTGTAGATGGTCGTCATCGCCGGTAGCCATACAGCCAGCGCGATTCGCTTCGCCCGAGGTTCCGGACCGTGTGGCGCGCGCGCGCGGGGATGAGGACCTCTTCGCCGGCGGCGGGGCGGTGGACCTGGCCGTCGATCTCGAACTCGACGTCGCCGTTCACCACCATGACGAGTTCGTCCGTCTCGTGGACGTAGTCCGCCCAGACTTGGCCCGGCGGATCGACCCACAGCCCGCAGGAGAAGCCGCGCTCGCGCCAGCTCCGTTCGATCGCGGCTTGGTCCACGCGGACGCTCGCATCGCTGCCCATCGCGTCCGAGTGTACGTCGCGCGGGCGCCGCAAGGCCGGAGATCGCCAAGTATGTGCGTCCGGGTTGCCTCGGGTTTCTTCGGAAGCTCGCAGCTGTCGTCGGCGCACCGCCTCGATAGGGGCTGCCCGCGCGGCGCGCATGATCAACGGAGGCGTTTCATGAGGCACGGTGGCCGCGAGCGGGATGCTGCTGCCATTGCCATCCCTGCGACACGACGCCAGAGAGGCGAAGCCCCGATCACCTCGCGATGACCGGCGCTCCGGTTGAACAACGGGTCGCTTGGTTTGAAAGGCGACGAAATGGCTCCGGCGGACGGACTCGAACCGCCGACCCGGTGGTTAACAGCCACCTGCTCTACCGACTGAGCTACGCCGGAATGAAATGAAACGGCCATGGGATGTATCGGAGAAACCCCGGTCCGTCAAGGAGTTTCCGCTACTGGCGGTTGAATGCCGCGGGGTACTTCACGAGCGTCACTGATGCGCCGGAACCGTGCGCGGCAAGCGCGCGATCCATGGCCTCCTCCACGGTGCCCGCCGCCTCCAGCCCGGCATGATGCGCCAGCGCGGGGTCGCCGATCCCGGCCACGATCACCCGCGCCGCGTGCTTGAGGCGCACGAGGCCGAACAGGCCCATCAGTGGATGCACGGCATGGAACCCGTAGCCGTGCCGGTACGCCTCGATGTACTCGGGCCGCGCCGCGAGCTCGTCCGCGTGCGCGAGCGCGCCCTCGGGCTCGGTCCGGTGCCGGGGCAGGATCCGCTCCCACGTCTCCCGGTACGATGGATGGTGCACCTCGTCCCATCCGTCGGGACACGGCGTGGCCAGAACGACCGAGCACCCGGGCTTCCCGAGCGCGTTGATGACCCCGCCGAGATAACCGAGCCCCGTGGACAGGAGCGTCAGGAGCGGGTTCATCCGCGCATACGCGGCGTAGGGGCTCCACGCCGGCACGCCGTACACCACGACGTCCGCCTTCTCCGCGACGAGATCCCGCCGCGGCGGCGTCGACGCCCGGATCGCCTCCACCGCCGCGCGCCGCGTCGCGCCCACGCTCCCCGCCCACACCCGCCCCACCTGCATGGGGTTCGCGAGCAGCGTCTCGATCTTGAACACGCGGTGCGCGCCGAGACGCGCCTCCACGAGCGCCCCCATCTCGTCGAGGATCTCGTGCATCACGCTCCGATCCACCGACATCGTCATCCGGTCGGGCGTGTGGTGCCATCGGATCGACCGCCACGTCGACAGCCCGACGCACACCGACTTCCACCCGCCGTGAAATCCGCGAAACGCGCTCGCGTTCACGTAGACCAGGACGTCGCTGTCGGCGACGGCCCGGTTGACCTCCACGTCGTAGCCCGACGGCGTCTTCCCCAGGTACACGAGATTGTCCGCGTCCTCGGCGTCGTGGCAGCCGAGCCGCCCGGCGAAATCGCGCGCCAGGCGCTCCCCGAGGATCCCCGCCAGCTCCTTGTCGGTGAACTTGCGGTGGAGCGCGTTGGCGCAAAGGAGCGAGACCGCCTCCGGCCCGACGCCGGCCGCGCCGAGCTCGGCGAGCACGCGATCGATCGCCTTCTCCCAGATCGGCACGAAGCACGGCACCGTCGGATCGTCGAACGCGATCGTCACCTTGCGCGCGCCGCGCGCCCGGTCGCGCAGCGCCGGCCCTCCGACGGGCTCCGCCAGCGCCCGCGCCAGTGCCTCGTCGACATCCGCGGCCGGCGGGATCTTCACGTTGAGGCTCATCGACGCCTCGCGCGTCCCCTCGGGCAGCGTGACGTCGAGCCAGCGGTCGCCGAAAACGATCGATGTGCTCATGCAGGGTATGCTACCAGCGGTGACCGCCCCCTGGACCCCCGAGCGCGTGGTCTCGCCCGAGCTCGCCGCCGCGCTGATCGCATCCCAGTTTCCCGAGCTCGCGCCGCCGCGGCTCGGCGCGCGCCACGCCGGCTGGGACAACACCGTGTATGAGGTCGACGACGCGTGGATCTTCCGCTTTCCTCGTCGTGAGGTTGCCGTCCCGCTCCTCCGCCTCGAGATCCGCGCCCTCCCCCGCCTCGCGCCGGCGCTCCCCGTCGCCGTGGCCGTGCCCGAGCTCGTGGGCGAGCCGACCGACGACTACCCGTGGCCGTTCGCCGGCTACCGCAAGCTCCGCGGCGCGTCCGCCGATCGCGCGCGCCTCGACGCGGCCGCCCGCGCGCGCCTGGCCGCGCCGATCGCCCGCTTCCTCGCCGCGCTCCACGCCGTCGATCCCGCGCCGCTCGACCTGCCGGACGACACGCTGGGCCGCGTCGACCTGGCGCGCCGACGCCCGCAGATCGCCGAGCGGCTCGCCGCGCTCCACGCCCGGGGCGAGATCGCCGATCCGCGCGCGTGGGACGCCGAGCTCGACGCGGCGCCCCCGCCCGGCGAGCGCCGCGCGGTGGTCCACGGCGATCTCTACGCCGCCCACCTCTTCCTCGACGGCGGCGAGCTCAGCGGCGTGATCGATTGGGGCGACCTCCACGTCGGCCACCCCGCCGTGGACCTCGCCGTCGCCCACACTTTCCTCCCCCCGGCAGCGCACGAAGGATTCCGCCGCGCCTACGGCGCGATCGACGCCGACACGTGGCGCCTCGCGCGCCTGCGCGCGCTCGCCCACACCGCGGCCGTGCTGCTGTACGCCCTCGACACCGGCGCCGCGCACCTGGCCGACGAGGCGCGCGCAGCGCTTTCGCACCTGCGAGCATCCCAATCCTCATGAGCGTCGCGTTCGTCACCGGCGGCTCGGGCTTCGTCGGCCGGAACCTCATCCCCTACCTCACCGCGCGCGGCGTCACCGTCCGCGCGCTCGCGCGCTCCGACGCCGCCGCCGACGCCGTGAAGAAGCTCGGCGCCGAGCCGGTGCGCGGCGATCTGGCGACACCCCTGCCCCCCTTTCCGATCGAGCCCCTGCGCGGCGCCGACGTCGTCTACCATGCGGGCGCGTTCGTCGACGTGTGGGGCGACGAGCGCGAGGCGTTCGCGATCAACGTCGGGGGGACGCAGCGGGTGCTCGACGCCGCCCGCGCCGCCGGCGTGCCGCGCTTCGTCCACGTCAGCACCGAGGCCGTGCTCGTCGGCGGCCCGAAGATCCGCAACGCCGACGAGACCTGGCCGCGCCCCCGCCGCCCCATCGGCCTCTACCCGCGCACCAAGGGCCAGGCGGAAGAGCGCGTCGAGGCCGCCAACGGCCCCGGCCTGGCCACCATCATCGCGCGCCCGCGCTTCATCTGGGGCGCGGGCGACACCACGCTCCTGCCCGAGCTCGTGAAGGGCGCCCGGAACGGCGCGCTCATGTGGATCGGCGGCGGCCGCTACCTCACGTCGACGTGCCACGTGCGCAACGTGTGCGAGGGGCTGGTCAAGGCGGCCGAGCGCGGGACGCCGGGGGGCACGTATTTCCTCACCGACGGAGAACCCGTCCCGTTCCGCGACTTCATCGAGGCGCTCCTGCGCACGCAGGGCGTCGAGCCGCCCACGCGCTCCGCCCCCCGCGCGCTCGTCCGGGCGTTCTCCTTCACGAGCGACGCCGTCGCGCGCGCGCTCCGCCTCGGCCGCCCGCGGCTGCCCTACACCGCATTCCTTCTCATCGGCGAGGAGGTCACGGTGAGCGACGCGCGGGCCCGGCGCGAGCTCGGCTACGTGGGCGAGGTCGCGCGCGCCGAGGGGCTGCGCGAGCTCGCCGCGGCGCGTATATGATGCGGGCCGGCATGCTGCCCATCTTCCTCATCGTTCTCGTCGACGTTTTCGGGTTGACCCTCGTCATCCCGTTGCTCGCGATCTATGCCGAGAAGCTGGGCGCGACCCCCCTGCAGGCGACGCTGCTCATCTCCGTGTTCAGCCTGTGCATGCTGGTGTCCGGGCCGCTCCTCGGGCGCATCTCCGACCGCACCGGCCGGAAGAAGATGCTGCTCGTGAGCCAGGCGGGCACGTTCGTGGGCTTCCTGCTCATGGCCCGCGCCGAGGCGCTGTGGGTGCTCTACGCCGCGCGCGTCATCGACGGCCTCACCGCCGGCAACCTGTCCCTCGCCCAGGCGTGGATCGCCGATCGCACAGCGCCGGAGAACCGCACGCGGGCGTTCGCCCTCATCGGCATCGCCTTCGGGGTCGGCTTCTTCGTCGGGCCGGCGGTCACCGGCTGGCTGTCGCACTACGCGCTGTCCGCGCCGATCTACCTGGCGGCGGCGATGTCGCTGACGAGCATCCTGTGCACCACGTTCCTGCTCCCCGACGACGCCCCGACGGGGGCCCCCGCCGCCGACGGCCCGGGCGGCCGGCGCCTGCCGATCTTTTCCTGGGGCGCCTACGCCGAGTACTTCCGCCGTCCGGTGATGGCGGGCCTGCTCGGGCAGTTCTTCGCGTTCGCGCTGGCGTTCGCGATCTTCACCTCCGGGTTCGCGCTGTTCGCCGAGCGCACGTATACCTGGAACGGCCGCCCGTTCTCGCCGCGGGAGATCGGCTTCGTCTTCGCCTATTCGGGGTTTCTGGGCATCATCCTCCAGGGCGGGCTCATCGGCCGGCTGGTGAAGCGATTCGGCGATCCCGCGCTCGTCGCCGCCGGGTTCGTCGGCGCGATCGCCGCGTACACCATCCTCGGCGCCACCGGCGGAGTCGCCGCGCTCGTCGTCGCCGCGACCGTCTCGTCGTTCGGCAACGGCATCCTGCGCCCGACGCTGTCCAGCCTGGTGAGCCAGCAGGCGGGGCGGGGCGAGCAGGGCGTGGTCCTCGGCCTCACCCAGTCGCTCATGTCCGTGGCGCAGATCGTCGGACCGCTCGCCGGCGGGCTGCTGCTCGAGCACGGGCTCCTCGGCGCGTGGGCGCTCGCCGCGGCCGTCGCCGCGCTGGGCGGCCTGGCCGGAGTGCGCTGGGGCTCGGGGCGGGCGGCGCGCGCCGGCGACGTCAGCGTAGAAGGTCCGCAACCACCCCGCGGATCGCATCCACCCCGAACGGCTTCAGGATGACGGGGCTCGGCACGTCGCGCAGGAACGGGTCGTCGCGATCCGCGCTCCCCGTCACGAACACGAAGCGCCCGCGCATGCGGGAGTTGGCCGCCGTCACCGCCTCGTAGACGTCGCGCCCCGACAGCTCGGGCATGTGGAGGTCGCAGAAGATGAGGTCGAACGCGGGATCGCCGGCGAGCCGCGCCAGCGCCGCGCGCGGGTCGGTCTCGACGACGACGTCGTGCTCGCGCCCGAGGACGCGCGCGATGACGCGCGCCACGCTCGGCTCGTCGTCGATGACGAGCAGCCGCTTGCGCTTCGGCGCGGCCGGGGCGGGCTGCGGCCGGCGCGCCGGCGGGAGGACCACCCGCACGACCGTGCCCCGCCCCTCGACGCTGTCGACGGCGACGTCGCCGCCCAGCTCGCCGATCATCTGCCGGCACAGGGTGAGGCCGAGCCCCTTCCGCGCCGGCCCCCGCGTGGTGAAGGACGGCTCGAAGATGCGCGGCAAGACGTGCGTCGGGATCCCCGCGCCGTCGTCCTCGATGTCCGCCACCGCCCGCCCCACGTCGTCCGTGAACGTGCGGATCGCGATGCGCCCCGCGCCGCCGGGGAGCGCCTCCGCCGCATTCGCCAGGAGCTGGGCGAACGCCTGCACCAGCTCGGGCTCGCGCCCCTCCACGTAGGGTGTGGTCGCGTAGCGCACCGTCACGTCGGCGGCGCCGAGCCGTTCCGCGGCGCTTCGCCGCGCCCCCTCGACCAAGCGGGGTAGATCGAGGATCTCGGCAGCGGCGTCGTGGCGCATGAGCGCGCGGACGTCGCCGACGATGCCCTTGATGCGATGGGCCGCCGCCACGGAATCGCGCAGCATGTCCGCGACCTCGGCGAGGATGCGCCGCGCGTCCTCCGCGCCCCCCCGATCGAGCGCGGCCAGCGCGGCGCCCACGTCGTCGGCGCACATCGAGCCGTTGGCGATGACCGCCGCGAGCGGGCTGTTGATGGCGTGCGCCATCCCGGCGACCAGCGGGCCGAGCGCGGCCTGCCGCTCGGCGGCCGCCAGGCGCCGCTCGCGGCGGAGCTCCTCGGTGACGTCGGTGAAGCACGCGACCTCGCCGGCGCGGACGTGGAACCTTTCGACGGCGGCGAGCCTCCCGCGCCCCTCGTCCCCCCTGTCGACGATCTCGAACACTTCGTCCGCCGGCCGCCCGACCGCGGGGTCGCGCGCCAACAGCGCCGCGGCGGCGTTCAGCGACGTCACCGTGCCGGCAGCGTCGATCGCGACCAGCGCGTCGCCCGGACCCGCGTACCAGCGCTCCCGCGGCACGAGGAGATCGAGCCGATGCTTGTGGATGGCCACCTCCACCGTCGTGCGCAGCTGCCGCGCGTCGAACGGCCGGGGCAGATATCCGTGGGCGGCGCGCAGGGCGCGCCGCAGCGCCGCGTCGTCGAGCTCGCCCACGACGACGAACGGGACGTCGACGCGCGCCACGATCTCGCGCGCGGCGTCGATGTCGCCCGCGTCCACGAGCACGAGCGACGGCGCGAGCTCGACGACCAGGCGCATCGCTTCGTCGCGCCGGGGCGCCGCCGGGACGTCGTAGCCGAGGTCGACGAGCTTCGCGCGCACGTCGGACGCGACGAGCGACTCACCCGCGACGAGGACGGTGGTCGCCATCCGACACTACCCCGACACCTGCGGACGCCACACCATCGACGCGTTCCTTCGTCCCCTTCGCCCGCGACTTGAGCCCATCCGCGATTGTCCCTCGAAGGGGGTGCTCCTGACGAGCGGCACGTTTGGTCGGCCCGTCCGTGTCATGCCATGTGGGTCTAGATGCGCTGCGTTAAAAACGACTGTGGTTTCGCGATCATATGACGCAGAGCGTCTAGCGCAAATATTGGAAATTCTACGATATTTAACGCGCGTGACACACTGCAGAAACAAGCCTCGCGGTACGACCGGCGGGCAAGGCGGCTGCCTTGCCCAACCGAGGAGAGGCACATGATCATCACGCGAACGTCACCCTGGCAGATCCTCATCTGTGCGGCGTTGCTGACGCCCGGCATCGCGCGCGCCACGCCCTCCACGACGTACTGGGCCCCCTCGACGACGTACGTCCAGCCCTTCCTGATTCCGCACATCACCTACGACACCTACTTCGGCAAGGGAGTGTTCGCGGGTCAGGCGGGCTCTCCCATCTATCCGGTGACGACGGGGATCGAGATGGGCGTCCTTCCGTGGAAGGAGCTCCAGCTCGAGCTGGGCTTCGACTTGCTCCTGCCTAGCGAGGACCCGTTCCTGTTCAACGCGAAGCTCGGCACGCCGGAGGACATCTTCTTCCCGGGCTCGCCTTCGCTCTCCCTCGGCATCTTCGGCGTCGGCACGAAGGGCGACGCCACCAACTACGACATCCTTCACGCGATGGTCCAGAAGAACCTCCCCTGGGGCGGATATGTTGCGGCCGGCGCCTACTACGCCGTCGGCCCCGAGGTCCTGTGGACGAGCAGCGAGGGCAACGTGAATCGCGCCGGCTTCATGGGCGCCATCTCCGCCCCTGACATCAACGTCAACATCCCCGGCCTGAAAAAGATCGTCCCGGTCGCCGACATCCAGACGGGCAAGAACGCGTTCGGCGCGGCCGGCTTCGGGCTCTACTTCTACTTCACCGACACGATCGATCTCCTCACCGGCCCGGTCTTCTTCTTCGACAAGGCGCTCCAGCCCGGCAGCTCCAGCTTCCTGTGGACGGTCCAGCTCGACATCGACGTCACGCTGTTCGCGTCCGAGCCCGCGCCGGTGCTGACGCCCCCCGCGGCGGCCTCGAACGGTCCGTAGCCGCGCTAAGATGGGGGCGTGAGCCCCGAGGTCTTCACCACCATGCTCGCCATGGTGGGGGTGGTGATCGTCGTGTCGACGCTCCTGTCCGGGATCATCGACAAGACGGGTCTCCCCCACGTCGCGGTGTTCCTTCTCCTCGGCGCGATCGTCGGGCCCGCCGGGATCGCGCTCCTCGATCCGCAGCTCGACTCGCCGCTCCTGCAGGTGGTGGCCACGCTGAGCCTGGCGCTGGTCCTGTTCACCGACGCGATCGGCCTCGACCTCAAGGAGCTCAAGCGACACGCGGGCCTGGCGGTGCGCGTGCTCGGCCCCGGTACGCTCCTGTCGGCGGCGGCGACCGGCTTCCTCGCCTGGGCGCTGCTCGGCCTGTCGCCGGCGGCGTCGGCGGTGCTCGGGGCCGCGCTCGCGTCGACCGATCCCGTGCTCCTGCGCGGCCTCACCCGCCGTTCGGACATCCACGCCGTCGCGCGCCTCGCGCTCCGCCTGGAGAGCGGCCTGAACGACGCCGTCCTCCTCCCCATCGTGATCGTGGCGATGGCGTTCCTCAACCACGGCGCGCCCCAGCTGGGCAAGATCGTCCTGTCGGTGGCGCTGCTCGGCCCGCTCGCCGGCGTGGGCTGCGGGGTCGTCGCGGTGTCCGCGCTCACGTTCATCCGCAAGCGGTTCGGCGTCCGCCGGGACTACGAGTCGATCTACTCCCTCGGCGTGGCGTTCGCCGCGTACGCCGCCGCCGACGCGCTGCACGGCTCGGGCTTCCTGGCGGCGTTCGCCGCCGGGCTCACCATCGTGGTCCTCGACGTCGAGCTCTGCGACTGCTTCCTCGAGTACGGCGAGACGACCGCCGAGATGGCGCTGCTGTTCACGTTCGTGCTGTTCGGCGCGTCGTCGATCTGGAGCGCGTTCCAGGCGATCTCGCCGGCGGCGCTGACGTTTGCCGTCGCGGTGCTGCTGCTCCGGCCGATCGTGTTCGCCGCGAGCCTCCTCGGCTCGGGGGTGGACCGCAAGGGAAAGCTGCTCATCGGCTGGTTCGGCCCGCGCGGGCTGTCGTCGCTTCTGCTCGTGCTCCTGCCGGTGTTCGCCCGCATGCCCGGGTCCATCGAGCTGTTCCAGCTGTGCAGCCTCGTCGTCCTCCTGTCGGTGGTGGTGCACGGCGGCTCGCTCATCGTCCTCCGGCGGCGCGTGCCTCCGGCGGAGGCCGCGCCGGCGCCCGCGCCCGCGCCCGTGCCCGCGCCCGACGTCCCCGTCCGCATCGGCATCCCCGAGGCCGCCGCGCTGCCGAACGCGCGCTTCGTCGACGTGCGCACCGAGCGCAGCGCGTCCGAGAGCAAGGAGCAGATCCGGGGGTCCGTGCGCGTCGACCCCGCCGCCGACGTGGTGGGACAGGTGCGCCGCCTCGGCATCCGGCCCGACGAGCCCATCATCCTTTATTGCGCTTGAGTGAACGAGGCCACGAGCGCCCGGGCGGCGCTCGAGCTCCGGCGGGCCGCCTGGCGCAACGCGCGCGCGCTCCAGGGCGGGTGGAACAAGTGGGTAGAGGACGGCCTGCCCATCGAGCCGCGCTCCTGGGGTAGCGAATGAACGGGCGCGAAAATCTCCTGAAACCGCCGGGAAACCGCGCGCCCACCACAATGCAATAGACATCTTGCCCGTCGAGCAGCGATCCGGTAAACCCCGGCGCATGCCGCTCGACCCCGCCTTCCTCGAGGACTGCCTCTACGGCACCGAGGCCGTGCTCATCGACGAGATCCTCGCGATCGATCGCGAGACCGGGCTGGTGCGCGCGCGCATGCCCACGTCGGAGTCCCTCCCCATCACGCGCGACCAGCGCGGCGATCCGCGCCTCCATCCGCGCCACGTGTCGGGGGCGCTCATGGTCCACGCCACCGGGATCCTCGGCTTCGTCCACGCCTACTACGTGCTCGACCTGCGTCACGCCGACGGCTGGGTCGGGTTCGGCACGCACATCCACGGCGCGCGCTTCCGCGCGCTCGCGACGCTGGGGGAGCCGCTCGTGCTCGAGGGGCAGGCCACGCAGACGCGCCGGCTGGCGGGGAACCTGTTTGCGCGCTACCGCTTCCGCTTCACCCAGGGGGAGACGGTGGTCTACGAGAGCGAGCAGAGCGCGGTGTGGCGGAAGGCGGCGTGACGGCGACGAACGTCACCCGCTCGCCGGCGCGGCGCGCGAACAGACGGCCGCGGTCGGCCGCGACGACGACCGCGATCACCGGGTAGCCGCCGGTCGTGGGGCAGTCGGGGCCGAGGACGATCGGCTCGCCCGACGGGGGGAGCTGGATCGCGCCGCAGGTCATGGGCGCGGACGCGCCCGCGGGCGCCGGCGGCGCCGCCACCGCCCCGAGGAGGCGGATGCCGGTGCGATCCCCGACGGGGGAGATCGTGTGCTCGCCGAGCGGCGCGGGCGCGTCGGGGCCGGGCACGACGCGGATCGGCGCGCCGGGCGCGAGGTCGACATCCAGGATCTCGGGCGCTCCCGCGGCGGCGCCCACGGGGATGCGATCGCCGCGCCGCAGGAGGCGCCCCTCGTGCCCGCCGAGGCCGGCGACGAGCAGCGTGCCGCGCCCGCCGAGGACCCACGGGACGTCGAGGCCGCCGGGGACGGCGAGGTAGGCGACGCGCGCCGCGCGCGCGACGGCCTCGATGCGGCGGTCGTCGAGCGCGACGGCGATCCGCCCGAACGTCTCGATCGCCGGCGCGTCCGGCGCGTTCCCCGCCGCGCGGTTGGCCGCGGCGAAGAGCTCGGGGACCATCGGCCCGCCCGGCGGGATCCCCTCGTGCATGCGCCCGGGGCGGCCTGCGTCGACCACGAGGGCCGGGCCCGCGACCTCGAGGACGGTCAGCACGGCTCGAACCTGACGAGGTCGCCGACGGCGAGCGCCGCCCCGGTCTCGGGCGCGAACGGACGGAAGCCCAGCGCCGTGCCGACGAGGTGCCACCCGCCGGGCGAGGCGAACGGATAGATGCCGGTGTAAGGTCCGGCGAGCGCGACGGCGCCCGCCGGGACGCGCGGCCGGGGCGATGCCCGGCGCGGCAGGACCAGGCGCGGGTCGAGATCGCCGAGGTAGGCGAATCCGGGGAGGAAGCCGATGAGCTTCACCTCGTGATCGCGCCCGACGTGGGCGTCGATGACGCCGGCGACGGAGAGGCCGGTGGCGGCGGCGACCGCGGCGAGATCCTCGCCGTCGTAGCGCACGCGCACGACGTGCCGGCGCGGCGGCGCGGGGGACGCGGTGGCGCCGCGCGCGGCGGCGAGCGCGGGCTCGAGATCGGGCGAGCTCGCCGGCTCGAACGTCACGAGGACGTGCCTCTCCGCCACCACGACGTCGACGACGCCGGGGCAGGCGCGGAGCGACGCCAGCAGCGCCGCCGCCGCCACGCCGTCCGGCCGGGCGAGCCGCCACGCCGCGTCGCCGAACGGCTCGATCACCTGACGCGCGTCAGCCATCGAGCACCCGGCGCACCGCGCGGGCGATCGCCACCGCGCCGGGGGTGTCGCCGTGGACGCAGATCGTATCCACGCGCGCGCACAGGCGCCGCGCGGTCTCGGCGGCCGCGTCCGGATCGACGATGAGCGCGCCCGGCGCGCCGCGCGGGACGAGGACGAGCCGGCCGCCGATCTCGCGCGCGGCGCGATCGGCGAAGCCCTCGACGGCGAGGGCCAGGCCGCGCCGCCGGCAGGCCTGCGCCAGCGCGCCGCCGCCGGGGCCGATCACGCCGAATCGCGGCAGCGACCGCGCCGCGCCGTCGAGCACGGCGTCCGCGACGGCGGGATCCGCGTCGGCGGCGTGGTAGAGCGCCCCGTGCGGCTTGAGCCACGTCGCCCCCGGCAAGCGCGCGCACTGCTCGGCCACCGCGTCGGCGAGCGCGGCCGGCGCCATCGCCATGCGCGTTCGCCCGAAGCCGGCGCGGTCGGGGTACGACGGATGGGCGCCCACGACGGCCCCGCCCGCGGCGCAGCGCGCGAGCGCGCGCGCGATCGACGCCTCGTCCCCGGCGTGCCCGCCGCACGCGATGTTCGCCACGTGCGCCAGCGCGTAGAGCTCCGCCGGCTCGTCGTCGAGCTCGCCGAGGTCGATGTTGAGAAACGGCGCGATGGCCCTATTGTAGTCGAGTGCCGAGCCGCTACCTCCGCCCGCTGCGGACCGCCTTCGCCGCCGCGGGCGATCCCGCGCGCGCGGAGGGGGGACGCGCCTACCTCAAGTCGGAGATGCCGCTCCACGGCGTGGGCGCGATCGCCCTGCGCCGGATCTGCCGCGCCGCGTTCGCCGGCGCGGCGTTCGCCGACGCGGGCGAGTTTTGCGGCGAGGTGCTGGCGATCTGGCGGGGAGCGAAGTTCCGCGAGGAGCGCTACGCGGCGATCGAGCTCACCGGCGTCCGCGCGGCCCGCGCATTCCAGACGCCGGCGGCGCTCCCCATGTACGAGGAGATGATCGTCACCGGCGCGTGGTGGGATCTCGTCGACGTCCTGGCCACGCGGCGCGTCGGCGGGATCCTCGCAGGCCATCCGGCGCGGATGAAGCCGACGCTCCTGGCGTGGAGCCGCGGAGCGGACCTGTGGAAGCGCCGCACCGCGATCCTCGCCCAGACCCGCTTCAAGGGGGCGACCGACCTCGAGCTTCTCTATGCCTCCATCGCGCCGTCGATCGAGTCGAAAGAGTTCTTCCTGCGCAAGGCGATCGGCTGGGCGCTGCGCGAGCTGGCGTGGTGGAATCCGGTGGAGGCGCGCCGCTACGTCGCGGCGCACCCGGAGCTATCGGGACTGTCGAAGCGGGAGGCGCTGAAGAACGTCGCCAGAACGATTCGGTCGGAATAGAAATAGGCGCCGACGTTCATCGCCAGCGCCAATATGCCGAAAACGTATATGTATCCCGGAGCCAGCGCGCCGCCGATCCCGACCAGCAGCGCCGACAGCGCCGCGAGCAAAAGGATCGTCTTCGACTGGTTTCGCATACACTCTTCGGCAATCATTCTGACGCGGTGCGCAATCCCGCGAGGTTCCGATGACTTCGACCACATCTGCCCTCGAGCTCCTCGCCCGCCGCGGGATCCTCTCCCTGTCCCAGCTCGTCGAGGCGGTGGCCGGCGCCCGCGTCAAGGGCAGCTGGTGGGCGCACCCCAAGGGCAAGGAGATCTTTCGCGTCGCAACGGATCTCGAAGGATCTCCGGACGTCCTCGTCACCAAGATGGGAAAGGTGATCTTCGTGCACCGCACGCTGTGGCCGGCGCTGCTCCGCCTCGTCACGGATCCCGCATGGCGACGGCGAGCCGAGAAGGGGCTCGGCGCGCCCGCGCGCCGGCTCCTGCGCGACGTGGAGACGGCCGGAACGCTTCGCATGGCGGGCGAAAAGGACGCGCGCGCGGAGCTCGAGCGGCGCGGGCTCGTCCTGTCCACCTCGGAGCACACCGAGAGCGGCCGCCATGCCGCGGTGCTCACGTCTTGGCGGTCGTGGGCTCCGCCCGACGTCCTGGCGGAGGCGCGCGCGCTCGAGCCGGCCGCGGCGGAAGAGCGTCTCCGCACCGCCGGCCTCGTCTGGGAGTGATACGATGACGCCGATGGCCACGGAGCTCGCGGAGCACCCGATCCTCGTGGTGGACGACGAGCCTCCCAACCTGGAGCTCATCGAGCGGTTTCTCCGCCGCAAGTACAAGAAGATCATCACCGCGGAGGACGGCGAGCAGGCGCTGTGGATCCTCGAGACGAAGGGCGTCGATCTGATCCTCGCCGATCAGCGCATGCCGAAGATCAGCGGCACCGATCTCCTCCACACCGCGCGCGAGATCCAGCCGGCGGCGATGCGCGTGCTCATTACCGGCAACGGCGACGTCGAGACGCTGACCGCCGCGATCAACGCCGCGCAGGTGTTCCAGGTCATCACCAAGCCGATCGATTTCAAGGTGATGGAGATGGTGGTGCAGCGCGCGCTCGAGGCGCACGAGGCGGCCACGCGCGAGCACGAGCTGTTCGACGCGTTCGTGTACGCGTCGGTGTCGGCGATGGAGCAGCGCGATCCGTCGACCGCCGGCCACTCGTTCCGCGTCGCCATGATGACGACCGGCCTAGCGATGGCGGTCGATCGCGTGTCGTCCGGCCCGCTCGCCGAGCTGCGCTTCGGCCGGGACGACGTGGCCCAGATCCGGTACGCGAGCCTCCTGCACGACTTCGGCAAGATCGGCGTCCCCGAGGAGGTGCTCGTCAAGGCGCGCAAGCTGCCGCCCGTCCGCGCCAAGCTGTTCGAACAGCGCATCCGCCACGCGCTGGAGCAGCAGCGCGTCACCGAGATCGAGGCCAAGCGCTACGAGGAGCTGCTCCGCCTCCTAAACGACCCGACCATCTCCAGCTCCGCGCACCAGGCCGAGCTCGCGCTGCTCGAGCAGTCCGGCCTGGCCGAGCCCGAGGATCTGCGCTTCCTCCGCATCGAGCGCGGCTCGCTGTCCGCCGAGGAGCGGAAGGCGATCGAGGCGCACGTCCTCGGGACGATCAAGTTCCTGCGCCAGATCCCGTGGCCGCGCCGATTCTCGCGCGTGGTCGAGATCGCCGGCGCGCACCACGAGAAGCTCAACGGAACCGGCTATCCCTACGGCGTCACCGACATCCCCGTCGAGTCGCGCATGATGACGATCTGCGATGTCTACGACGCGCTTTGCGCGTCCGACCGGCCCTACCGCGTCGCCGCGTCGCACGAGCGCGCCGTCGAGATACTGTGGGAGATGGTGAAGCTCGGCGAGGTGGACAAGGACTTCGTCGACGTCTTCCTGGACCGGAAGGTTTACAAGGTCCTCAAGCATCGCCACGCGCGTTATCCCTTCTGGGACAACGCTCGCCTCTGAGATGCGCCGTCCCACATTCGAACACGCGGGGCGACCGCGGCTCGCTTTGACGCGGACTTAGCCGCTGGCACGCGTTTCGCTTGAAGCGAGCGCATGCTGCGTCGCGTTCTCCTCGTCCTGCTGATCGCCGGCGGCGCCGCCCGGGCGGAGTCGCTGGGCGTGCGCGAGGTGGTCGAGCGCGCCGTGCGCCAGAACCCCGCGCTCGCCTCCGCCGCGGCCGACATCGGCATCGCCGCGGGCGCGGTGCGCGCCGCGGCCGGCCTCGACGACTTCGTCCTCGACGCGGGCGTGAAGTGGACGCACAGCCGCTCGGCGACGCTGTCGGACGTGCCCATCCAGACGCCGGCGTCGGACGACGTGGCCGTGAACCTCGGCGTCACCAAGCCTCTCCCCTCGGGCGGATCGATCGGGCTGTCCACGCTCGGCGACTGGAACCGCACCGAGTCGGTGCAGGGGATCGACATGCCCGTCTCGTCCACCGCGACCTCGTACTCGCCGTCGGTGTCGCTGAGCTTCAGCCACCCGATCCTCGCCGGCGCGGGCAGAAAAGTCGCGCGCGCCGCGCAGGCCCGCGCCGCCGCGCAGAAAGACGTGGCCACACTGGCGCAGATCCAGACCGCCACCGGCGTCGTGCGCGACGTGGTGAGCTCGTACTTCGAGGTCGTGTTCGCCGCCGCCAACTGGGACATCCAGAAGGCCGCGGCCGCCTCGGCGCGCGATCAGCTGGAGCGCACCGAGGCCAACATCCGCGTCGGCAAGCTGCCGCCCAGCGCCTCCGCGGAGGTCAAGGTCACCGTGGCCCTGCGCGAGGAGGCCGCCCTGGTGTCGCAGCGGATCCTGCTCAACCGCGCGCTCGACCTGCGCGAGCTCGCCGGCATGGACATCGGCGCCGACCCGAGCATCACGCCCACCGACGCGCTGGACGTGGTGGCCGAGGCGCCGTCGATGGAGCGGGCGCTCGTCGGCGCGCGCGAACGCAACCCCGACGTGCTCCTCGCGCGCTCGCGCGAGGTCGCCGCCGGGGTCGAGGTCGCCGCGGTCGACACGCGTCCCAAGCTCGACTTCGCCGTCTCGGGCGGCCCGTCGGGGAGCGCGGCCGACGCCGGCGACGCGCTGTCGCAGGTCGGCAAGTTCCGCAATTACAACCTCCTCGCCTCGCTGACGTTTCACGACGCGCTGGGGCGCGACGCCGCGCGCGGCGCGCTGCAATCGGCGCGCGGCGGCGTGGACAAAGCCAAGGTGTCGACGTCGCAGGTGCAGCGCCAGGTGACGGCGGCCGTGGCGCGCCAGGTGGCCGCACTGTCCGAGGCGCGCGCGCGCATCGCCGTCATCGAGCCCGCCATCGCGCAGGCGAACCTCGACCTCGACGCCGAGCGCGCCCGCTTCGAGGTCGGCCGCGCCACGAACTTCGATGTGCTCCGCCGCCAGCAGGAGCTGGCGGACACCCAGCTCCGCCTGGCCCGCGCCAAGACCGATTACCTCGAGGCCGACGCCGCGCTCGCCGCCCTGACCGGCGACATCCTGGACCGCTACGGCGTGTCCGTTTTTGGGACGAAAGGTCCCACGGCCGCGCCCTGAAGGAGCAAAGCAGCCAATGAATCCGGACACTTCCCCCGTGGCACGGATCTCGCCTTCAGGGATGGGTGTGGACGTTCCCCGCAAGCGCAAACCCAAGACGGCCCGGTACATCGCCTACGGCACGGCGGCCGCGATCCTCTTCGGCGGCGCGACGTTCGGGCTGTCGCGGCTGCGCGCCGCGGCCCCGACGGTGGACGGCGCGACGGTGTGGACCGACGTGGTGAAGCGCGGGCCGATGATCCGTCAGGTCCAGGGCCAGGGGACGCTCATCCCGGAGGAGATCCGCTGGATCAGCGCGCCGCGCGCCGGGCGCGTGGAGAAGCTCCTCGTCTTCCCCGGCACCCCCGTCGAGGCCGACACCGTGCTCGTGAGCCTGTCCAACCCCGAGGTCGAGCTGACCGCGCTCGAGGCCGAGCGGCAGGTGTCGGAGGCCGAGGCGCAGCTCACGAACCTCCGCGCCACGCTCGAGAACCAGAAGCTGGCGCAGCAGTCCGCGCTCGCCTCGCTGCGTTCCCAGCTCGCCGACGCGCAGCGGCGCGCCGCCGCCGACGAGGACCTCGCCAAGAAGGGCTTCCTGTCCAACCTGGAGATGGAGCAGTCGCGCGACCGGATGACCGAGCTGCGCGGACGCATCGAGTTCGAGACGAAACGCCTCGGCGCGATGGGGACCGGCGACGCGGCGCAGATCGCCGCGCAGGGCGCGCAGGTCCAGCGCCTGCGCTCGATCGCCGAGTTCCGCCGCCGCGAGGTCGAGGAGCTCAAGCTGCGCGCCGGCGTGAAGGGCGTGCTCCAGGAGCTGCCGTTCCAGGTCGGCCAGTCGGTGCCGGCGGCGGGGCTGGTGGCCAAGGTGGTGAACCCCAGTCGGCTCAAGGCCGAGCTGCGCATCCCCGAGACGCAGGTGAAGGACGTGGCGCTCGGGCAGAAGGCGACGATCGACACCCGCAACGGCGAGGTCGTCGGGAAGGTCATGCGCATCGACCCGGCGGCGGTCGGCGGCACGGTCCGCGTCGAGGTCCGCCTCGAGGGCGAGCTGCCCAAGGGCTCCCGCCCCGACCTCACCGTCGAGGGCACGATCGAGCTCGAGCGGCTCGACAACGTCCTATCCGTCGGCCGGCCGGCGTTCGGGCAGCCCGGCGCCACCGTGCAGCTGTTCAGGGTCGACGCCGACGGCAACGGCGCGCAGCGCGCCACCGTGCAGCTGGGGAAGACTTCGGTCAAGACCGTGGAGATCGTCAACGGCCTCGCGGAGGGCGACAAGGTGATCCTCTCCGACATGTCGCAGTGGGATTCCGTCGACCGCATCCGGTTGCGCTAAGGAGCAGAAGCAATGTCCGACACGATGCTGATCAAGCTTGTTGGGGTCGCCAAGGTGTTTCAGACCGACGAGGTCGAGACCCACGCACTCTCCGACGTCCACCTCGAGATCAAGAAAGGAGAGTTCTGCTCGATCGAAGGCCCATCGGGGTCGGGCAAGACGACGCTCCTGTCGATCCTCGGGCTCCTCGACACGCCCACCGGGGGCAAGTACGAGCTCGCCGGCGAGGCCGCCGACGGCTTGACCCCGTCGCAGCGGGCGATCATGCGCAATCGCAAGATCGGGTTCATCTTCCAGAGCTTCAACCTGATCGGCGATCTGACCGTCTTCGAGAACGTCGAGCTGCCGCTCACCTACCGCGGCATGCCGGCGGCCGAGCGGCGGCAGCGCGTGGAGGCGGCGCTCGATCGCGTGGGCATGAGCCACCGCGCCAAGCACATGCCGGGGCAGCTCTCGGGCGGCCAGCAGCAGCGCGTCGCCGTGGCGCGCGCCGTCGCCGGGGACCCGTTCATCCTGCTCGCCGACGAGCCGACCGGAAACCTGGACTCCAAGAACGGCGACCAGGTGATGGCCCTGCTCGAGGAGCTCCACCAGGGCGGCGCGACGATCTGCATGGTCACGCACAACCCGGAGTACGCCAAGAAGGCGACGCGCATGGTGCACTTGTTCGACGGGCGCGTGGTGAGCGAGAACCCGCGGGTCGCGGCATGATCCGCGTCAAGGACCTGGAGAAGTCGTTCAAGCTCGCCGCCGGGCAGGTGTTCGTGCTGCGGCGGATCAACCTCACCGTCGAGCCGGGCGACTTCGTGACGTTCATGGGCCCGTCGGGCGCGGGCAAGTCCACGCTCCTCGGGATCCTCGGCATGCTCGACGGCGTATTCACCGGCGAGTACTGGTTCGAGGACAGGCCGGTCCACAAGCTCGATCCGCAGAAGCGCGGCGAGCTGGGGCGCCAGAACGTCGGGTTCGTGTTCCAGCAGTTCCACCTGATCGACCAGCTCACCGTGGCGGAGAACCTCGACGCCCCGCTGAGCTATCGCAACATCCCGGCGGCCCAGCGCAAGGCGATGGTCGCCGACGCGCTCGACCGCTTCGGCATCGTGGGCAAGAAGGATCTGTTCCCCGGCCAGCTCTCGGGCGGGCAGCAGCAGCTGGTGGCGGTGGCGCGCGCGGTGATCGGCAAGCCCAAGCTGATCCTCGCCGACGAGCCCACCGGCAACCTGCACTCGGCGCAGGGTCGGGAGATCATGGAGCTGTTCAAGAAGCTCAACGAGGAGGGGACGACCATCGTGCAGGTCACCCACTCGGAGACGAACGCGGCCTACGGGCGGCGCATCATCAACTTGAAAGACGGCTGGATGGTCTAGTCCGGCCGGCGGAGTCACGAGATGTCGACCTGGAAGCACGCCCTGCGGGCGCTGGCCAAGAGCCCCGCGCTCGTCATCGTGTCGGTCCTCACCTTGGCGCTGGGCATCGGCGCCACCACCGCGATCTTCAGCGTCGTGGATGCGGTGGTGCTGCGCCCGCTGCCGTTCCCCGACGGAGAGCGGCTGGTGCAGCTCGGGGACAAGCGCGCCAACACCAGCGACTTCGGCACGTCGTGGTCGTGGCCGAACTTCGTGTCGGTCAAGGAGCAGACGCGCACGCTCGGCGGCGTGGCCACGTACACCTCCAACCAGGCCAGCCTCACCCTCGGCGGCGAGGCGCGCAAGGTCGACGTGACGATCGCGTCGGCCGACCTGTTCACCGTACTCGGGCAGGCGCCGTTCCTGGGGCGCGGCTTCGCGCCGGATGAAGACCAGCCGGGCAAGAACAACGTCGTCGTCCTGGCCCACTCGTACTGGAAGGGCGAGCTCGGCGCCGACCGCAACATCCTCGGGCAAAAGCTCGTCGTCAACGGGGTGCCGCGCACGGTCATCGGGGTCATGCCGGAGGGGTTCACGTTCCCGCTCCAGTCCGAGGAGCCGAAGCTGTACCTGCCCTACCCCGAGGGCCCGCTCGATCTCGAGTTGCGCAAGGAGCGGAACGCGCACTTCACGTGGGTCGTCGGGCGGCTCGCCGAAGGCCGGACGGTGACGGAGGCCGCGGCGGAGCTCGAGACGATCCGCCAGCGCCTCGCCGGGGAGTTCCCCGACGCGTTGAAGAACCGCACGTTCCAGGTCAAGCAGCTCCACGAATTTCTCATCAGGGACGTCCGCTCCGGGCTTCTGGTGCTGCTCGGCGCGGTCGCGTTCGTTCTGCTCATCGCCTGCACCAATGTCGCCAACCTGCTCCTCGCGCGCGCGTCGGTGCGCCAGCGCGAGATCGCCATCCGCCTGGCGCTCGGCGCCAGCCGCGGCCGCATCATGTGGGACGTGCTCGTCGAGAGCCTCATCCTGTCGCTCGTCGGCTGCGGCGCGGGGGTGCTGCTCGCGATGTGGGGCGTGGACGCGCTGCGCGGCATGGTGCCGTCGGAGATCGGGTCGATCCGCCCGCTCGTCGTCGATCTGCGCATGCTCGCGTTCGCCGTCGCCGTGGCGGCGGCGACGGGGCTCGCCTTCGGGCTCATCCCGGCGGCCCAGGCGCTCAAGGCCCAGGCGGGGGAGGCGCTGCAGCAGGCGGCGGCGCGCGGCGGGGCCAGCCGGACGCGCCTGCGCAGCACGCTGGTGGCGGCCGAGATCAGCCTTGCCATGCTGCTCCTCGTCGGCGCCGGCCTCCTCCTGCGCACGTTCGCGAACCTGCAGAACGTGAACCCGGGATTCGATCCCAACCACCTCACCGTCGCGACGGTGAGCCTGCCCCAGGCGACCTACCCGGACGACAAGCAGTGGGTGTCGTACTTCCAGCGCCTCGAGCAGCAGATCGCGACCATCCCCGGCGCGGAGACGGCGATCGCGCTGCCCGCGCCGCTGACCGGCTCCAACATGGGGTTCACGATCTCGTTCGTGGGGCGGCCGCCGCCCAAGCCGGGCGAGCGGGTCGCCACCGGCTTCCGCGCTGCCAGCTCGACGCTGTTCGCCACGCTGCGCGTCCCGCTCAAGCGCGGACGCCTGTTCACCGCCGCCGAGGAGGATCCGACGCAGCCGGCCGTCCTCGTAGTGAGCGAGGCCTTCGTCAAGAAGTTCTACCCCGACGAGGATCCGATCGGGAAGAAGGTCATCGTCGGCTACGGCGAGCCGAAGGAGCGCGAGATCATCGGCGTGGTCGGCGACATCAAGGAGCGCGGCCTGACCGAGGACTCGACGCCGATGGCCTACGCGCCGTACTCGCACACGCCGCTGCCGTTCCTGTCGGTGCTGGCGCGCTCGTCCGCCCCGCAGGGGGCGGCCGTGCGCGCGGCCATCCAGGCGGTCGACAAGAACGTCCCCGTCGACATCCGGCCGATGGAGGACTACATGCGCGACCTGGTCGCGCAGCAGCGGCTCGTCATGGTGCTGCTCATGATCTTCGCCGGCGTGGCGCTGATGCTCGCCGTCGTCGGCGTGTACGGCGTCGTGTCGTACGGCGTCACCCAGCGGACGCAGGAGCTGTCGGTGCGCGCCGCGCTCGGCGCGCGCCCCGCGCAGCTCGTCGGCTTGATCGTGCGCCACGGGCTGTGGCTCGCGCTCGGCGGCGTGGTCGTCGGCGCCGCGGGGGCGGTCGCGCTGTCCTTCGTCATCTCCGGCATGCTCTTCGGGGTGGGGAGGACGGACCCGCTCACCTACGCGTCGGTGGCGGCGCTGCTCGTCGGCGTCACCGTCGTGGCGAGCTTCCTGCCGGCGCGTCGCGCGGCCCGCCTCGATCCCATGGCGGTGTTGCGAACGGAGTGAACATGGAAGACATCCGCTTCGCGCTGCGCACGTTCCGCAAGCACCCCGGCTACGCCGCCGTGGTGGTAGGCACGCTCGCGCTCGCGCTGGGCGCGGTCACGGCGCTGTTCAGCGTCGCCGACGCCACCCTCATCGGCCCGCTTCCGCTGTCGGGCGCCGACCGCGTCCTGCACGTCTTCGACATCCAGCCGCAGTACGGTCCCCCGGCGAACGCGTCGTGGCCGGAGGTCAAGGACTGGCGGGCCAACGCGCGCCAGCTGTCGGCGCTGGCGGCGGAGAAGACCGACAGCATGGCGTTCGTATCGCAGGGAGAGCCGGAGCGGATCATCGGCGCATACGTGTCCGAGGACTACTTCCGCGTGTTCGGGCTCACCGCCGCGCGCGGGCGGACGTTCACCGCCGAGGAGCACGCGAAGAACGGGCCGCCGGTGGCCGTGCTGGGGGACGGGTTCTGGCGCCGGGCGTTCGGCGCGAGCCCGGACATCCTCGGGCGGACCATCCAGCTCGACGGCGCCGCGTACCAGGTCGTGGGCGTGCTCCCCCCGAACGGGGCGGAGACGCTGCGAGGCCGACGCGACGTGTTGATTCCGCTCGAGCCGCGCCGGACCAACGACGACCGCGGCGAGCACTACCTGCCCGTGTTCGGGCGCCTCGCCGACGGCGCGACGCTCGAGTCGGCGCGCGCCGAGCTCGACGCCCTGGGCCCGAAGCTCGACGTCGACGGCAGCGGCCACCGCATCGGCGTGCGCAGCCTGCGCGAGGCGCTCTATGGCAAGGCGCGCCTGAGCCTGCTCGTCCTCCTCGGCGGCGCGCTGTTCGTGCTCGTCATCGCCGCCGCGAACGTGACGAGCATCATGCTCGCGCGCATGCACGCGCGCACGCAGGAGCTGTCGGTGCGCGCCGCCCTCGGCGCGAGCCGCGGCCGCGTGGTGCGGCAGCTCGTCACCGAGAGCGTGATCCTGTCGCTGGCCGGCGGCGTCCTCGGGCTGACGCTCGCCCTGTGGGAGAAGGACCTGTTCATATCGCTGTGGCCGTCGGGCGCGGCCCGACCGACGTCCGTCCCGCTCGACTGGCGCACGCTCGCGTTCGCCACCGCGATGGCGATCCTCGTGGGCGCCGTGGTGGGGATCGCGCCGGCGCTGCGCGGCTCGCGCACCGATCTGGCGAGCGCGCTGCGCGGCGGCGGCGTCCCGCGCATGGGCTGGCTGCGCTCGGCGCTGGTCGTCGTGCAGTACGCCGTCGCCATCGTGGTGCTCGTGTGCGCCGGCCTGGTCGGGCAAAGCGTGCTCAGGCTCCTCGCCGCGCCGCCCGGGTTCTATCCCGCCGGCGTTGCCCTCATGAACGTGCAGCTCCCGGAGGCCAAGTACCCCGACTTCGAGCGGCGGCGCGCGTTCGACGAGGCGGTGATCGACCGCCTGCGTGCGCTGCCGGGCGTCACCTCGGCGTCGGTCGTGTCCAACATGCCGTTCGGCAACTCGCAGACGTCGGGCTCGTTCGAGATCGAGGGGCGGCCGGAGCTCCCCGCGAACACGCGCCCCCACACGGCCAAGCTCATCGCCGACGGCCAGTTCTTCAAGACCATGCGCATCCCGGTCGTCGCCGGGCGGACGTTCTACCCCGCGGACCTCAAGCTCACCATGATCGTGAACAAGACGTTCGCCGATCGGTTCTTCCCCGGCGAGAGCCCCATCGGGCACCGCATCGATTCGTGGGGCGGCTTCGCCGAGGTCGTCGGCGTGGTCGGCGACGTGCGGCTGCGCCAGCTCGACGACGCGGCCGAGCCCCAGATCTACATGAACCTGGCCCAGGCGATGCCCTGGGCCACGTTCGTGGTGCGCACCGACGGCGACCCGACGAAGCTGTTCGGCGCGATGAAGTCGCAGGTCTACGCGGTCGACCCCCACCAGCCGGTCTACGCCGTGAGCACCGTCGACGCGACGATCGCCCAGTCGGCGGCGCAGCGGCGCATCCTCGCCGCCGTCGGCGCGGCGTTCGCGATCGTGGCGCTGCTCCTCGCCGCCCTCGGCATCTACGGCGTCCTGTCCTACTCGGTCAGCCAGAGGACACGGGAGATCGGCGTGCGCATGGCGCTCGGCGCCCGCACCACCACGGTGCTGGGGCTCGTCCTCACCCAGGGGCTGCGCCTCGCCGTGCTCGGCACGGCGGCGGGCGTCGTCGGCGCGTTGCTCCTCGGACGGCTCCTGGGGGCGTTCCTCTACCGTGTGTCCGCCACCGATCCGGTCACCATCGTCGCGATGGTGGCGTTGCTCGTGCTCGTGGGCGTGCTCGCGTGCCTCATCCCGGCGCGCCGCGCGGCCCGCGTCGACCCCATGACGGCCTTACGCTATGAATAGAGGAACCGTGCGCCAATCCCGCGTGCTTGTTGCCGACGACCAGCCCGACGTCCTCGAGGCGCTGCGCCTCCTGCTCAAGCGCGACGGCTGGGAGATCCGCACCGCGGCCTCGCCGGCGGCGGTGCAAGCGCTCGTCGAGGGGGAGGACTTCGCCTGCGCGCTCATCGACCTCAACTACGCGCGCGACACCACCAGCGGACGCGAGGGGCTCGATCTCCTGGGGCGCCTCGGGCAGCTCGACCCGACGCTGCCGGTGGTGGTGATGACGGCGTGGGGGAGCGTCGACGGCGCGGTCGAGGCCATGCGCCGCGGCGCGCGCGACTACATCCAGAAGCCGTGGGACAACGAGCGCCTGCTCACGACGCTCAAGACCCAGATCGAGCTGGGGCAGGCGCTGCGCCAGACGCGCCGCCTCGAGGACGAGGCCTCGCGCCAGTTCGGCATGGACCTCCCCGAGCTCATCGCCGAGTCGCGCGCGATGCAGCCCGTGTTGCGCCTCCTCGACAAGGTCGGTCCCTCCGACGCCAACGTCCTCATCACCGGCGAGCACGGCACCGGCAAGGAGGTGCTGGCGCGTTGGCTCCACGCCCGCTCGCCGCGGGCGCGCAAGGGCTTCGTGGCGGTCAACGCGGGCGGCCTCGCCGACGGCGTGTTCGAGAGCGAGCTGTTCGGTCACGTGCGCGGCGCGTTCACCGACGCCAAGACCGATCGCACCGGCTGCGTGGAGCTCGCCGACGGCGGCACGCTGTTCCTCGACGAGATCGCCAACATGCCGCTGGGCCAGCAGGCCAAGCTCCTGCGCGTCCTCCAGACGGGCGAGTTCCACCCCGTCGGCTCGTCCAAGGTGCGGCGCGCCGACGTGCGCGTCCTGTCCGCCACCAACGTCGACGTCGCCAAGGAATGCGCCGAGGCGCGGTTCCGCGAAGATCTGCTCTATCGCCTCAACACCGTCGAGATCCGCCTGCCGTCGCTGCGCGAGCGGCGCGAGGACATCCCCAAGCTGGCGGGCTACTTCCTCCGCCGCAAGGCGCAGAAGTATCCGCACGCGCCCAGGGGCTTCGCGCCCGACGCGATGCAGGCGCTCCTCGAGCACACCTGGCCGGGCAACGTGCGCGAGCTCGAGCACGTGATCGAGCGCGCAGCGCTGCTCAGCCAGACGGACCTGGTCGGCCTCGACGACCTGCTCCTGCGCGCGCGCCCGGGCGACGCGGCGTCGCGCCTGGAGGAGATGACGCTCGAGGACGCCGAGCGCTACCTCATCCAGAAGGCGCTGGGCCGGACCTCCGGCAACGTCTCCGACGCGGCCAAGGCGCTGGGCCTGAGCCGCAGCGCCCTCTACCGCCGACTCCAGCATTTCGGTATCAAGGGAGGATGACGGCCAAGCGCCGGCGGCAGGCGACGCACGATGAGCGCATCCTGGGTCTCGCGCTCCTCGCCGCGCTGCCCGCGGCGGCGGTCGCGCTGGTGCTCCTGTGGACGGGGGATTATTCGGCGAAGGTCCAGTGGACGCTGTCGCTCCTCGTCGTCGGCACCTGGCTCGGCGCGTCGGCAGCGCTGCGCGAGCGGGTGGTGCGGCCGCTGCAGACGCTGGCCAACTTGCTCGCCGCGCTGCGCGAGGGGGATTTCACCATCCGCGCCCGCCACGCGCGCAACGAGGATCCGCTGGGCGCGGCGCTCGCCGAGGTGAACCTCCTCGGCCAGACGCTGCGCACCCAGCGCCTCGGCGCGCTCGAGGCGAGCGAGCTGCTCGCCCGCGTCATGGAGGAGATCGACGTCGCGGTGTTCGCGTTCGACGAGGAGCGGCGTCTGCGCCTGGCCAACCGCGCCGGCGAGCGTCTGCTCGGCCGCGGCGACGTGCTCGGCACGCCCGCCGCGGAGCTGGGCCTCGCCGCGTGCCTGCACGGGGACGCGCCGCGAACGATGGTGCTGCCGTTCCCCGGCGGCCAGGGGCCGTGGGAGCTGCGGCGCGGCTCGTTCCGCCAGGAGGGCCTGCCGCACGAGCTGGTCGTCCTCACCGACGTGTCGCGCGCGCTGCGCGAGGAGGAGCTGCGCGCCTGGCAGCGGCTGGTGCGCGTGCTCGGCCACGAGATCAACAACTCGCTGACCCCGATCCAGTCGATCGCCCTGAGCCTGCGCCAGCTCTTGGGGCGGTCGCCGCGCCCCGAGGACTGGGAGGAGGACACGAAGCGCGGCCTCGAGGTCGTGGAGCGGCGCGCCGAGGCGCTGTCGCGCTTCATGACGTCCTACACGCGGCTGGCGCGGCTGCCGCGGCCGCGCCGCGGCCCCGTCGACGTGGGCGCGTGGGTGCGGCGCACCGCCGAGCTGGAGAAGCGCCTGCCCGTCCAGGTGGACGCGGGACCGGACGTCGTCATCCAGGCCGACGGCGATCAGCTGGATCAGCTCCTCATCAACCTGGTGCGCAACGCTGCGGACGCGGCGCTCGAGACCGGCGGCGGCGTGACGCTCGGCTGGCACACGTCGTCGGCGCAGGTGACCGTGACCGTCGCCGACGACGGCCCCGGCCTGAGCGACGGCGGCAACCTCTTCGTCCCCTTCTTCACGACCAAGCCGGGGGGCTCGGGGATCGGGCTGGTGCTGTCGCGCCAGATCGCCGAGGCGCACCGCGGCACGCTCGCGCTGGAGAACCGCGCCGGGACGCGCGGCGCGGAGGCGCGCCTGACGCTGCCGCGCGCGTGACCGTGCTACCCTCACCGAATGCGGTGGTTTGCCGCGCTGTCCCTGACGGCCGCCTGCGTGGCTCCCGCGCCGGCCGTCCCGCCCGACCCGCGCGCCCGCGCCAAGGGAGGCGAGACGCCGCTCGACCTGGCGGAGCGCCACGGCAACCTCGGCGCGGCGCGTCTCCTGGCCGCGGCGGGCCCGGCGCCGCGAACGGGCGCGCCCGACGCGCTCTCCGGCATCCTGGAAGCCCACAACCGCGTGCGGGCCCAGCACTGCGCGCCCCCGCTCGCCTGGTCGTCGGACCTCGCCCGCACCGCGCAGCGCTGGGCGGACGCGCTGCGGCGCAACGGTTGCGCGCTCGAGCACAGCCGCGGCAAGCACGGCGAGAACCTCGCCGCCGCGACGCGCGGGGCGCTGGCGAGCGAGGACGTCGTCGACATGTGGTACGCCGAGCGCGAGCGCTATCGCTACGATCGCCCCGGGTTCAGCTCCGTCACCGGCCACTTCACGCAGGTCGTGTGGCGGGGGACCAAGCACCTCGGTTGCGGCGTCGCGGCGTGCGACTCCATCCAGGTATGGGTGTGCAACTACGACCCGCCGGGCAACGTGGAGGGGGAATACCGAGACAACGTGCTGCCCACCGGCTGCGGCCGCCGTTAACGCCGCGCGCCGGCGCGCGTCCTTTCCCACATGAAACGTGCCGTCTTGCTCGCCGTCTCGACCTGCGGCGCGGTGCACGCCGGCGCGCTCCACGACCTGCCGTCGCTCGGCGAGACCCGCGCCAGCCACACGGCGACGCTCCTCGCCGACGGCCGGGTGCTCGTCGCGGGCGGTTTCCGCAAGGGCCCCGACGGGTACTCGCAGATCTACACCGCCACGACCGAGATCTACGACGGCGCCGCGTTCCGGCCGGGCCCGCGCCTGCGCGAGCCCCGCGCCGGGCATTCGGCGACGCTGCTCGCCGACGGCACCGTGCTCGTCGCCGGCGGGTGGAACGAGACCGGGATGCTCGCGTCGGCCGAGCTCTACGACCCGCGCCGCGGCGCGTTCGTCGCCGCCGCTTCGCTGGGGCGGCCGCGCGGGGGCGGAACGGCCACGCGCCTCCGCGACGGGCGCGTGCTCTTCACCGGCGGAGGCGACGCGACCGGGACCGCGTCCGCGGAGATCTACGATCCCGCCGGCGGGCGATTCGTCGCGACGGGCTCGATGGGGACGCCGCGCGTCGCCCACACGGCCACGCTCCTTCCCGACGGCAGGGTGCTCATCGCCGGCGGCGCCCGCGCGCGCGGCGAGGTGCTCGCCGGCGCCGAGATCTACGATCCGGCGCCGGGCAAGTTCGCCGCGACGGGCTCGCTCGGCACCGCGCGCTACAAGCACTTCGCCGCGGCGCTCGCCGACGGCCGCGTCCTCGTCGGCGGCGGCTCGGACGCGCGCGACTGGCGCGGCCAGCTCGCGAGCGCGGAGATCTACGATCCACGCTCGGGCACGTTCGGCGCGACGGGCGACCTGCGCGCGGCGCGGTTCAAGCTCGCCGGCGCCGCGGTGCTCCTCCCCGACGGCCGCGTGCTCGTCGCCGGCGGCAGCGCGACGGTGGAAACGTTCGCGGGCGGCCGATTCGACGTCGCGGCGGAGATGGACGAGGCGCCCCACTTCGGCACGGTGACCGTCCTCGCCGATGGGGGCGCGCTCATCGTGGGCGGTTACGACGACCGGCTGCGGGCCAGCGCCCGCGCCCGCATCTATCGAGAATGACGGCGGTATTTTTACAGCTAACGCCGCGCCGCCTCGATCGTCATGATGGGGATCGGATGGCCGAGCCCGCGGGCATGCGGCACCAGCACGACGATCGCGGCGCGGACGCGCCGCTGGTGGCGGCGGCGCGCCGCGGGGACCGCTTCGCGTTCGGCGCGCTGCACGCGCGCTACGGGAAGATGGTGCACGCGATCCTCCTCGGACGCGTGCCCGCGCGCGACGCCGCCGACCTGGTGCAGGACGTGTTCCTGCGCGCGCTCGAGCGGATCGCCTCGCTGCGCGACGACGCCGCGTTCGGCGGGTGGCTGGCGCAGATCGCGCGGCACCGGGCCGCCGACCACCTGCGCGCGCGCCGCGGCGAGTCGGGCCTTCCCGAGGACCTCGCCGCGCGCGACGCGGGCACGGGTCGCGCCGAGGCGGCGCAGGCGCTGGCCGCCATCCGCGCGCTCCCCGACGCATATTGCGAGACGCTGCTGATGCGCCTCGTCGAGGGGATGACGGGGGACGAGATCGCCGCGCGCACCGGGCTCACGCCCGGGTCGGTGCGGGTGAACCTCCACCGGGGGATGCGGCTTCTGCGCGAGCGGCTCGGCCTGCCGGCCTCGCTCGCCGACGAGGCCAAGGACGAAGTCGAGGAAGTCGATGAGTGATTACCTCTACGACGGGAAGGGCCCGCCCGACCCGGAGGTTGCGCGCCTCGAGGAGCTCCTGGCGCCGATGCGCTACCGGGGCGCGGCGCCGCGCCCGCGCGCGCGGCGCTGGCCGTTTTACGCCGCCGCCGCGGCGACGGCGGCGATGGCCGCCGCGGCGCCGATCGTGCTGCGGCCGCGCGTCGAGCCGTGGGCGGTCGAGGATGTCGCCGGCACACCGACGTGCGGCGGCGCGCCCTGCCGCGCGCTGCCGCTCGAACAGTGGCTCGAGACCGACGGCGCGTCGCGCGCGCGCCTGACCGTGGCGAAGCTGGGTCGCATGGACGTGGAGCCGGGGACGCGCGTCCGCCGCAAGGCGGCGCACCGGCTGGAGCTCGCGGTCGGCGCCATCTCGGCGCGCGTTAGCGCCCCGCCGCGCCTCCTGGTGGTGGACACGCCGACCGCGGCGGCCGTGGATCTCGGCTGCGCCTACCGGCTGATGGTGGCCGAGGGCGGCGCGACGCACCTCGAGGTGACGTGGGGCTGGGTGTCCCTCGAGGCGCCGGGCCGCAGCGTGTACGTCCCCGCCGGCGCCGAGGCGTGGACGACGCCGGGCGCCGGCCCGGGCACGCCCGTGTTCCTCGACGCGCCGGCGGCGCTGCGCGAGGCGGTGGCGCGCGTCGACGCCGGGGACGCGGCGGCGGTCGCGGCGGCGGTCGCGGCGGCGCGCGCGCGCGACACGCTGTCGCTCCTGCACCTCGTGCCGCGCGTCGCCGGCGACGCGCGCGTCGCCGTCGTCGACCGCATCCTCGCGCTCGGCCCTCCGCCGCCCCTGCCGCGCGAGCGGCTGCTCGCCGCCGACGCCGCTGCGCTCGATCGCTGGCGCGAGACGCTCGCGCCGTCGTGGTACTGACCCACGCTTAGGCCCACTCGCGATCGAGCACGCTCATCCGCACCATGTCGTGCCAGCCGCCCTCGTGGAAGTACTCCTCGCGCAGGACGCCCTCCTCGATGAAGCCGAGGCGCGCGTACGTGCGGCGCGCCCGCGCGTTGCTGCTGAACACCATGAGCCACACCTTGTGGAGCTTCGCCTCCCCGAACGCCCAGTCGAGCGCGCCGGCGATCGCGGCGCTGCCGTAGCCTTTCCCCATCTCGGCGCGGTAGCCGATGATGCATGCCAGCCGCCCCACGCGGCTGCGCCAGAAGATCTGGTGGATCCCCACATTGCCGAGATACGCGCCGTCGGCGGCGCGCTCGATCGCGAACACCTTGTCGGCGTCTGAGGCGAGCAGGCGCCGCACGTAGGCCTCCTCGTCGTCGCGCGCGAGCGGCTTGCCGGCGAACGCGGCGATGTTGCCGACGATGTCGGGGTCGTTGACCCAGTCCATCATGCGGTCGACGTCGTCGAGGGAAAGGGGGCGCAGCCGGACGAGGCTCATGGGCGTATATTCTCGCCCCATGCGCAGCCTCGCCGCCATCGTGCTGTCCCTGACCACACCCGGGGCGTGCCACGCGTTCCTCGGCCGCCCGCACCGCGGCGCGGTGTTTCTCGGCGCGATCCTCGCGGCGCTCCTGACCGTGCCGTGGACGCGCGTGGCCGGGCTCGCCGCGGCCTTGGTCCTGTACGTCGCCGCGCAGGTCGACGCGGCGTTCCTGTTTCATCGCGCCGAGGGGAATTCGAGCTCGTCCTGGGCGATCTTCCTCGGAGTGGGCCTCATATCCGTGGTCTCGATCCGCGTCTTCTATTACGAGGCATTCAAGATTCCGTCCGGCGGGATGATCCCGACGCTCGAGATCGGCGATCACATCTTCGTCGCCAAATGGCGGACGTCGCCCGCGCGCGGGGAGGTAATCGTGTTCATTTGGCCCGTCGATCCGAGGAAGGATTTCGTGAAGCGCGTTGTCGCTCTCGCCGGCGATCGAGTCGCCGTGCGCGGCGGGACGCTCTTCGTCAACGGCACCGCTGCTACGGCCGGCGAGGGGACGCCCTGCTCCTATTGGGACTATACCGAGGACACTGCCAGGTGGCACCCGGAGCGCGCGACCTGCGTCCCCGAGATGCTCGACGGGAAACGCTACACGGTGGCGCACGTCGGCCCGCTCGATCGGGGCGATATGGCGGAGGTCCTCGTCCCCCCGGGCAACGTCTTCGTCCTTGGAGACAACCGCACGAATAGCCAGGACTCGCGCTACTGGGGCCCCCTCCCGGCGGGCAACATCAAGGGCACGCTCATGTTCATCTGGTGGTCGTCGTCCCTGCCCGAGGGCGTGCGCTGGGGGCGCGTCGGCACGGTCCCCGACTAAGGCCTGAGCTCGAGCGTCCCCTCGAACCTTCCGCAGCGGCGGCCGCCCTGCTTGGGGAAATCGCAGCGCGAGATGACGACGCGCGCGGGCTGGGTGTTGATCATCGCCAGCGGGATCGACAGCTCCACCACCCATTCCTCGTCGAGATCGAAGCTGCGATCGATCGTGCCGTCGATGTCCCGGTCGATCTCGACGACCGCCGGGGCGGTGGACAGGGCCGGCCCCACCCGGAACGACAGCGGCGCGATCGACACGTCGAAGTAGTCGGTCGACCGGATGTCTTCATCCGCCGCGTACAGCGTCACGTACAGGTAGTCGCGATCGACGCGGAAACGCGCGTCGGAGTAGGGGAACGCCATCTTGCCGCGCGCGTCGAGGAACGGCCCACCGGAGATCGAGCTCTTCGAGCCGACGAGCGTCTTCCCCCGCTCGCAGGCCAAAAGCGCCAGGAGGAGCGTCAGGGCGCAGCGGTGCCGTCGGCCCATACGGCGAACCGATCGAAGCGGACGTTGGTGTCCCAGCGATACGCCGAGAACTCGATCGCGCCGTCCGCCCGCCGCCGCGCGACGACGTACCCGTAAGGGAGCGAGCCGGTCGCCGGCGCGCCGCCGTTTCCGACGAGGAGCTCCTTCTGCGACAGCCGGCCGTAACTGTGCGAGTGGCCGACGATCTGCATCGTGAGCGGGTGGCGGCCGATGATCTGCTTGCTCGGGGACACGCCCGGCGCGGTCGTCGCGCTGTCCGGCTCGTGGCGCACGACGAACGTGTAGGTGGTCGCCTCGGCCATGGCGTCCTCGAGCCAGCGCGCCTGGTCTTCGCTCCAGGCGTTCGCCGCGACGACCACGACCTTCGCGCTCCAGGCGCCGCCCGGCGGATCGACGCGCACCATGAAGTACGGCGTCGACACGCCCAGCGGCTGGACCATCCGGCGGAGGAACGTCTGGTACGACACCGGCGTCCCGTCGGGCGCGCCAGGACCGCAGTTCGACGCGGTGGCGGTGGCGCATTCGTGGTTGCCGAGCGCGGCGAACACCGGCCCGGAGTACGCCATGCGCGCGCCCAGGTAGAGGTCGAGCTGCGGGTTCGCCTCCGCCCCACTGGAGCTTACGTACATGTAGTCGCCGGTCGACACCGCGAACCCGGGAGCCGCGGCCGCGACGCCCTTCCAGATCGCCGTGATGATCGCGGTGGGATACGACGCGGTGTCGTTCGACATCGGCGGGCGCGTGTCCCCGACGATGCCAAACGTCAGATCGTCGACGGTCAGCGCGATCGTAGAGATCGGGACGACCCCGGGAGGCGCGTCGGCCGTCGGAGCGGGGGCGTCGGGCATGTCCGGGTCGCCGGGATGCTGGCGGCTGGAGTCCTGGATGCACGCCGCGACAACGAGGAGATAGAGGTACGGCCAACTGCGCATTCCCGCCTACGTATCACATCTTCATGCCCACCACCGCGGCGATCGCACGGACGCTCTCCATAAGCGCCTCGAACCGCGCCGGGGTCAGGGACTGGGGTCCGTCGGACAGGGCGTGCGCCGGGTCGGGGTGGACCTCCACCATGAGGCCGTCGGCGCCGACGGCCACGGCCGCGCGCGCCAGCGCCGGCACCGAACGGTAATCCCCTGTGCCGTGCGACGGGTCGATGATGATCGGCAGGTGGGTGAGCCGCTTGATGAGCGGGATCGAGCCGAGGTCGAGCGTATTGCGCGTCATCGTCTCGAACGTGCGGATGCCGCGCTCGCACAGGATCACCTGGTAGTTGCCCTTGGACACGATGTACTCGGCGGCCATGAGGAACTCCTGGATCGTGGCCGACAGGCCGCGCTTGAGCATGACCGGACGGCCGGCGTGCCCCACCGCCTCGAGGAGCGCGAAGTTCTGCATGTTGCGCGCGCCGACCTGCAGGATGTCCGCCTTCTCGGCGACGAGGTCGACGTCGCGCGTGTCCACCACCTCGGTGATGACCGGCAGCCCCGTCGCCGCGCGCGCCTCGGCGAGGAGCTCGAGCCCCTCCTCCTTCAGACCCTGGAACGAGTAGGGCGACGTGCGCGGCTTGTACGCGCCGCCGCGGAGGACGTGGGCGCCGGCGGCGCGCACCGCGCGCGCCGTGGCCAGGAGCTGCTCGCGACCCTCGACGGCGCACGGCCCGGCCATCACCCCGAACGTGCCGCCGCCGAAGACGGCGCCGCCCACCTTGATGACCGTATCGTCGGGCTTGACCTCGCGCGACACGAGCTTGAACGGCCGCGACACCGGGACCGCCTCGGCGATGGCGGGGAAGCGCGCGAACAGATCGGGGTCGATCGCCCCCTGGTTGCCGGTGATGCCGATGGCGACCCGCGTCGCGCCCGGGATGAGGTGGGGCGTGTAGCCGAGCTCGCGGACCCGCCCGCACACCGCCTCGATGTCGGCGTCGCTGGCATCCGATTTCATCAAGATCAGCATGGGGTGTGGATTATGCCCAACACCCGGCCGTTGTCGCGCATGATCTCATCGTGGCCCCGACCCCGGAAGAGCTCCTGGCCAACGCCGAGTGGCTGCGCCGTCTGGCCGTGCACCTGGTGGGGCCCGGGGCGGCCGACGACATGGTGCAGGACACGTACGTCGCGGCGCTGCGCCACCCGCCGCCGCGCGGCCGCATGCGCGAGTGGCTCGCCCACGTGCTCACGAACATGGCGCGCATGCGTTTTCGCCGCGACGCGGTCCGGGCGAAGCATGCGTCGGCGGTGGCGCAGCTCGCCGGCGGCGAGGAGATCTCGAACGAGCGCCTCCTCGACCGGTTCGAGACGCAGCGCGCGGTCGTCCGCATCGTGTCGGAGCTTCCCGAGCCGTACCGCGCCACGGTGCTGCTGCGCTATTTCGAGGGCATGAATGCGAGAGAGATCGGCCGCCTCCACGGCGTCGCGCCCGGCACGGTCCGCTGGCGGCTGAAGGAGGCGCTCGACCGCGTCCGCGCGGATCTCGACCGTTCGCACGGCGGCGACCGGCGCAAGTGGGCGTTCGCGCTCCTGCCCCTGACCCGCCGCGGCCCCGGTGTGGGGAAGAGTGCGGCGATGGCCACAGCGGCGGTGATGATCGCCGCGGCGGTGGCGTGGGTCGCGTGGCCGCGCGGCGCGCCGACGACCTCCGGCGGAAAGCAGCCCGCCGCCGCGGCATCGTCGACGGCGTCGTCGGGGGTCGCGCGGACGGGGCCATCCTCGCCCGGGTCGACGGCCCCCACGCGCGTCCCCACCGCCGCGGCCCTCGCCGCCGAGGACGACGCCGCCGCCGGCACGCTCGCCGGCCGCGTGATCGACTGGGCGACCGGCCGCGGCGTCGCCGGCGCGCAGGTCACGTTCGCGGCGTCCGAGGGCACGATCTCGACGGCGACGGACGGCGACGGACGCTTCCGCTTCCAGCCGGCGCGTCCGGGCACGTTCGACCTCCAGGTCGTGAGCGCGCCGGGATATCTGCCGTACGCGCCCAGCCTCGGCCACAGCCCGATCGCCTTCGCCGCGCGTCCCGGCCGCCGCGTGGAGAACGTCCTCATCTACCTGAGCCCGGCTATCGACTATCGCGGCGTCGTGCTCGCCCCCGACGGCAAGCCGGTCGCGGGCGCGCGCGTGTCCCTGCTCGGCGCCACCATCGGCGAGCAGACGCTCGACCCGCTGGCCGCGGACTTCACGTCCGACGCGCACGGCGAGTTCACGTTCCACGCCCCCGACGACGCGCTGTTCGAGGCGCGCCACCCCCGCTACGCGCCGGGGCGCGCGCGCGTCGATACGCGCGTCCAGGTCTCGCACCGCATGGAGATCCGCCTCGGCCCCCCCGACCGCAAGGATGCGCGGGCGAACCGCCAGCGCATCGCCGGCCGCGTCGTCGACGACTCCGGCGCGCCCGTCCCGGACGTGCTCGTCACCGCCGCGCCCGCCGAATGGCTGGGCCTGCACCCGGCGGCGCAGGCGGAGACGGGCGACGACGGCACGTTCGCGCTCGTCGGGCTCGACCCGGGAGCTCACTCGGTGGTGGCGCGCTCCGCCGGGAGCGCGCCGGTCATCGTGGCCGAGGTCGCCGCCCCGACCGAGAACCTGCAGATCGTCCTGCACGCCGGTGGCGCGGTGTCGGGACGCGTCGTCGATGTCGACACGGGGAAGCCCGTGGCCGCGTTCAGCATCACGATCCTCCGCCCGGACGGGCCGCTGCGCGACCGCACCGCCGCCGACGCCACGTTCATGGACTCCGAAGGGCGGTTCGCGATGTCGGGCCTCGAGGACGGCCCGGTGAAGGTCGCCGCGCGCGCCCCCGGCTACGCGCCGAGCGCGCCGGTCCCGGCGGAGGTAGGCGGCAGCGTCGAGGTGCGGCTCGGCCGCGGCGGCACGCTCGTCGGCAAGGTCGTCGATCGCACCACCGGCGACGCGCTCGCCTACGCGCGCGTCACCGTCGAGGGCGGGCAGGGGGAAGGCACCTCGGTCGCCCCGGCGGCGCAGAGCACGGTGACCGTCGAGGATGGCACGTTCGCGCTCGACGGCATCGCGCCCGGGCGCCGGTCCATGCTGGTGGCGGCGTTCCAGCACCACGGCCGCATCGTCGCCGGGCTCACCTTCGCCGAGGGCGCGACGGTGGGCCCGCTGACGATCGACCTCGCCCCGACCGCTCCGGGCGAGGAGCCGACGGTCGAGCTCGTCGGCATCGGCGCGACCCTCGCCGCCGAGAACGATGCCCTCGTGGTGAAGACCATCTTCCCCGGCGGCGGCGCCGCCGAGCTCGGCATGTCACCCGGCGACGCGATCGTCGCCGTCGACGGCGTGCAGGTGACGGCGATCGGCTTCTCGGAATCGATCCAGCGCATCCGCGGGCCCGAAGGCACGATCGTCCGGCTCGCGGTCCGGCGCGGCGCGGCCGTCCTCGACCTCAGCGTGCCGCGGAGGCGCATCCGCGCGTGAACGCGTTCCTGCGCCGCGTCTTTGGCTTCAAGGCGGGCGAGGAGCGCGCACTGGTGGCGTCGTTCCTGTGCTTCTTCTTCTTGATGTTCGGGTACTACCTGCTCCGCCCGTTTCGCGACGCGCTGGGGCTAGGGCGCGGGACGGAGAAGCTCCCCTGGTACTTCACCGCCACATTCGGCGGGATCTGCGTCGCCGTGCCGATCTACTCGGCGCTGGCGGCGCGCTTCCCGCGCCACCGCCTCATCGCCATCGCCTACCGCTTCTTCGCCGCGAACCTGGTGCTCTTCTGGGCGGGGTTCGCCCTCGGTGCGCAGTCGCTGCTGGCGCCGGTGTTCTTCGTCTGGGTCAGCGTCTACAACCTGTTCGTCGTGTCGCTGTTCTGGAGCTTCATGGCCGACGTGTGGTCGACCGTCGACGCGAAGCGCCTGTTCGGCGCGGTCGCGGCGGGCGGCAGCGCCGGAGCGATCCTCGGCCCGACGGTGACGGCGCTCCTCGCCAAACCGATCGGTCCGCCGCAGCTCCTGCTCATCTCCGCCGTGACGCTCGAGATCTCGGTCCAGTGCGCGCGCCGGCTGGGCGCGCCGCCGTCGAAGGCGGTCGGCGGCGGCATCCTCGCCGGCTTCATCAACGTCGCGCGCTCGCCCTACCTCCTCGGGATCGGCGCGCAGATCCTCTGCTTCGCCGTCACGTCGACGGTCCTTTACACCCAGCAGGCCGCCTACGTCGCCCAGGCGTTCCCCGACACGGCCGCGCGCACCACCCTGTTCGCGCGCCTCGACGTCGCGATCAACGTGACCGCGCTTGCGATCCAGCTCTTCTTGACGGGCCGGTTCATGCGCGCGGCCGGCCTCACCGCGGCGCTCGCCCTCCTGCCCCTCCTGACGATGGCGGGCTTCCTCGTCATGGGCGCCGTCCCCAGCGTGATCCTCCTCGTCGGGCTGCAGGCGCTGCGGCGCGCGCTCCACTTCGCCGTCGATCGCCCCGCGCGCGAGGTGCTGTTCACGCTCGTCCCGCGCGAGGACAAGTACAAGGCGAAGAGCTTCCTCGACACGTTCGTGTACCGCGGCGCCGACGTGGTGGGCATCTGGGCCTACACCGGCATCGCGTCGTTCGGGACGAGCCTCGGCGCGACGTCGCTGTGGGCCGCCCCCATCGCCGCCGTCTGGCTGGCCGTCGCGATCACCGTCGGCCGCGGGGCGGAAAAGAAAGGAGCGCTCCCCGCATGATGCTGAATCGCCGAGAATTCATGGCGGTGAGCCTGGCCGCCTGCGCCGCCCCCGCCGTCCGCGCCCCGGAGCGCCGCCCCATGACCATCGTCATCCTCGGGGGGACCGGCTTCCTCGGCCCCCACATCGTCGACGCGGCGCACGCCCACGGCCACACCGTGACGCTGTTCAACCGCGGCAAGACGCACCCCGGGCTCTTCCCCGACGTGGAGAAGCTCCACGGCGACCGCGACGGCGACCTCAAGGCGCTCGAGGGACGCAAGTGGGACGTCTGCATCGACACGTCGGGCTATGTGCCGCGCATCGTGACCGCGTCGGCGTCGCTGCTGGCGCCGAACGTCAAGCGGTACCTATTCATCTCGACGGTGTCGGTGTACTCGGACTTCTCCAAGCCGGCGATGGACGAGTCCGGGCCGCTCGAGACCGTGCCCGACCCCAAGAGCGAGGACGTGCCGAAATACTACGGCGCTCTGAAGGTCCTGTGCGAGAAGGCGGCCGAGGCGGCGATGCCGGGGCGCGTGCTCACCGTGCGCCCGGGGCTCATCGTGGGGCCGGGCGACCCCACCGACCGCTTCACCTACTGGCCGGTGCGCGTCGCTCGCGGCGGCGAGGTGCTCGCGCCCGGCGACGGCACCGATCCGGTGCAGTTCATCGACGCGCGCGACCTGGCGGCGTGGTGCGTCCTCGCGCTGGAACATGATGTCCTCGGCACCTACAACGCGCTGGGCCCGGAGCGCCTTCTGCCGATGAAGGAGATGCTCGAGGCCTGCCGCACCGCGAGCGGCTCCGACGCGAAGCTCGTCTGGGTGGACGTGAAGTTCCTCGCCGAGCAGAAGGTCTCGCCGTGGTCCGACATGCCGGCGTGGGTGCCGGCGACCGACGCCGACTCGAAGGGATTCGGATCGATCAGCGCCGCCAAGGCGATCGCGCGCGGGATGCGTTTCCGTCCCGTGGTGGACATCTGCCGGGACACGCTGGCATGGTGGAAGACGCTGCCGGAGGAGCGGCGGGCGAAGCTGAAGGCGGGAATCACGCCGGACCGCGAGAAGGACGTGCTTCTCGCCTGGGCCAGGCGTTAGTTGACGGCGATCGACCCGTTCACCGTCTCGACGTTGACCTTGCGGCCGCCCTTGCCGAGCGTGACCTGGGCGGAATGGCGGTATTTCTGCCCGGCGATGACGACGCTGCCGTTGACCGTCCCGGCGGCGACCTCGGCGTCGAAGCCGCTCGGGACCTTGAGGTCGATCGAACCGTTGACGGTCTGAAGCTTGACGTCGCCCGCGCCCGCCGCGCCGATGTTCACGCCGATCGTGCCGTTCACCGTCTCGAGATCGACCTCCGAGCTGGCCGTGTCCACGTGGACGCCGCCGTTGACGGTCTGCGCTTTGACCGCGGCGGTGGCGCCCGAGACGTCGACCTGGCCGTTCACCGTCTGCACGTCGAGACGCGTCCCCTTGGGCAGTTTCACCTTGAACGCGACGTTGAGGTCGTTGTTCTTGGTATTCGATAGAGAGAACTCGCCGTTTTCCCCACATGTGGTCTGGCCGGTGGTGGAAGGCCAGAGGGCACATATCGTGACCCCTTTCGCTCCGGGCTTGGTCTCGAAGCGGATGTCCGCGGGATTGCTGTCCTTCCAGGAGACGGTGCCGGTCACCTCGATGTCGCCGCCGCTCGCCGCCTCGACGGCGATCGAGCCGTTCAGATCGCGCAGGTAAAGGGCCGGCGCCTTGCCCTTCCACGAGAAGGCCTCCTTCGACTGGCGATTGCCGGTATCGGCCCAGACGACCGGCGGAATCAGGATGTACAGCACGATGGGGAGGAGTTTCCGCAGCATGCCGGGATGTGTCGGCCGGGCGCGTTCGGTTACGGAGAAAAGCGCGCGCGGGCGCGGTCCCACCCGGCGAACGCCACGTCGTCCACGAAAGCGAGCTCGTCCAGACCCGCGCCGTGGACGGCCAGCGCGAGGTGCCGCGGCGAGGCCGGCGCCTCGTCGAGCATCGGGTCGAGGGGCACCCACGCCTTGCCCACGCGGACCGTGACCCAGCGATGGCGGCGCAGCGCCGCGTCCTCGAGCACGAAGCCGGTCACCAGGCGGGCCTGGTAGCCGCGCTCCTCGAGGAGCTTCGCCAAAACGACCGCGTGGGCGGTGCAGTCGCCGCGCCCGGCGGCGAGCGCCTCCTCGGACGACAGGACGGCCACGCCGAGATCATCGCCGAGGGTGCGCGCGACGTGGTGCGTGCGCTCGCGCACGTCGGCGGGCGGGGACACGGCCGCCTCGTCGACGACGACGCGCCAGGTGTCGCCCGAGGCCGCCACCTGCTGGAAGTCGACGCGCTGGGGCGGGGCGGCGGCGACGCCGGTGATGGTGAGCCGGAGCTCGCGACCGCCGGGCGCGCGGCCGACGACCGGAACGGCCGACGAGGCGACGATCTCGGGCGGCGCGAAGGGGGCGTCGAGCGTCTCCGGGGGGACGCGCTCGCTGGCGAGACCGACCGAGCCGCCCGCGACGGCGACGAAGCCGCGGTCGTCGAGGCGGGCTTCGCTGCGGATCTCGCCGGCGGCGGTGATGAAGCGCGTGCGCGAGACGCGGCCGGCGACCTCGACGACGATGCGGGCCGAGGCGAGCCCGGCGCCCTCGACGAGGATCGGGCCGTCGTAGCCGCGGGCGCCGCGCGCGGCGACGAGGAGCGGGACCAGCGTCGACGGCACGGCCGCGGCGTCGACGATGCGCACGGCGGCGCCGTCGTCGACGATCTGCCACGACCCGTCGCGCAGGCGCACCGCGCGGCCGGCGGCGCGGGCAGGGCCCGTTTCGCGCTCGACATCGATCCGGCGAGGGACGAGGACATCGTCGACGGCGATGGTGACGCGGGTGCGAGCGGTCGCGAGCGCCCCGCTCCGGAGCACCTGGATGCGCTCGTTGCGCTCGAACCGCCAGCCGTCGCCGTCGCGGACGAAGCGCTCGCGGGCGTCGCCGATGCGCTCGCCGTTCCAGGTGAGGCGGAACGCGGCCTCGTAGCCGGCGAGGTCGGCGGCGCGGAACGCAAGATGGGCGGCGGGGTCGTCGATCTCCTCGGGCGGGGAGATGACGTAGCGCTCGTGCGCGCAAGCCGCGAGCGCAAACAGCAAGGCGGTGCGCACGCGGCCGATCGTAGAAGACCACACGGCGGCTAGCAAATTTCGCGCTAGGGTTGGGGCATGCGCGAGCGAGAGGAGCCGCCGGTGACGCGACCCTGGAGCGAGGCGCAGCCGAACGACCTGGAGCGCGGCGGCGACGCGAGCGAGCGCGAATTCACATGATTGCATTCACGTCCGACCTGCACGTCGATCACCACCCGGAGGTCGTGGACCTCGTGGCGGAGCGGGCGGCTGGCGCGGCCGCGCTGATCGTGGCCGGCGACGTGTCGGCGCGCCCCGAGGTCGTGGCCGCGACGCTCGAGCGCCTGCGCGGGTCGGTCGCCAAGGTCGCGTTCGTGCCCGGAAACCACGACCTGTGGGGGAAGGACGCGCGCCGCCGCTATCTGGACGAGCTTGCCGACGCCTGCGACCGCGCGGGCGCCGAATATCTGCCCGCGGGCCCGATCTCCGTCGACGGCGTGACGGTCTGCGGGCAGACCGGCTGGTACGACTACTCGTTCGCCGACCAGGCGCTCGGCATCCCGCGCGAGGCCTACGAGGCGGGGCGGTACGGGCCGCTGGCGTGGGGCGACAAGCGCTATTTTCGCTGGCCCGGATCGGGGGACGCCGAGCTCACCGCGTGGATGGTGGAGCGCCTCGCGCGCGACCTGTCGCTGGTGCCGCGCGATCGCCCCGTCTGGGTGGTCACCCACATGCTGCCGTTCGTGGAGCTCGTGGCGCGACGGCCGGCGCCGTGGGGGTTCGTGAACGGCTTCCTCGGCGCGGCGGCGCTGGGCGAGGCCATCGCGGCCGCGGCGGCGCGGGGCGTGCCGGTCGCGCGGACGATCGCGGGGCACACGCATTTCCGCCGAGAAGCCGTCGTGGACCTGGGCGGCCGGTCGGTCGTCGCCGAGACGAGCCCCATCGGCTATCCGCGCGAGGTGAAGATGCGCGGCACGGATCTCGTCGCCCACGTCGCGGAGCGGGTGCGTTGCGTTGGGTGATCGTCGGGTGCGGGTACGTCGGCGAGCGGCTCTCGCGCGCGCTCGCGGCGGCCGGGGCAGATGTCCTGGCGACGACGCGTTCGCCGGCGCGGGCCGCGGCGCTGCCCGTGGCGGCTGCGGTCGCGGATCCGTACCAACCTGAAACCATTCCATTTTCCGCCGGGGACATCGTCGTGGACTCGGTCCCGGCAGATATCGAGCGCGGGGAGCACCTGGGTCGTCTCGCCGCGGCGGCGGGCGCGGCCGGCGTCCGGCGCATCATCTACCTGTCGGCGACCAGCGTGTACGGCCCGGGAGACGGAAGCTGGGTCGACGAGGGCACCCCCGCGCTCGGGACGGGGGCGCGCGCTCGGGCGCGTCTCGCGGAGGAGCGCGCGCTGGCGGCGTCGGGCGTGCGCGGCGTATCGCTCCGCATCGCGGCGATCTACGGACCGGGGCGCGGCATCCACGAGCGCGTTCGCGCCGGGACGCATCGCGTCTATGGGGACGGCGCGAGCTTCTTGAGCCGGATTCACGTCGATGATCTCGTCGCGGTGATCCGCGCCGCCGGCGAGGCGCCGGAGCCCGGTCCCGTCTACGTCGTCGGGGACGACGAGCCGTGCACGGCGCGCGAGCACGCCGACGGCGTCGCGGCGATGCTCGGCCTTCCGCCGCCGCCGTCGATTCCTCTGGCCGACGCTCCGCCCGTCGCGGCGGAGATGTTCCTGTCGAACCGCCGGATCCGCAACGCGCGGATGAAGGCGGAGCTCGGGGTGCGTCTCCGCCACCCCGGCTGGCGCGAGGGTCTCGCCGCGATTCTGCTTGACGAGGGACGCCGCGGCGTCTAAAAGAGTGAGCCGTTTCGCCCAGGTAGCTCAGTTGGTAGAGCAGGGGACTGAAAATCCCCGTGTCGGTGGTTCGATTCCGCCCCTGGGCACCGCCAGGTTACTTGAACGCTTCGAACGTCAGCGTCACCTGGATGACCGGCTCGGCGGCGAGGGCCGCGTAGCCGGTCGCGGCGGTTCCGCGGACCACCACCTTGAAGCTCCCGGTGAGGAGCTGCGGGAAGTCCGGGGCGGCGACCGCGCTCCCGTTGAACAGCACGTTCATCCCCACCGAGCCGGTCCCCGTCGGGTTGGTCACCTTTGCGACATTGTAGGTGTTGTTCGAGGTGTTCATGATGAAGTCCACGAACACATCGCCGGCGAACACCTGCTCCAGCTTGGTGACGTTCTTGGATGAGGCGCCGACCTGCAGGCTCACCGACGACGTCTCGATGCGCGTCGGGTTCACTCCCCCGAGCGCCACCATGGCATCGCCCACGAACTTGCCGTAGGGGTTGGACGTCTCGGTATTGATGGACTTGTTGCCCGAGATCGCGCCGGAAGCGGTGAGATCGCTCGACTTGGTGACGTTGACGTTGATGCCCACGGGCTCCGAGAACGACACCGGCTCGGAGCTGCACGCCGCGACGGCGAGCAGGACGAAAGGAATGAATAGGATACGCATGCTCCATCATAAACCGCCGCGCGCGGTCGTTCACCCCCCTTTTTCATCGTTCATCCCCCGCCGCGCTCGGGTGCAAGATGGGCCTGTACCCGGCGGCGAGCGTCGCCACCGTCGCCGGCGGCGTGAGGACGACCATCGGCAGGTCGGGCGACACGCGGACCGGCGGGCCATAGCCGGCGAACGTCCACGCGTGGATGCAGCCGCAAGCGACGAGACTGGGCGTGCCTCCGTGGTGCACCATCACACCGTCGGGGAGGTCGCCGAACGACGCCGCGTGCGTGCGCTGCCGTCGCGAGCGCGGGTCGACCCGCTCCTCGTGCAGGCGCGCGTCCATCTCGATCGCGAGCGGCCGCCGCGTCAGGCCCTGCCCGCGACGCCACGCCTCCGCAAACGCACGATAGTCGGCGCGCCGGCAGCAGCCGCACGGACGGTGCCCGGCCGCCAGCGCGGTCGCCTCGTCGAGGAAGAACAGCGCCGTCCACCGCCCGGGCGGCATCGGGTCGCGCCGGACGTCCTTCCAGGCGAGCACGCAGCAGATCCACAGCTTGGACCGCCAGCGCGACACGCCGAGGCTTCGCCCGTGGCCATGCAGGCAGCCCCGGTTGCCCGTGAGCAGGCCGCGTCCGGGATCGGCCACGATTTCTCCGCTCGGCAGGACGCGATTCTGCAGCGGCATGGGACTAGTCGCGCTCGGTCAGAACGACCACACGGCCGTCGGGGTCTCGCAGCTCGGCGTAGGCGCCGCGCTGGCCTCGGATCGGACCGTTCTCGGCCCGCACGCCGCGGCGCGCGAGCGCGTCCAAGGTTCGCGCGACGTCCTCGACCTTGAATCCGATGACCGGGTCGCCGCCGCCGGCGCGGTGCACGTCGCCGTCGGCGAGATCCACGCACAGGCGCAGCCCGCCCGCGTCGACGATGAAATGATGGCCCGGCGATTCCTCGGTCACCCCAAAGCCCATCTGATCGGCCCAGAATCGGCGGGCGCGCGCCAGATCGGTCGTCGTGATCGCCACGAACGAATAACGCTCGATCATGTCACCCCGAGTGGCATGTCACCCCGAGTGGCATGTCACCCCGAGTGGCGTTTCAAGAACGCCAGCGTGCGCAGGTTGAACTCTTCCACCTTCTCGTAGATGGGCGCGTGCGAGCAGCCTTCGAAGACCACGAGCTCCGACCCGGCGATCCCCTCGCGCATGCGCTCCGCGAAGCGCGTGGACGTCACCATGTCGTGCCGACCGAATGTGATCTGCGCCGGCGCGCGTATCTTGCCGAGCTGGGCCTCGACGTCATGGGCGATGACCGCATCGGACTGTCGCTGGAAGGCCGCGAGCGGCTGGACCGGCCTGCCGCGCACGAACTGCGCCAGCGACTCGATGTACTCGGGCTTCGCGGCGTAGAGCTCGGGCGTGAAGCACCACGGGAAGATCCCCAGGATCATCATCTCCGTCACGCTGTCGAGCGCGCGGGCCATCACCTGCCAGCCGCTCACCACCGTCCGGAGGAACGGGTCGCTTCTCGTCCAGCCGCTGTGCAGCGAGAGCGACTTCACCCGGTCGGGGTATTTCGCGGCGAGCCACATGCCCGTCGCCGCGCCCAGCGAGAGGCCGGCGACGTGCGCCCGCGGGATCCCCAGCGCCTGCATGAACGCCGCGACGTCGTCGGCGAACAGCTCCGTCGAGTAGACCCCGTCGGGTTTGTCGCTCTCGCCGGCCCCGCGGGGGTCGAGCGAGATGCATGTGAAGTGCTTCGCGTAATCCGCCACCTGGAACGCATAGCAGGCGTGATCGGCGGCCAGGTACGGGATGAGAACGAGCGGCTCACCCGCG
>DATFWE010000076.1:0-5736 GCA_035259575.1 Haliangiales bacterium
GAGGCTGCGCGGCGCCGCAGGCCTCCGCCTTGTCGCACGTCGCCATGGCCACGTCCTCGCACACCACGCGGGCGGCCAGCTTGGCGCCGTTGTGGTTGGGATCCGCACCGCCGCCGTGACACGCCACGAACGCAAACCCGATCACACCGAGAAGAAACCGTTTCATGACCCGGTGCTGGAGCAAGCGACATGCCGTCCCGCCGGGCGGCCAAGTGCCCGGATCCCGGGCGCGTTCGGCCGCGCCCCATGGGACATCCGGCCGGGGGCGTCCCAGGGGGTCAGCCGGGGAACTCGAGGCCGAGCACCCACGCCTGCCAGCGCCGCTGGAACGCGGCCATGTCGCGCGCGCCCAGGACGTCGACCAGGATCGAGTAGCCGGTCGGATCGCGCGCGTGGTCGGCGCGGAAGCGGCGGTAGAGGTCGCGCAGCAGGCCCTGCTCCTGGAGGTAATAGAGGAGATAGCGCGCCTGGGCATAGCTCGTGTCCGCGGCGTAGAACGCGTCGGCGCCGGCGGCGGTGAGCGCGCGGAACGTCGGCAGGCGGCCGGCGCGGATCGCCGCCTTCAGCCCCGCGAGCCGCCAGTTGGTGAACCCGACGATGCGCCCGTCGAGCTCGCCCGCCTGCTCGAACAGCGAGCCCAGCCCCTCGTTGAGCCAGGCGGGCGCGTCGGGAAAGTCGGCGCGCACGAAGGGGTGGACGATCTCGTGCACGAGCGTCCCCCCGCCGGTGGAGATGTTCATGACGAGCGCGCGATGGCGCGGCGAGTAGTACCCGTACGGCGTCGTCGGCTCGTCGTCGAAGAGCTCCTTCGCGTAGCGGCGGTAGCTGGCGGCGTCCTTGAACAGCCAGACGTCGATGATCTCGTCGGGGTCCGCCTCGAAGAAGCTCTCCTTGAGCCGGCGCACCGCCCACGCGACCGTCCGGTCGGCCCAGCGGCGCACCGCGGCCTCGCCGCCGTTGCCGACGACGACGAACGGCGGCGCCACCGCGACGGCGAATCCGGCCGGCAGCCGCCCGCGCAGCGCGGTCACGTGCCGCTCGTAGTCCTCCACCGTGGGGGTGCGGCCCGGCGCGCCGCCGGCGAGGGCAAGGAGCGCCAGCAGGGCGCGCATCGATATCAGTCTAGCGCGTCACGCCGGGCGGTGCTTGGCGAGGAACTCGGTCAGCGCGGCGACGATCGCGGCGGGCTCCTCGAGCGTCGAGGTGTGGCCGGCGCGCGGGATCATGCGCAGCTCCGCGCCGGGGATGCGCCCGGCGGTGCGGCGCTGCCGCTCGGGGACGACGGCATGGTCGTCCTCGCCCGCCAGCACCAGCGTGGGGATGGAGATGCGGGGCAGCTCGTCCTCGACGGCCGCCCGCGTGATCACGCCCTCGAGCGCGCGCGTCATGCCGACCTTGTCGAGGCCGAGAAGGACCTGCTCCAGCTCGCGGCGACGATCGCGGCGCGACGCGTCGGCGAGGAACGCGTCGCCGAACATGATCTTCATCACCGAGCCGAGGAGCGGGCGCATCCAGATGCGACTGATGAACGCCATCGCGCGGTACTTGGGGATGCCCGCCTTCGGCTCGGCGTCGCCGGCAGTGGCGAGGAGCGTGAGCGTGCGCAGCAGCGCCGGATGGCGGGCGGCGAGGCGCATGCCGACGAAACCGCCCATCGACAGGCCGACGAAGTGGACCGGCGGGCCGATATCCTCGATCAGCACCTTGGCGTCGGCGGCGAGCGTGTCCATGTCGTAGCCGCTCGCCGCGACCTCGCTCTTCCCCTGGCCGCGGAAGTCGAGCGTGACGCAGCGATAACGGTCGCGAAGCGCCTCGAACTGCGGGGCAAACATGCGACCGCTCCACAGGAGCCCGTGGGCGAAGACGATCGTCTCCGCGCCGGTCCCCGTGTCCTCGATCCAGAGCTTCGCGCCGTTGATGGTTCGGAGAGGCATGGCTGGCGAGTCCATACTACACTCGCCCGAGATGCGCCGCCTGGTCCTGGTGTTGGCGTCGGCCGCGTGCGCGGCGCCGCCCAAGCCGCCGGCGGCGGCGAAGCCCGAGCCCGCCGCGCCCGAGATCATCGACCCGCGCACCCTCGGCGAGGAGCTGCAGCTCGCGGTGCTCGAGGCCTACCGCGCCGTGGCCGCGGACTATGCGGACGCGTACCAGGACACCCTCGCCAAGGATGCGCGCGTGCTGCTGCTCGACGTGCGTCCCGAGGACCTCGTCATCGGCGCCGACGCGGCGCGCGCGCTGCAGGTGCGGCACTATTTCGCCGAGAGCCGCGTCGAGGTGGTGTCGCAGGAGCTGGAAGCGCACGTCGCGGCGGACGGCGGCGCCGGCTGGGTGCACGACCACCTCAGCTATCGCGTCGGGATCGAACAACGGCGGGCCGTGCTGCCCCTGCGGTCGACGGCGGTGTACGCGCGACGCGAGGCGCGGTGGTTGAAGGTGCAGGAGCACGTGTCGTACGCGCAGGCGCGCGACGACATCCTCGCCGCCGCGCGCGCGGGGAAGATCGACAAGCCGGCGCCCATCCCGGCATCGTCGCCGGAGAAGGGGGGAAAGGAGGCGGAGGACGCGGCGGCGACGGTGCGGGGATCGCTGTCCGCGGCGTCGGCGTTCGCGACGGATGCGTTGATCGAGCCGCCGTGGTCGGGGGACGACAGGCGGGGCGCCGGCGCGTCGGTGGCGGCGATCTTCGGCGGCGCGACGGTGAAGGACGAGGGACTGTTCGTGGATCTGTCGGCGTCGAAGACCGTCGCCTGGGCGGCGGCGAACCTGTCCGTCGCCCAAGGCGGCGTCGCCGTGCCGGTGCGGGCCACATGGGTGCTTGAGCTTCGCGGCGGGATGTGGCAAATCGTCCAGCTGCACTTGTCGGTGCCGATCGCGCAGGCGCGGTTGGAGTCTGCGGTGTACGGGGAATAGCGCGACGGCATTCCCAGACAGCGCGAATCAGCCCACCAGGAACCGCGGCAGCCAGGGGAAGCGGCTGCGCAGCGTCGCCCGCACCGGGGCGGTACGGGTCTCGACCTCGCGGCGCGCCCGGCGGAAGATCGCGACGAGCAGCGCGCGCGCCGACATGCGCTCCGCGGGCCGGAACGTGTAGCGCGCCGGAGCGACGGAGGGCGCGGCGGCGGGCGCGGGCGGCGCGGGCGGCGCCGGGGGCGGTTCGACCGGGGGCGCGGCCGCGCACAGCTCCTCGACGGCGGTCGGGGCGAGGCGCGGCTTGCGGGCCACGCGCGGGGCGGCGCCGGGCTTGCGGGTCAGACGGGACGTATCGGTGTTCGGGTTCGGGTTCTTACGGGCCATGCCGTACTGCACCGCGTCATGGCCGGACGGGCAACTTTTCGGCGAGGTCTTCGGGCGGCGACGGCGGCGGCGGGGCGCGGAGCGCGGGGTCGGCGAGATAGGTGTCGGTGAGGAGTTTTTTCTTGCCGACGAACGGCAGGAGCCGGAACGGCCAGGTGACGAGCCGGCCGAGCATCCCGAGCGCCTTGCCGCCGTAGGCCTCCGCGACGAGCAGCGCGCGCCGCGCGCGGCCGAGCTGGGCGAGCGGCCGGTCGAGGAGACCGATGCGCAGGAGGCGTTGCTCGGCGCAGGCCACGGTCTTGTCGAGGAACTCGGGCAGGCGCGACAGCACGGGGTGGTCCTGCGGCAGCCGTTTCGCCATGAGGCGCGCGAGGCGCCGGACGCCCCACAGCGACACCAGGCTCATGCCGAGGAGGCGCCGGCGCAGCCACGCCCGTCCCTCGATCGCAACCCTCGTCTGCTGCTCGCCGAAATCGACGTGGCGCTCCTCCTGCCGCACCGCGCGCCGGAGGATGTCGACCGTGCCGGGATGATCGAGGCAGTCGATGATGGCGTAGAACGCCATGAGCACGAAGCCCTCGCCCGCGGCCATCTCCAGCGCGACGTGCTCCGCCCAGTCGCCGCCCATCATGCCGGTCGCGAGGAACCGCACCACCGAGCTCGGCCGCTCCGGCTCGATCCCCAGCATTGCCATGATGCGGAGGAAGTTGTCGACGTGCTGGAACTCCTCGAGCGCCTGCCGCGCCAGGAACTTGGCGCTGGCCAGGTCGGGTGCGTGGTACAGCCAGTGGCCGATCTGGATCCCGGTCACCTCGCCGTAGAGGAACTGATTGAACATCCAGGCGAGGATCTTCTTGTCCCTCACCGGGTCGAGCTTGGCGCCGCGAAAGTCGAACGTCATCTCTTCGCGGGTGAGCAGCATGCGGCTAGCCTACCTCAAATGCGGTCGAAGATCCGCCGCGCCCGGGCGCGCGCGTCGGCGACCGCGCGCGCGGCGTCGAGCGTCAGCAGCGTGCGGTCGCGCACGGTCACGCGCCCGTCGACGACGACGTGGCGGACGTCGGACGCGCGCGCCGCGAACACCACGGTGGAGTAGGCCGACTCGGCCGGCGCCGCGTGCGGGGTGTCGGCGGCCACGACGAGCACGTCGGCGCGTTTCCCCGTCTCGATGCTGCCGACGGACGCATCGAGGCCGAGCGCCGCCGCGCCGCCCAGCGTCGCCATCCTCACGATCTGCGACGCGGGGATCGCCGCCGGCCCGACGCGCGGGCGATGGATCAGCGCGGCGAGCCTCATCTCGAGAAAGCCGTCGAGGTTGTTGTTGCACGGCGCGCCGTCGGCGCCGAGCGACACCGACACGCCCATCGCGCGCAGCTCGGGGATGTCGGCCACGCCCGAGGCGAGCTTGAGGTTCGACGACGGGCAGTGGAGCAGGTGTGTGCCGGTCTCGGCCATGATCGCGCGCTCGCGGTCGGCGAGCCACACGCAGTGCGCCAGACCCACGTCGTGGCCGGTGAGGCCGACGCGATCGAGATACGCGACGTTGTCGTCGCCCCGCTCGCGCCGCACCGCCGCCAGCTCGTCTCGGTTCTCGCTGGCGTGGGTGTGGATGCGCGCGCCGAAGCCGCGCGCCTCCGCCGCCACCGCGCGGAGCAGGTCCTCGGAGCACGACAGCACGAACCGCGGGGCGTAGGCGTAGCGCAGCCGGCCGCCCTCGGCGCCGTGCCACGCGCGGCACAGGGCCGCGCTCTCGTCGAGCGACGCGCGCGTCGCCTCGCCGAGGCCGGCGATGTCCCCGGCGTCCATCATCGCCTTGCCGATGGTCGCGCGGATCCCCGCGGCGCGCGCCGCCTCGAAGATCGCATCGGTGTGGCGCACCGTGCCCATGTCCTGGATCGTCGTCGTGCCGCCGAGGAGGAGCTCGGCCATGCCGAGGCGCGCGGCCGCCGCGACGTCGTCGCGCGCGAGCGCGGCCTCGTACGGCCACACCACCGTGCGCAGCCAATCGAGCAGCGCCAGCTCGTCGGCGCGACCGCGCGCCAGCGTCTGGCAGGTGTGGACGTGCGTCTGCACCAGCCCGGGCAGGACGATGCACCCCTCGGCGTCGAGGATCTCGTAGTCGCGCCCGGCCGGCACCGCATCGCCGCCGACCTGCACGATGCGTCCGTCGCGGCACAGGACGTCGCCGGCGAGCACGCGCGACTCCTTGTCGACGGTGAGGATGGTGCCGCCGCGGATGACCACTTCAGTCACTGTTGCACCGCTCGCTCACTTCAAGTCCTCCGCCCGGAACGCATGCGGCAGAAGCTCCGCCAGCGTGTAGTCGCGCCGCTCGCCGGCGCCGTTGACGAGGATCACGCGCACTTTCGCCGGATCGGGCGCAAACTCCATGATCGTCTGGCGGCACATGCCGCAGGGCGCGGCCGGCGGCGAGGTGGAGGT
>DATFWE010000077.1:0-3828 GCA_035259575.1 Haliangiales bacterium
TCCTCCTCCATTGTTACGACCTGCACCGCGACCCGAATCGCTACACACTGTGCGGTGAGGCCGGCTATTTCCAATCTCGAGGCTACGAACCGGTGACCCTCTACATACCCGGGCTCCTGGAGCGCGGCGAGTACTTCACGTTCCTCAAGCGCAAAGACCGGGCGTGGCCGTGAGCCCGGGCGCGCAGGCGAGGGGGCTCGCGACCCTGGAGCGAGGTGCAGCCGAGCGACCCGGAGCGCCGAGCCTGCGCGCTCGGGCGGTGCGACGATGAGACGCTTCGACTGGAGCATCCCGCGCCTGCTCGTGACGATGGCGATCGTCGTCGCCGGCCTCGCCTACGTGGGGAAGTTCTTCACCGTCGACCCCGTCGCCGACCGCGGCGCGGGCGAGCCGTTCACCGGCTCGTGGTGGTTCCCGCGCGGCGGGCCCTACATCCTCGGCTTCGACTCGCCGGGGGGGCCGGGCAAGCTCGACATCGACGGGGAGACGATCGTCCAGGGCACGGGCGAGCAGAAGGTCCGGCGCGTCTACTCCCCCGGCGTCCACGCGGTGAGCTTCGATGCGCCCGCCGGGGCGCGCCTCCTGTGGCACCCGCCGGGGCGGCGCGGCGCGCTGGAATACGTGCCCCCGTCGTCGCTGTCCGCCCAGCCGCCCGAGCTCGCAACGTTCACCGCGCCCGGCTCGGAGATCGGCGCGGCGCTGGTGGCGACGGCGATCCTGGTGGTGATCGTGCTCGGCGGGCTGACGCTGGCCCGCCCCATCGTCCACGGCCGCGGCGGCCCGGGGACGATGATCTTCGTGGTCGCGCTGGTGGTGCGCCTCTACGGCCTGGGCGACGCCGGGCAGACGTGGGACGAGGACGAGTACTGGTCGAGCGGGCGCAACTACGTGGTCAACGTGCTGCGGCACGACGCCGCGCCGGAGTCGTGGCGCTGGAACTTCCAGCACCCGCCGCTCACCAAGTACCTCGCCGGGGTGGGCGCGCTGTGGATGGACGGCTTCGGCGTGTCGCGCGTGCTGTTCGCGCTCATGGGCGCGGGCACGTGCGTGCTCGCGTTCTCGATCGGGCGCCGGCTGTTCTCGACGCGCGTGGGCGCGTTCGCGGGGGTGTGCGCGGCGCTCATGCCGCACCTCATCGCGCACTCGCGCGTGATCGGGCACGAGACGCCGTCGGCGTTCTTCTGGTCGCTCGCGGTGTGGCTGGCGCTGCGCGTCAACGATGCCCACAACCGCGACGAGGAGGTGCACTACATCGCGCCGGGGTCGGCCGACCTCGTGGTGCGCGTGGCGGCGGTGGGGGTGGCCGTGGGGCTGGCGGCGGCGACGCGCTACCCCAACCTGCTCGTCGCGCCCCTGGTCGGCGCGCTCGTGCTGCTCGAGACGCCGCGCGACCGCCTGCTCAAGACCGCGGCGCTGGGGATCGTCATCGCGCCCCTCGTCGCGGCGGCCACGTTCGTCGCGATCTGGCCGCTCATGTGGCACGACCCGATCGCGAAGATCCGCGCCGGCTACGAGATCATGCGCCAGCAGCACCTGGCCGAGCCGTACCTCGGGAGCGTCGTGCAGGTCCCTCCCTGGCACTACTTCCCGGTGTACCTCATGGCGACGACGCCGGTGGTGCTGCTCGCGGCGGCGTTCGTGGGCGGCGCGGTGCGCGCGGCGGTCCTGCGCGAGAAGGGGATGCTGCTCCTGCTTCTGTGGCTCGTCGCGCCGTTAGGGGTCGCGTTCTCGCCGGTGCGGCAGGACGGCGTGCGCTACATCCTTCCCGCCTTGCCCGCCCTGGCGGTCGCGGCCGCCGCGGGCATCGACCTCCTGGCGGTGCGCTCGCGCAACATCTTTGCGGCGCTCGGGCTCGTGCTCGGGCTCGTCGGGTATCTCGGCTTCACCTGCCTGCGCATCCAGCCCTACGACCTCGACTACTTCGGCGAGCAGGTGGGCGGCCCGTCGGCGGTGCAGAGGAAGCACTGGTTCGAGGTGGGCTGGTGGGGAGAGGGGATCGCCGACGCCGTCGACCACGTGAACGCGCGCGCGAAGAAGGGCGACGTCGTGGCGCGGCTCGTCTTCCCGACGCACGTGACGTGGTTCCGCGAGGATCTGTGGGAGCACCTCGTCGAGCAGCCGGGCAACGCCGACTGGTACGTCGTGAACGACATGTGGGAGCTCGAGCGGGGGCCGTTCGTGCCGCCGCCCGGCGTGCGGCTGGTGTACCAGGTGCAGGCCGAGGGCGCGTCGCTGGTGCGGGTCTACCACCGCGAGTAGTCAGGCGAGCGCGGCCTCGAGCTCGGCGAACGCCTCGCCGCAATAGACGCCCAGGTGCTGCAGGTGCGGCAACGTGTCGCGGCAGCCGATGAAGCCGAAGTTCAACGTGCCCGCGTAGCTCGTGACGGTGATGTTCAGCGCCATGCCGTGGGTCGGGATGGACACAGGATAGTAGGCCTCGAGGCGCGCGCCGCGGAAATACATCGGCACGTCGGGGCCGGGCACGTTCGAGATGACCAGGTTGAACGCGGGGCGCACGCGGCCGCTGGTCATCTTCATCATCTGCAGCCCAACGGGCGAGAGCAGGACGGAACTGTAGGCCATGATCGCCTGGCGCGACATGCCCTGGAGCTGCTCCTTGGCGCGCGTCGTCGAGGCGACGATCGCGCGGATGCGCTCGGCGGGATCGGCGATGTGGGTCGCCAGAGAGGCGAGCACCGCGGCGACGGCGTTGCCGCCGCCTGGGTCGTCCTTGGGTCGGATGTTGACGGGAAGCATCGCGACGAGCGGCCGATCCGGCAGCGCGTGGAGCTCGAGAAGGAAGCGCCGCAGCGCGGCGCCGCACAGGGCGAGGACGACGTCGTTCAGCGTCGCGCCGGCCTTCTTGCCGGCGGCCTTGAGGCGCGCGATATCGAGCTGCTGCGTGGCGAAGCGGCGGTTCCGCCCGATCGGTCGGTTGAGGATGCTCTTCGGCGCCTTGAGGGGGATCACCAGGTCGTCGTGCTCGGCGCGGGCCGCGCGCGCGAGCCCGAGGAGCGCCTTGCCGAGCCCCTTGCCGGCGCCGAGCTGCGCGCGCGCCAGGGCGAGGAGGCCGGGCGCGTCCATCGCGCCCTCCGACTCGGGCTTGGCCCGTACGGGCAAGGACGTGCTGATGAACAGCGGCGTGTCGCGCGCGGCCGGGTCGGGGGAGAGGGCGCGCGCGACGAGCTTCATGCCGGTGTACCCGTCGATGAGCGCGTGGTGCATCTTGGTGTAGAACGCGAAGCGTCCGCACTCGAGCCCCTCGATGATGTGCATCTCCCACGGCGGCCGGGAGAAGTCGAGGTTGTTCGAGTGGAGGCGCGACACCAGCACGCCGAGCTCGCGCTCGTCGCCGGGGGCGGGCAGGGCGGAGCGGCGGACATGGTAGTCGATGTCGACGTCGGGGTCCTCGACCCACGCCTGGAGCGGGTGGCGCAGGCTGTCCGGGTGGCGCAGCTTGAGGTTCCACGGCGGCGCGAGGTGGCGCGCGCCGCGCAGCTCGTCGACGAGCGTGCGCAGGTGGTCGGGCGGCGCGTCGGGGGCCGGCGTGAACGGCATGAGCGACGCGACGTGGAGCATGGTCTCGCGCGTCTCGCCGTAGAGGAACATCGCGTCGGTGACGGGCAGGCGGTGTGCCTTCATGCAGGCACCATGTTGCACCCAAACGCGGGAAAGGAGGGACGGTTTACAGCGCGGCCGCCAGCTCGTCGACGCGGGCGCGCAGGCGTTTCTCGTCCGGCGGGGTCGCGAGCTGCTTGGCGATGTCGCGGCGGAGGCGCTTTCCGTCGGCGAGGAGCCACGCCGCGGCGACGAGGAGCTCCGCCAGGG
>DATFWE010000078.1:0-27548 GCA_035259575.1 Haliangiales bacterium
CAGGCGGTGCGCGCGGCGCGCGCGCGCCGCTTCGTCGAGCACCGCCGCTGGGCGCTGCACGTCCTGGCGCAGCTGAGCGTGGCCGTGACCTCGCGCGCCATGCTGTTCGCGTTCGACGCCGCCGCCGTCGACGAAAATCTCGCCTACCTCGTCAGCCTGTGGCTGCCCGTCGTCGGCAGCTTCGCCCTGGTCGAGCTCCTGTCGACCCGCAAGAGACCATCCTTTCCGCCCTGGAGGAGCAATGAAGCGCTTGTCGATGTCCGCGATCCTCACTTTCGCCGGGATGCGCCTCGCCCTGCCCGCGGCGGCTGAGGAGGTCCCCGCGTCGCGCGACGCCGAGAGCGCCAAGCTTCTCGTCGAGCGCGAGCTCGTGCAGCCGCTGGCCGTCAAGGAGCGCGATCACAGCCGCTTCTCCCGCGCGCGCCTGCCGGCGCAGGAACGGCGGGTGCGCATCCTCGATCGCCGGGCCCGCAAGGACGCCGCGGGCAACGCGTTCGTCGCCTTCGCGGTCGACGCCCGCCATGGCGTGCTCGCGGCAGAGGACGAGTCCGGCTGGCGCGTCGACGCGATCGTCGGCTGCGTCTACGTCGATCGCGCCGAGATCTTCGTGAAGAGCGGCGACCGCTTCCGCCCGGCCGCGTTCCTCCTCGGCAAGAACCTCAAGCCCGTCGCGGAGCAGATTTGCCAGGACGCCCCGACCGAGGTGGCGAAGGCGAAGTGACGTGCTAGCCTCCCGGCATGAACGTGATCCAGGGTCGCGCTGAGCACTGGGTGGACCGTTAATCGCTGCTCGAGCGACTTCGCGCCGTGGGCGGCGACGGGGTCGCGATCGACGTCGGCACCGGGGACGGGGCGTTCGTCCTGCGCAGCGCCCGGGCGGAGCCGCGCCGGCTGCACGTCGGCATCGACGCCAACGTCGACGGGCTGCGCGAGGCATCGCGCCGGGCCGCGCGCAAGCCGGCGCGCGGCGGCGCGCCGAACGCGCTGTTCGTGCGCGCGGCGGCGGAGGCGCTCCCCGACGAGCTCGCCGGCCTGGCGAGCGCGGTGACCGTGCTCCTGCCCTGGGGCTCGCTGCTGCGCGGCGTGGCCGCGCCCGAGCCGGCGATCCTCGCCGGCCTGCGCGCGCTGTGCGCGCCCGGGGCGGATCTGCTCGTCGTCGTCGGTTACGACGCCGGCGCGGATCCGGGCGTCGCCGGCGTGGAGCAGCTCTCGCGCGAGCGGCTCGATGCCGAGGTGCTGCCCGCGTACCGCGCGGCCGGCTTCGCCGCCGAGGCGGCCGAGGCCGCGCCGGCGGAGCTGCGCGCGCTCGGGACGACGTGGGCGTCGCGCCTGGCGTTCGGCCGCGAGCGGCCGTACATCAAGATCCGCGCACGGGCGATCTGAGGAGGTCGAGGAGGATCGGCAGGGCCTCGGCGAGCCGCTCCGGCGTAGCGGCCCCGTAGCCCACCGCCACGCCGGGGCGGCGCGCGTCGATCGAATACGGGCCGAGGCCTTCCACGGCCACGCCGCGCGCCCGGGCGCGCGCGACGAGCCGCGCCTCGTCGACTCCCGGCGCGAGCTCGACCGCCACGTGGAGCCCGGCGTCGCCCGGCACGAGGCGCCCGAGGCGCCGTCCCGGACCCGAGAGCCACTCGACGAGGATCCCGTGGCGGGCGCGGTAGGCGCGGCCCGCGCGGCGCAGGTGGCGATCCATGGTCCCATCGGCGAGCAGGCCGGCCAGGGCCCGCTGGACGAACGCCGGCGAGCACCAGTCGACGATCTGGCGCATCCCGGCCAGGGAAGCGACGATCTCGTCGGGGGCGACAAGAAACCCGAGCCGCAGCGATGGGCTGAGCGTCTTGGAGAACGACCCGACGTAGAGGACGCGCGCGGCGTCGTCGAGCCGCGCCAGCGGCTCGAGCGGGCGATCGCTGAAGCGAAACTCGCTGTCGTAGTCGTCCTCGATGATGTGCGCACCGGCGGCGCGGGCCCAGGCGAGGAGCCGGCGGCGGCGCGGAAGCGACAGGATCGATCCGAGCGGGAACTGGTGCGAGGGGGTGACGTAGACCAGCCGCGCGCGGGCGGGGAGCGCGTCCACCACGAGGCCTTCGGCGTCGACCGGGACGGGAAGGATCCGCGCCCCGCGCATTCGGGCCAGCTTGTGGAACGGGGGGTAGCCGGGATCCTCGACGGCGACGACGTCGCCGGGGCGGAGGAGGACGCCGAGGATGAGGTCGAAGGCCTGCTGGGCGCCCGCGGTGACGACGGTGCGCTCCGGGGCGGCGGCCACGCCGCGCGATCGATGGATCCACGCCGCGATCGCGGCGCGCAGCATGGGCTCGCCCGCCGGATCGCCGTACTGGGCGGCGCGCGGGTCGCGCAGGGCGCGGCGCACGTGGCTCCGCCATTCGTCGTCGGGAAACAGGTCGGGGTCGGGGACACCGAGGCGGAGGTCGAGGCGTGGCGGCACCTGGACAGGAAGCGGCGACAGGACTGCGGGCGGGCGGCCCGGCCCCGCCCCCCGGCGCGGCGGCGCGGCGGGAGGCAAGGTGACCCGCGTGCCGGCGCCGCTCGCCCCGGCGAGGAAGCCCTCGGCCACGAGGAACCCGTACGCCGTCGTGACGGTGTGGCGCGACACCGCGAGCTCGCGCGCCAGCTCGCGCGACGGGGGCAGGCGGTCGCCGGGGCGGACGCGTCCCTCGGCGATCGCCGCGCGCACCTGCTCGTAGATGGCGCGGGCGAGGCCGCGCCGGCCGCGTCCGGGGCGGAGATAGAGATCCATGAACTTGGTCTGGTAAATAATAGCAAACTTGGTCATCGACGCAGTCCAAGTTCGGCGCTACCTGTGGGGGGAGGAGGCCACCATGAGCACGTTCGATACGTCGAAGATGGACTGGATCCCGACCCGCGAGGGCGTGGCGTTCAAGCCGATCACGTTTTTTCCCGACGGCAGCGGGGCCCAGATCCTGCTCCGCGTCGAGCCGGGGACGTTGATCCCGCGGCACCGCCACACCGGCGAGATCCACGCCTTCAACCTGGCCGGGACCCGCCTGCTCCTCGATACCGACGAGGTCATCGGTCCGGGCACGTACGTCCACGAGCCCGTGGGGAACGTCGACTCGTGGAAGGCGATCGGCGACGAGCCGTGTGTCATCCACATCGAGGTGAACGGGCGGATCGAGCACCTCGACGAGGAGGGCAACGTGACGAGGGTGGTGGATGCGGCGTCGTACCGGCGGCAGTACGAGGAGTGGCTCGCGCGGGCTACGCCTCGCCGCCGAGAAGCTTCGTCAGGGTCTTGAGGTTCGCCCGGGCGTTCTCGATCTGCTCGGTGGCCTGGCTCAGGGAGTCGGAGATGACGCGCGCGGCGTCGGGGGGCGCGGTGACGCCGACCGCCTCGTCGCTGGCGGCGCGCAGGCTGGAGCGAAGCTCCGCCAGCGAGTCGCCGAACACCGCAACGGCGTCGAGGACGGCGGGATCGCCGTGCGCGGCGTGCGGCGCCGCGGGGGCCGCGCCGTGTGCCGCCGCCGGCGCAGGCGCCTCGGCCAGCCGCTTCTCCAGCGCCGCCACGCGGTCGTGCAGCTCGTTGCGCTCGTCCTCCGCGGCGCGGCGCATCTCGCGCTCGCTCTGGGCCCGCTCGGCCTCGCGGCGGAGCTCGTCCGCCTCTGCCTGCAGCGCGCCGACGCGCGCGGCGAGCGCCGCCTTCTCCGGATCCTCCTTGGGCGCCGCGTGCTCCTCCTCCAGCCGGTGCAGCCGCTCGGCGAGGCGGTCGCGCTCGGCCTCGACGTCGGCGCGCGCCGCCTCGGCGTCGCCGCGCGCGGACTCGGCGCGGCCGAGCGACCGTTGGACCTCCGTCGCCTCGACGCGCGCGGCGTCGAGCTCCGCGCGGACCTTCTCCAGCTCGGCCGCGGCCTGCGCCGCCTCGCCCCCCGCAGCCTGCGCCGCCGCCAGCGCCTGATGGAGCTTGTCCACCTCCCCGCGCGCCGCCGCGTGCTCCGCGCGGACCTTCTCCAGCTCGGCCGCGGCCTGCGCCGCCTCGCCCCCCGCAGCCTGCGCCGCCGCCAGAGCCTGATGGAGTTTGTCCACATCCCCGCGCGCCGCCGCGTGCTGCTCGTGGAGCTTCGCCGCCTCCCCGCGCGCCGCCGCCAGCTCGCCCTCGAGCGTGGCCGCGCGCGCCGCCGCCTGCGCCGCCTCGCCCCCCGCGGCCTGGGCCGCCGCCAGCGCCTGGTGAAGCTTCTCGGCCTCCGCCCGCGCCGCCGCCAGCTCGCCGCGCAGGCCCTCCGCCGCGGCCGCGCCCTCCCGCGCGGCCCGCACGTCCCCCTTCAGCGTCTCGAGCTCCGCGCGCGCCGCCGCCAGCTCCTCCGCCGCGCGCTTCGCGTCCCCGCGCGCGGCCTCGACGTCGCCGGCGAGCTCGGCCGCCCCGGCCGCGCCCTCGCGCGCCGCGCGCAGATCCCCCTTCAGCGTCTCCAGCTCCGCCCGCGCCGCCTGTAGCTGCGTCCCGAGCCGCTCCGCCCCCAGCGCGCCCTCGCGCGCCGCGCGCAGATCGGCCTTCAACGCGTCCGTCTCCCCGCGCGCCGCCGCCAGCTCCCCCGCGAGCCGCTTCACGTCCGCGCGCGCGCCGTCGAGGTCGCCCCCCAGCTTCGCCGCCGCCTCCGCCGCCCTCGCCTCCGCCGCCTTCGCCGCCTCGCCGCCCGCTGCTTGCGCCGCCTCCAGTTCCTTTTCGAGGCGCGCGAGCTCTTTCCCGGCGGCCGCCACGTTGTCCGCCGCCGCCGAGCGCGCGTCCGCGGCCGCCGTGCGCGCATCCGCCGCCTCCTTCTCCAGCGCCGCCGCGTCGTTCCGCGCGCCGCGCAGCTCGCCCTTCAGCGTCTCCAGCTCCTCCTGGACGGGATCCAGCGCGGCCTTCGCGGCGCGCAGCTCCTCGGCGAGCTTGGCCGAATCCGCCGACGCCGCCTGCAGCTCCGCCGTCAGCTCGGCGTGCTCCTTGGCCAGCTTGTCGCCCTCGGCCGCGGCGGCGCGCAGCGCCTCCACCTGCGCCGCGCCGGCGCGCAGCGATTCGATCTCCGCCGTGCGCGCCGCGAGCTCCCCCTCGATCACCTCGACCTCCGCGCGCGCCGCGGCCAGCTCGGCGCCGACCCGCGTGGCCTCGCCCGCCGCCGCCTCGCGCTCGCGGTGGACGTTGCGCAGCTCGCCGCGCAGCTCCTCCAGCTCCGCCTTGCCGACGGCGGCGGCGCGCGCCTTCTCGAGCTCCTCGGCCAGCGCCTGCAGCTCGAGCTGCTTGGCGGACGCGACGTCGTCGGCGACGCGGTGGCGCTGCTTCTCGCGCTCGAAATCCTCCTTCAGCTTGGCGAGCTCCCCGGTGAGCTTGGCCTTCTCCTGCTGCAGCGACAGCTTGGCCGGGTCGACCGACCCCATCGTCCCCGTCGACCGCGGCGCCTGCGACAGCTCCTGCAGCCGCTTGCCCAGCGCGTCGCGCTCCTCCTCCAGCGCGTTGCGCGCGCGCCGCTCGATCTTCAGCATGGTGTGGAGCTGCCAGTCGAGCGGCTGGGGCTCCGGCTGCGGCACGATGCGCAGGACGAGGCTGCCCACCACCACGACCTCGCCCGGCGGGATGGGCGCCTTCTGCACCCGCTGCGTGCCCACGTACACGCCGTTGGCCGAACCGAGATCCTCGACGTAGAAATGACCGCCCTCCCACGAGATGCGAGCGTGCCGCCGCGAGACGCGCGGATCCGACGACTGGATGGTGCACTCCGTCGCCCTGCCCAGTAGGACCGGCTCGCCGGTCAGCTCGAACATCTTGTCGATGCCATCGGAGTCGTAGAAGTGGAGCGTCGCCATGGGCCTCATGCCCTCCTGAAGATTTTCTCCAGCTCGGCGGGCGGTGTCACGTCGAGCTGGTCGTACCGACAGTCGGTGGGTGCCTTGTCGAGCCGCCAGCGGCGGAACACCGCCGGGTGCCGGAACCGCGTCCCCTGCATGTGGTCGTAGGCGACCTCGCAGGCGCGCTCGACGCGCAGCGGCTCCCACGTCAGGTTCTTGCCGTGGCTCCAGCGGCTCTGCACGCCGGGCACCCTCTGCATCCCCTCCAGATCCTTCCACTCCGCCCACGGGTGCCCCTCGAGCGCGTTGTCCCGCAGCGGCGCCAGCTCGGCGACGAGCTCGCGCCGCCGCGCCGCGGTGAAGCTCGACGTGATGCCGACGTGCTGGAGCCTGCCCTCGTCGTCGTACAGGCCCAGCAGCAACGAACCGATCAGCGTCCCCGGGCCGTTCTTGTGCCAGCGGAACCCCGCGACGGCCACGTCGGCGGTGCGCTCGTGCTTGATCTTGAGCATCTGGCGCCCGCCCGGCGCGTAGACGTCGCGCACGTCCTTGGCCATCACGCCGTCCAACCCCGCCCCCTCGAAGCGCTCGAACCAGTCGCGCGCCGTCGCGCGGTTCCGCGTGACCGGGCTCACGTGCAGCGGCGGCCGCGCCGCGGCGAGCGCCTTCTCCAGCCGCGCGCGCCGCTCGCCGAACGCGCTGCCGCGCAGATCCTCGTCCCCCTCGGCAAGGAGGTCCCACGCGACGAACGACGCCGGCGTGGTCTCGGCCAGCATCTTCACCCGCGAGGCGGCGGGGTGGATGCGCATCTGCAGCGTCTCGAAGTCGAGCCCGTGCGGGCCGGCGATGACGACCTCGCCGTCGAGGATGCAGCGCTCCGGCGTCTGCTCGCGGATCGGGCCGAGTAGCTCCGGGAAGTAGCGCGCCATCGGCTTCTGGTCGCGGCTCTGCAGGTACACGTCGTCGCCGTCGCGGAACACCAGGGTCCGGAACCCGTCCCACTTCGGCTCGAAGATCCACTCGTCGCCCGCGGGCAGATCGTCCACCGGCTTGGACAGCATCGGCTCGAGCGGCGGCGCGAACGGCAGGCTCATGACTTGAGCTTCATCCCCACCCAGTAGACGAACGCGGCGATGCCGAATCCGATGAACCAGGCGTACGTGTAGATGTCGTCCCACACCTCGGGGGGGCCGGTCACCGCGCCCGCGCTCTTCAGGAAGCCGGGCACGTTGGGCAGGATCCCCATGACCAGCGCGACGATCGCCACGCCGTTGACCCCCGCGTACTCCCCCTGCGGCCGGTACAGATCGTAGAGGTTCAGGCGGCGCCCCCGGAGGATCCAGTAGTCGACGATCATGATGCCGGCGATCGGCCCGAGGAGCGCCGAGTAGCCGACAAGCCACGTGAAGATGTACTGCTTGGCGTGCGCCATCACTTTCCACGGCATCATCGCGATGCCGAGGAGCCCGGTGATCAGTCCGCCCATCTTGAACGAGATGCGCCTGGGCGCGAGGTTGGCGAAGTCGTTCGCCGGACTGACCACGTTGGCGGCGATGTTCACCGACACGGTGGCGATCGCCACGCCCACGAGCGCGAGGAGGGCCACGGCGAGGCGCATCCCCGCCGACGGGATCATCGCCGCCGGCCCCGGCGCGGTGAGCTGGGACAGGACGACGATCGGGTCCCACAGCGTGGCGGCGTCCACGCCGCGGAAGATCGCCGTCGCCGCGCTGGTGATGACGACGCCCATCGCCGAGAACAGGATCATCGTCGGCGGCAGGCCGAGCGTCTGTCCGAGCATCTGCTGCCGCTGCCCGCGCCCGTAGCGCGTGAAGTCGGGGATGTTCAGCGACAGCGTGGCCCAGAATCCCACCATCGCGGTGAGCGACGGCACGAACACGGGCCAGAACTCGGCCAGCGTCGAGAACCGCGTCGGCTGATCGAGCACCGGCCCGAAACCGCCGGCGCGCCGGACGATCCACATGAGCAGCGCGGCCGCCATGACCAGAACGATCGGCGCGGCCCAGTTCTCGAACACGCGCACCGCGTTCATGCCGCGGAAGATGATGTAGATGTTGACCGTCCAGAAGATGAGGAATGTGATCGCGCTCGGCGCGGTGAGGCCGAGGAAGCTCCAGCCGGCGCCGATGTGGCCGTACCCCGGCCAGATCGCCAGGAGGAACGTCTTCACCGCCTCGCCGCCGACGTAGGTCTGGATGCCGAACCAGCCGCAGGCGACGATCGCTCGCAGCATGGCGGGGATCTGCGCGCCGGCGGTGCCGAACGACGCGCGCGCCAGGACCGGGAACGGGATGCCGTACTGCGTCCCCGGGTGGGCGTTGAGGAGGATCGGCACGAGCACGATGCAGTTCCCCAGCCCGATCGTGAGCAGCGCCTGCCACCAGCTCATGCCGACGGCGATGAGCGTGCCGGCGAGCATGTACGTCGGGATGCAGTGCGCCATGGAGATCCACAGCGCGGCGAAGTTGTACGTGCCCCAGGTGCGCCGCGACGCCGGGACGGGCCCGAGGTCCGAAGAGTAGAGATGGCTCTCGAGGACGTCGATCGGGACCTCGGCCGCGGGCGCGGGCGTGTGCATGCTAGGAGGCGGCCTCCGCGGTCGCGGCGGGCGCGACGACGCCCTTGGCCGGTCCGAGGTATCGCTCGGGATCCTCGAGGATGCGGGTGTAGACGCGGAGGGCGAGGGCGCAGTAGAAGCCGTCGTTGATGCGCTCGTCGAACGACCAGCGCATCTCGACCATCTCCTTCACGATGGGCTGGCCATCGGCGCCGACGACGAGCGTCTTGCGCGGCACGCCGATGACGCAGAACAGGCTGGCGGTGCCGTACTCGTAGAGATGATGGTAGGTGCGATCGATGCCGACCGAGCCGAGGTTGGCGACGAACGCGCTGCAGTACATCGGGTCGTTCTTGATCATCGCCCCGGGGAGGAGGTTCACCCGGTCGAGGAAGCGCACGAGCGCGAGCGCGGCGCGGAGGATGACGCCGGGGAGGAGCAGCGCCAGGCGGACCTCCTTGTCGACGGCGCGCTCCTTGTCCGAACGGCCCTCGCCGAGGAGGTCCTTGTAGCGCTTGACGAAGTCGTCGAACGACTCGTTCGCGAAGAACTCCATCTTGATCGTCGTGAGCGGCGACTTGGAGTCGAACTTCTTCTTCGCGGCGAACGACAGGAACACGCCGCGGCGCTGGTAGATGCGCCCGCCGGAGATGAAGCGGTTCATGCCGTCGCGGGCGTAGAAGCCTTTGCCGATCGCGTACAGGACCAGGTGGAACAAGGTGACCGCATTGTCGGGGTGCGCGCGGTTGTAGTCGCGCAGCCAGGGCCTGAGCCGGGTGAGGTCGACCACCTCGTCGTGATAGATGGCGGCTTCGTTCCGCCCCCGCATGAGGTACGGGATCATGCGCCGGACGAAGGATTCGTCCTTGACGAGATCGCCGTCGGGCCGTCTGAATATGGGCATTTGGGCGTGAGAATCGCAGAACGGCCGACCTTGTCAAGCGACCTGCGTCTGGCTCGCACCACCGTCGGTGAGGCGGGCCTGGACGATCTCGCGCCGGAGGAGCGCGCCATCGCCGAGACGATCGCGCCCGGCCGCTGGCCGGAGTTCTGCGCCGGCCGCGCCGCCGCGCGCGCCGCGCTGGCCGCGCTGTGCGGTCCGGGCGCGTACGTCATCGGTCGGGACGCGGAGGGCGCGCCGGTGGTCGTGGGCGCGGCGGCGCGCGTGTCGATCACCCACACGCGGGACGAGGTGGCCGCGGTGGCCGGCCGCGTCGCCGCGCTGGGGGTCGATCTGTGCGCGGTGGCGGATGCGCCGCGCGTGCGCCGGGTCGCGCCGCGGTTCATCGCGGCGGCGGAGCGTGCCCTCCCCGTCGACGATGCGGCGTGGGCCGCGCTGTGGGCGCTCAAGGAGGCGGGCGCCAAGGCGGTCGGCGTCGGCCTCCTCGACGGCGGTCTCAAGGCGACGCGGCTCGCGTCTCTGGCCCCGCCGCGCTTCGCGTCGCCCGCGCTGGAGGCGGCGACGGACGTGGACGCCGGCATCGTGCTCGCGGTCGTGTGGCGTTGACCCGCCCCCGCCGCGGCGGTACACCCACCGCATGATGGAAGGCATCGTCAAGAAGAACCCGGCCACCGGCGTCGTCCTCGGCGAGGTGCCGGTCCAGGGCGCGGAGGAGGTCCGCGCCGCCGTCGCGCGCGCGCGCGCGGCGCAGGCGGAATGGGGCGCGCTGGCCGTGTCCGAGCGGGCGGCGCGCATGGGCGCGTTCCGCGCCGAGGTCGTCGGCCGCGCGGAGGAGATCATCGATCTGCTCGTCCGCGAGGGCGGCAAGACCAAGCAGGAGGCGCTCGGCATGGAGGTCATCCTGGTCGCCGACCTGACCGATTGGTTCGCCAAGCACGCCGCGGACATCCTCGCGCCGCAGTCGATCCCGCTGCACCTGCTCAAGCATCGCAAGAGCTGGATCCACTACGTGCCGCGGGGCGTGATCGGCGTCATCTCGCCGTGGAACTTCCCGTTCTCGATCCCCATGGGCGAGACGGTGATGGCGCTCCTGGCCGGCAACGGCGTCGTGCTCAAGCCGTCGGAGGTGACGCCGCTCATCGCGCTCAAGGCCAAGGAGCTCTACGACGCGAGCGGGCTGCCCAAGGACCTGTTCCAGGTGGTGACCGGCCGGGGCGAGACGGGCGCGGCGCTCATCGACGCCGGCGTCGACATGGTCGTGTTCACCGGCTCGGTCGCGACGGGGCGCAAGGTGGCCGCGGCATGCGGCGAGCGGCTGATCCCGTGCACGCTCGAGCTCGGCGGCAAGGCGCCGGTGGTGGTGTGCGCCGACGCCGACCTCGAGCGCACCGCCAACGCGCTGGTGTGGGGCGCGTTCGCCAACAGCGGGCAGGTGTGCGCCTCGGTCGAGCGCGCCTACGTGCACGAAGCGGTCTACGACGAGCTCGTCGCGAAGGTGGTGGAGCGCACCCGGAAGCTGCGCCAGGGCGACCCCGCCGGCGAGGTCGACGTCGGCGCCATGACGTGGGATCGCCAAGTCGACATCGTCGAGGAGCGGGTCAAGTCCGCCGTCGCGTCGGGCGCGAAGGTCGCCGCCGGCGGCAAGCGCGGCCCGGGACCGGGGCTGTTCTTCGAGCCGACCGTGCTCACCGACTGCAAGCAGGACATGGACGTGATGCGCAAGGAGATCTTCGGGCCGGTGCTGCCGATCATGAAGGTGCGCACGGACGACGAGGCGGTGAAGCTCGCCAACGACTCCCACCTCGGCCTCCTCGCGTACGTGTTCTCGCGCGACCGCACCAAAGCGCGTCGCGTCGCCGAGAAGATCGAGGCCGGCACGGTGATGGTGAACGACGTGCTCAACACCTACGCCGCGCCCGAGACGCCGTGGGGCGGGGTCAAGCAGTCGGGGATCGGCGTCACGCATTCGGCCGAGGGGCTGCGCGCGCTGTGCCAGGCGCGCCACGTCAACGCCGACCGCGTCGCGCTGCGGCGCGACTTGTGGTGGTACCCCTACAGCGACAAGGCGCACGCGTTCATGCTCAAGGCGATGCGGTTCCTGTTCCGCGGGAGGCGCCGGGCATGAGGCGCGTGGACAAGCCCTGGGGACACGAGCTCATCTGGGCGCACACCGAAAGGTACGTGGGGAAGATCCTGCACGTGAAGCAGGGCGAGAGCCTGTCTCTGCAGTACCACCGGCAGAAGGACGAGACCGTGATGGTGCTGACCGGGCGCCTGGCGTTCGAGCACTTCGGCGAGGGGGAGGCGCCGCGGCGGATCGAGCTCGGTCCGCGCGAGCCGTTCCACGTGACGCCCGGCCTGCGCCACCGCATGATCGCCCTCGAGGACACCGACGTCCTCGAGGTGTCCACGCCCGAGCTCGACGACGTCGTCCGGCTCGAGGACCGTTACGGGCGGGCGGGCACCTGAGACGGGCCGTCGACCGGCCGTCGACTGGCAGACGAAGATGCTGTTCATGGTGGTCGAGCGCTTCAGGAATCGCGACGCGGCGGCGGCAGCTGGCGCGCCCGCCGCGCGCGTGTCAGAGCACAGCGCCATGAAGCTCTATCGCTTTCCGCACAGCTGCTACGCGTGGAAGGCTCAGGTCGCGCTCGAGCTCGGCAAGGTGCCGTTCGAGATCGCGGACGTGCCCTACGTCGATCGCACCGAGCTCGTGGAGGTGTCGGGCGGGATGCACGTCCCGGTCGTGGTCGCCGACGACGGCCGCGTCCTGCGCGATTCGCGCGTCATCCTCGAGACGCTCGCGGCGGAGGACGAGCGCGTGGGCGCGTTGATCCCGGCGCGCCTGGCCGGGCCGGTGTGGGCCTATTCCGACTGGACCGACGGTCCGCTCGAGGACGTGTTGTTCCGTCTGGCGTCGCCCGGGATCCGCGGCGCGCTCGCGACGCCGCTGGCGCGGGCGCTGTTCACCGTGATGAAGGAGCGCCGCTTCGGCGCGGGCATCGTCGACGCGTGGGCGGCGCAGCGCGGGGAGCTCCAGGCCAAGGCGCGCGGTCTTTTGGCGCCGACGCTGCGCACGCTCGCCGAGGCGCCGTTCGTCGTGGGCGATCGGCCCACGCTGGCCGACGTGGCGCTGTACGCGCAGCTGGCGATGGTCGCCTACGCCGATCCGGCGCTCGTCGACGGGCTCGGCGCCGGCCTCGGCCCGTGGATCGCGCGCATGCGGGCCGCCGGCGCCTCGGCGTTCCCGCGTCCGGCATCGCGCGCGTAGGCGCCTACCCGACGAGCTGGTCCGCCAGCTCGCCGACGGTCGTGACCTCGATGTCCGCGCTCACCCCCTCGGGCTTGGGGCGACCGCCGCGGTTCACGAACGCGGTCCTCATGCCGAGCGCCTTGGCCGGCGGAAGGTCGTAGCGCCAGCCGAAGCCGGCGTGCAGCACCTCCGCCGGCTGCATGCCCAGCCGCGACAGCGCCAGCTTGAACGGCGCCTCGTCGGGCTTGTACGCGCGCGCGTCCTCGGCGCTGGTGCGGAAATGCACCGGCGCGCCCAGCCGCGCCACGGTCTCGAACAGGACGACGTTGTCCATGTTGGAGATCACGCCGATCTTGTACTTCTGCCCCAGCCGGCGCAGCGCATCGGGCGTGTCGGGGAACGGCTTCCACGTCGGGATGGCGTCGGCCAGCGACGGACCGTCGTCAAGCTCCACGGGCAGCTTCAGGTCGCGCAACACCCGCTCCACCGCCCGCGCCGTGATGTCGCGGTAGCCGCGGTACGGCGTGAGCAGCGCGAACTGGTGCTCCTCCCACCGGGCGTAGAACTGCTCGGGCGGCAGGTCCGAGCCCTTGTTTGCCAGCATCTTCTTCGCCCACGCGAGGATCCCGGCCTCCCAGTCGATGAGCGTCCCGTATACGTCGAACGTAATCGCGCGGATGTCCATTGCCCCCGATATTAATGGATCCGGGCCACGTTCGGGATGACGACCACCACCGGCACGGTCGCGTCGCGGATCAGCCGCTCGGCGTCGTAGCCGAAGTACATCCGGTTCTGGATGGCGCGGTTCTCCGCCCCGATCACCACCAGGTCGTACGGCCCCCGGTCGGCCGACTGGAGCAGCGCGCTGTGCGTCGGATCGTAGTCGACGCGCAGCACGTTGGGCTTCTTCTCCCACGTCTTGAACACCGCCGACACCCGGTTGATCTCCTCCTCGGGCACGGCGTGGGTGACGAGCTCCGCGCCCGAGCCGGTCTCGTCGCTGTACGCGGCCACCTGCGGCCGCTGCTCGGTCACGATCGCCAGCGTCAGCTCGGCGCCGCCGATCTCCGCCACCCGCGCCGCGAGCTCCGCCGCCACCCGCGAGGCGACGCTGCCGTCGATCGGCACCAGCAGGTGCCGCGCCGCGATCTGCGCCCCGCCCCGCACGACGGCCACGTGGCAGGGCGCGCCGGCGACGACCTCCTCGAGGATGGGGCCGCCGAGGTTCACGCCGCGCTGCGTCGCCCCCATCAGCACCAGGTCGTAGTTGCGCCGGGCCTCGCCGATGATGGCGTCGGCCACGTCGCGCGCGTTGACCCGCTTGACCTCGGGGGCCGGCGCGCCGTTCCCCAGCTTCTTGAGCTCGACCAGGTGCGCGTCGAGGCTCATGCGCGCCGGCGTGGGCGTCAGCTTGCGCCGGACGCGGTCCCACCACGACATCTCCTCCTCGACGAACAGGACCGCCACCGGGCTCGCGCTTTTCCTGGCCAGTGCGAAGGCGAGCCGGGCGGCCCCGAGCGCATTGGGCCCGCCGGCCGTCGGCACCAGGACGCGCAGCTTCCCCGGGTCGAAGACGCCGCGCGCCTTGTCGAGCTCGATCCGCCGCGCCTCCTCCTCGGTCATGCGCACCATGCGCATGGTCAGCCGGAGCCCGAGCGGCGCGATGAACGAGGTCACGATCGCCATCATGACGATCACCGCGAACGACGCGTCGTTGAGGATCCCCAGCGACAGGCCGATGGTGGCGGCGACCAGCCCCATCGCGCCGCGCGCGTTCATGGCGACGGCGATCGACAGCGCCTCCCAGAAGCGCATGCCCCCCCACACGCCGCCGGCGGTGCAGCCCACCAGCTTGCCCACGCACGCCACGGCGAGCACCAGGCCGAACACGCCCCAGCCGGGCAACTGCCACAGGTCCACGCGCAACCCGACGATGCCGAAGAAGATCGGCGCCAGCACCGCGAACACGAACGATTCCAGCCGGTGGATCGTGTCCGCCTTGACGAGCGGCACCAGCTTGAACATGCAGCCGGCGATGAACGCGCCGAACACGGCATGGATGCCGATCCACTCCGTCGCCGCGGCGCACAGAAACGTGATGACGAGGATGAGGACGAGGTCGCCGTCGCGCGTGTGGAATCGATCGACCATGCGCAACAGGAATCGCGTCGCCGGGTAGAGGGCGAAGGCGACGAACGCGAGGAATGCGACGGTGAGACCGAGCGTCCGTAACAGCACGCCGATCTGAGCCAGCCCGCCGACGCCGTGGCTGATGCCGGCGATGAGCGACAGCACGAGCCAGCCCGCCGTGTCGTCGACGACGCCCGCCGACAGGATGACGAGGCCGATGTTCCGGCGGGTGAGGTCCAGGTCGAGGAGGATCTTGGCGATGACGGGCATGGCGGAGATCGCCATGCAGGTGGCGAGGAACAGCGCGAACAGCACGCGCGCTTCCGGGTTCGCCACGTACGTGTCGGGGAGCACCATCCCCAGCCCGAAGCCGAGCGCGAACGGCGCCACCATCCCCGTCGCCGACGCGACGAGCGCGGGCCGCCCGAGGTTGCGCAGGAGGCGCAGGTCGGTCTCGACGCCGGTGAGCAGGAGAAGGAGCGCCATCCCGAGCGTCCCCACGACCTCGAGCAGGTGATACTGCGCGGCGGAGCGCGGAAACAGGGCCTCGAACGCGCCCGGAAAGTAGTGGCCGAGGATCGTCGGGCCGAGGCAGACGCCCGCCGCGAGCTCGCCGATCACCGCCGGCAGGCTGAGCCGCTTGGCGAGCTCCGCGCCCAGGCGCGCCACCACCAGCAGCAGCGCGAGCTGCACGAGGAGCACGAGCACCGCGTGCCCGCCGAGGGGGACGAGCTTTTCGGTCACGGAAGGGCCTGCAGGAAGTCCATGGCCTCCTGGGCGTCCCGCTCCAGGCAGTCATTCACGTCGGCCAGGTTGAGGAAGCCGCCGCGCCGGTCGCGCGCCTTCTTCAGCGCCGCGACGGCGCGCTTGTCGCGGAGCGCGCGCAGCTTGGGGATCGCCTCGCGCCGATCCTTGCAGCTCGCGCCCTGGGCCAGGTCGAGCGAGTAGCTGCCCAGGAGATCGACCTCGCCGGTGAGGCCGCGTTCCTCCGCCATCTCCCGCGCGCGCTTGCGCACCGCCGCCGACTTGCCGCGCGAGGCCGTCTCGATGATGAGCGCGTGACCCAGCGGCCCGAGCTTGGTGAACATCAGCTCCAGCGCCTGGAGCGCGAACTTGGGGCGATCCTTGCGCCCCACCATCGCCGCCAGGTTGACGCGCATGGTCACGTCGCCGGCAAGCGCGGGGTTCAGCCCCAGCGCCGTCTCGTACGCGGCCAGCGAGTCGGCGTCGCGGTCGAGCTGGAAGCGTGCGTGGCCGAGGACGAGCTGGGCGTAGGCGTCCTCGCTGCCGCGCGCGTCGGTCAGGTGGCCTTCGAGGAGCGCGACCGCGCCCGCCGCGTCGTTCGCCGACAGGCGCTTCTCCGCCGCGACCGCCTGCTCGCTCTTGGCCGGCGCGGTCGACGCCGCCAGCACCTCGAGCGGCGGCGCCGGCGCCTGCCCGCCCTGGCGCAGCGCGACGTAGGCGACGACGCCGGCCACCAGCGCGGCCGCGCCCAGACCCGCCCACGCGAGCCGCCGCGTGCCCGGCGGCCGCGGCGCCGCCGCCGGCATCGGGCCGGTGGGGATGCGCAGCTGGTCGCGCCGCAGCGCGCGGTCGAGGTCGAGCTCCAGCTTGTCGACCTGGGCCGGGCCCGGCGGGGGCGAGCGCAGCGGCTGGCCCACGTCCGGCGACAGCGGCGGCGCGGGCACCGAGTGGGCGGCCGACGCGACCGCCGCGGGCCGCAGCATCGACACGCGCAGGAGCAGCGCCGACGGGTCCTTGAGGTCGAGCGCCGCCTGCGCCATCGTCGCCACGTCGAGCGCCTCGAGCATCGCGGCCGCGCTGGGGAAGCGATCTTCGCGCCGCTTCTCCAGCGACCGCGCGACCGCCGCGACGAGCTCGGGGGCGAACGGGCGGGCGAAGATGTCGACGCCGAGCGGCGGCGCCGTCACCGCCACGTGCATGCGCAGGACGGCCAGCTTGTCGGTGCTCTCGAACGGCCGCCGCCCGGCCAGGAGCTCGTAGAGGATCACGCCCAGCGAATAGAGGTCGGCGCGCGCGTCGACCTCCTCGCCCAGCGCCTGCTCCGGCGCCATGTAGTCCGGCGTCCCGAACGCCACACCCGCCTGGGTGAGCTTCTCCCCGTGCGGGTCCTCCAGCTTGGCGATGCCGAAGTCGAGCAACTTGACGATGTCGCGCTCCTCGTCGGAACGCCCGGCGTCGAGGAGCATGATGTTGTCCGGCTTGAGATCGCGGTGGACGATCCCCTGGGCGTGGGCGTGGGCCAGCGCCTCCAGCACCTGCCGGCACACGGCGATCGCGCGCAGCGTGGGGACGCGTCCGGCGTCGAGCACGTCGGCCAGCGAACGCCCCGGCACGTGCTCCATCACCAGATAGAGCGTCGCGTTGTCGTCGAGCGTACCGCAGTCGACCACCGCCACGATGTTGGGGTGGTTGAGCAGGCTCGACGCGCGCGCCTCGCGCTCGAAGCGCCGCGCGATCTCGGGGATCCGTCCCAGCCCGGGGAGGAGCAGCTTCACCGCGAAGCGCTTGCCGGTGGTGACGTGCTCCGCCTCGTACACGCTGCCCATGCCGCCGCGGCCGATCTTGGCGAGCACGCGGTAGCGCCCCGCCACGATCTCCCCGATGCGCGGGTCGTCGTCGTCGCCCCGGCCCGGCGTCAAGCCGCGCCTCTCGGCCCCGGGCGATCGCGCCCGTACTCGAAGCTCGACACCAGATGTCCGCGGTAGACGATGCACATGCCGCGCGGCAGGCCGGGGAGGACCTTGTCGACCACGGCGTCGATCACCTCGCGCATCACCTCCGCGCGCACGTCCCCGTCGAAATGGAGCCGGCACGTCGACTGCTGGTCGCCCTGGGCATCGACGAAGGCCTCGACATAGAGGCGCGCCAGCTCGCTTCCGCCGAATGCGATTTCCCAGTGCCGGACGGCGTCCGACATCTCGTATAGACTGATCCGACTCTCGTCGGCCATCGTGGGACAGTATATGATAGGCAGGGAGTGAGTCGCGCGTCCAAGCGTGTGAAGGCCCGCCTGACGGTCACCGCGCGCTTCGGCGGCGATGCGGCGGTGATCCCCTGCTCGACGCGGGACATCTCGGGCAACGGGCTGCTCCTCGACAGTGGGCGGGCGCCCGCCCCCGGGACGGCCGTATCGATGTCGCTCCTCGACGACAGCGGGGAGGTCGTCGAGCTCCACGGTGTCGTCACGCGCGGCGTGCCGGGCGCCCTGGGGGTCCGCCTGCACGAGCCGCCCCCGGGGTGGACGCACCTCGTCAGCCGCATGCAGGCACGCGCCCGCAGCGAGCCCGGCCCGCCGCCCCGGCGGCTGCGCGTGCTGGTCGTATCCGAGGACGCGCGCCTGCGCGGCGCGGTCGCGCTCTACGTCACCAGCGGCTGGGACGTGCGCTTCGCCAGCGACGTCGCCGGCACGGAGGAGGCGCTGCGCGGCTGGCGCATCGACGCCGTCATCGTCGAGCACGACCTCGACGACGCCCGCTGGCCGGGGATCCTCGAGGCGGCGCGCCGAGCGCAGCCCAACGCCAGGCGCGTCATCCGCTCGGCGCTGCACGGCCGACCGCCGCCTCCGCCCGGGCGCGCGGGCGATCTCGTCCACCGGGTCGTGGACGTCCAGGCCGGGCTCGACGCGGTGCTGGACGCCCTGTCGGCGGACTGGAGCATGCTATGATGGCTTCGTGCGGGCGCGGCGGCTCAGGGTGTTGATCGTGGACGATGAGCCCGAGATCATGCAGGTGCTGGCGTGGCAGCTCGAGGACACGGCGGACGTGGTGACGTCGAACTCGGTCGGTCAGGCCCTGGAGATCCTCGCCGGGCGGACCTTCGACGTCGTCGTGGCGGACCTGCGCCTGCCTGACCGGTGGGGGGACGAGCTCCTCGCCCACGTGGCGGCGCGCTCGCCGGACACGCGCCGCCTCCTCCTCACCGGCGACGGCGATCCCCAGCGCACGGTGCGCGAGCTCCTCGACATGGGCGTGATCCACGCCGCCTACCAGAAGCGGCGCGCCCAGGGCCTGCTCGACGAGATCCGCGCGCTTCAGCCGCCCGAGCGGGCGGCGAGCGTGTCGTAGATCGACCGCGGCAGGAGCGGCGCGAGCCCGCCGCCGCCGGCGATGTTGACGACCTTGTGCCCCGACGCGCGCGCGACGCCACCGCGCGGGTGCGCGGACACGCCCAGGTTGGTGAAGGCGTTGATGTCGACGTAAAGCTCGCGCCACGCAGGGCCGTCCGGCTCGACGAGGAGGTGGCGCACCGGCCGGGGTCGGACCAGGTCCTGCAGCACCCACAGGTGCTCGTCGGCCGCCGCGGCGCGCACGCGCGCCGCCCAGTCGGGCGTGTCCGGGCCGAGGTGGACGCCCTTGCCCCCGTAGTCCCAGCTCTTCTTGAGCACGAGCCCGTCCGCGTGCTCCGCGGCCCACGCCGCCAGGTCGGGGACGCGGCTGCCGTCGGGGAGCGTGCTCGGCGCGGGGATGCACAGGCGCGTCCACGGCAGGCGGCGTACGGTCGCGTCGCGCTCGTCGTCGTCGAGCGGCGCCGCCGCGGCCGGCCCCTCGCCCGCCGCGGCCTCGTGGAGGAGCGGCAGGATCCCCTTCACCTCGAGCGGGCCGTTCACCGGGTTGAGGACGACGTTCGGTCCGGGATCGAGGAGGAGGTCCGCCATCGGCGAGCCGGCGTCGACGCGGCGGGCGAAGATGTGGCGATAGACGAGATCCCACGGCTCGCCGGCGGCGCGCACGCGGCCGCCGAAGCCGAGCTCGAGCTCGTCGACCCACGCGTGGCGCGCCCGGTGCCCCGCCGCCGCGAACGCGCGTGCGTAGTAGAGGAGCTCGCCCAGCTGGGAGTCGCCGCGGCGGGACACGATGAGGATCGACGGGACCGCGGCGCGTCCGCCCGCCAGCCGGTAGTGCGCGAGCAGCGACGCGAGCAGGTCCGCGACGTTCGAGCCGGCGGCGGCGACGAGCGGCGCGGGGTCGAGGCCGAGCGCGCCCGCGGCGTGGCGCAGGAACGCGTGCTGGATGAGGTCGGAGTACCCCTGCATCGCCGGGATGGTCGTGTTCACCTCGAGCGCGCGCACCCCGTCGGGCCCGCGGAAATAGTCGACGCGCGCGACGGCGACCTGCGCCAGCCGGCCCGGGGTGAGGCAGGCCTTCTCCAGCGGTGTGAACGTACGGTAGAGCCGCTCCGACAGGGCCGCGTCGCCGAGCGTGAGCTGGGCCACCTTGACCACCGCCGAAAGCAGCAGGCGCGCGTCGGCCGCGAGCGCCGCCATCTCATCGTCGTCGATGACCTCCGGCGTCAGCGTGGGCGCGATGGGGAGGAACTGCCCGTCGCGATGGACCGTGAGCCCCGCCGCCAAGAGCTCGGCGGCATACGCGCTGGCGAAGCCGCGGAGCAGGCTCTCGGGCAGGGTCACAGCACCCTCAGGATATAGCACTTGAGGTACTCCGTCTCGGGGACGCCGAGGAGGACGGGGTGGTCGGGCGCCGCGCCGCGCCGCTCGACGACGGCGGCCGCGCGGCCGGCGTCGCGCGCCGCGTCGGCGAGCATCGCCTCGAACGCCGCCGGCGTCACCCGCCCCGAGCAGGAGCACGTCACCAGCCAGCCGTCCGGCTCGACGATGCGCAGCGCGCGCAGGTTGATCTCCTTGTAGGCGCGGATCGCCGCGTCGACGTCGCGCCGGCCCTTGGCGAGCGCGGGCGGGTCGAGGACGACGATGCGGAAGCGCCGGCGGCCGCGCTCGAACGCGCGCAGCTCGCCGAACGCGTCGGCGTGGCGCACCTCGACGTTGGCGAAGCCCGACGCCGCGGCGTTGCCGCGCGCGCGCTCCACCGCGCGCGGGTCGGCGTCGAGGGCGAGGACGCGCGCGGCGCGCGGCGCCATCGCCAGGGCGAAGCCCCCGTGGTACGTGAACGCGTCGAGCGCGTCGCCGGCGGCGAGCGCGGCGGCGCGGGCGTGGTTGTCGCGCTGGTCGAGGAAGCCGCCCGTCTTGGCGTCCTCCAGGAGATCGAGGGTGAAGCGCGCCGCCCCCTCGGCGTAGGACACGGCGACGGGGCCGCCGCCGACGAGGATGCCCTTCTGGCGCGGCAGGCCCTCGTGGTCGCGCAGCGAGCCGTCGTCGCGCCGGACGACGAGGCGCAGGCCGAGGCGCTCCGCCAGCGCGGCGGCGATCGCGGGCTCGCGCCGATCGATCGCGCCGGTCGCCGCCTGCACCACCGCCGCGTCGCCGTAGCGGTCGACGAACAGCCCCGGCAGCTCGTCGGCCTCGGCGTGGACCAGGCGGCACACCGCGGCGCCGCCCCGCCGCGCGATCGCGCGCTCCAGCCGCTCGGGCAGGACGTCGGCGAACCGCCGGAACGGGCCGCGCGCGTACGTCCTCAGCGCGATCGGCGCCGGCTCGGGGACGATGAGCGCCGACGCGATCGGCCGGCCGCGCTCGTCGCACACCCGCGCCTCGTCGGCGCCGTCCGGCACCGGATCCACGAGGTCCGCCCGGAACGTCCACGGGTGCCCGGCGGCGATGCGCGCCGCGCCCCGCTTGGAAACCCGCACGTCCGGCACGGCGCTTCTATAAACTGGATGGCGATGGCGCGCCACACGTACGACGCGATCGTCGTCGGCACCGGGATCGGCGGCTCGGCCGCGGCGGCGCTCCTGGCCCGCGCCGGCCTGTCCGTCCTGGCCCTGGAGAAGAACCCGCGCGTCGGCGGCTCGTGCTCGTTCTATCGCAAGCGCGGCTTTCACGTCGACTGGGGCACGCACATGTTCACGCGCGGCCCGCGCGGGCCGCTCGGCGAGGTCGAACGGTTGTGCGGCGTCGCGCCCGCGGACCGCATCCGCTTCGTGCGCACGCCCGACATCGCCGAGGTGCGCGGCCCGGGCGTCCGCCTCACCGTGCCGGCGTCGCTGTGGCGCATGCCGCGCTTCCTCGTCGATGCGGTGCGCGCGCTGCGCATCCCCGCGCGGGAGATCCCGCGCCTCCTGGCCCTCGCCGCCGACGTGGCGCGCATGGGCGACACCGAGATCCGCGCCTGGGACGGCCGCACCGTCGACGAGTTCCTGCTCCGCTACACGGAGAACCCACGCATGTTCGCGCTGCTCGGCTTTCTGTTCGGGCTCTACTTCATCCTGCCGTTCTGGGAGGTCAGCGCCGGCGAGGCGATCTGGTCGTTCCGGTCGATGGCGCGCGACAATTACCTGTCCTACCCCGTCGGCGGCTCGGTGGCGGTCCCGCGCGCCTACTGCGCGGCGGCCGAGCGCAACGGCGCGCGCGTCGAGACGCGGGCGGCGGTGGCGCGCATCGACGTCGATGGGCTCGCGCGCGTGGCGACGAAGGACGGACGCGAGTACCGGGCCCGCGCCGTGGTCGTCGCGACCGGGCTGAAGGACGTCCTCCGCATGGTGGGTCCGGAGCGCTTCCCGGCCGTGTACCGCGACCGCGTCGATGCCCTGCGCGGCTCGTACGTGGCCGTCCAAGCCAAGATCGCCCTCCGCCGGCGGCGCGAGCGCGCCGGCGCGATCGTCGGCTCCGCCGCGCGCGTCGACATCGACCCGTGGTCGCTGACGCTCGACGACTACCGCCGCATCTTCGCCGACGTGGAGCGCGGACGCGTCCCCCAGGTGGTACCCATCTACTGCCCCATCCCGACGAACTTCGACCCGGCGCTCGCTCCGGGCGGCATGCAGCTCCTCACCGCGTGCGCCGTCGCGCCGACGACCGATCGCCGCTTCGAGGACGACGAGAAGGCGTGGATCGCCGCCATGCTGGGCGCGCTCGACCAGATGACCCCCGGCTGGCGCGACGACGCCGTCTTCGTCGACACGATCGGCGTCAAGGCGCTCGCGTCGTGGATCGGCAAGCAGCACGGGCCGGCGGTGTCCACCGGCCAGACGCCGGATCAGGTGGGCGGCCGCCGACCGGGCGTGCGCACGCCGCTGCGCCGCCTCTACGTCGCCGGCGACGCCGCGGGCGGCCGCGGCGTCGGGACCGAGCTCGCCGCCGCCAGCGCCATCGAGTGCGCCCAGGCGGTCGTCGTCGACGCGCGCGCGGGGGTGGTGTGATGCGCCGCCGCGCGGTCGTCCCCCTCGCCTGCGGCCTCGCCTGCGCGTGCGCCTGCGCGTCGGGCCGCTACTCGGTGATCCTGCGCCACGGCACCGTCTACGACGGCGGCGGCGGCGCTCCGATCGTCGCCGACGTCGCGCTCGCCGGCGACCGCATCGCGGCAGTGGGCGATCTGTCCGCGGCGCGCGCCGACGTCGACATCGACGCCGCCGGCATGGCCGTGGCGCCCGGATTCATCGACATGTTGAGCCACTCGGAGGAGACCCTCCTCGTCGACGGCGCGGCCGAGGGGGCGATCCGCCAGGGCGTGACGCTGGAGGTGTTCGGCGAGGGCTCGATGGGCCCGTGGAACGAGCGCATGCGGCGCGAGGCGGTCGCGCAGCAGTCGAACCTGCGCTACGCCGTCACCTGGAAGACGCTCGGCGAGTACCTCGCCGTCCTCGAGCGGCGGGGGATCGCGCCCAACGTGGCCACGCTCGTCGGGGCGGGCACGGTGCGCGAGCACGTCCTCGGGCGCGACAACCGCGCTCCCTCGCCCGCGGAGCTGGACGAGATGCGCCGCCTGGTGGCGCAGGCGATCGACGAGGGCGCGCTGGGGCTGACCACCGCGCTCATCTACCCACCCGACACCTACGCGCGCACGGACGAGCTCATCGCGCTCGCCCGCGAGGCCGCGGCGCGCGGCGGGATCTTCACCGCCCACATCCGCAACGAGGGGAACCACATCGACCGCGCCGTCGACGAGCTCATCACCATCGCGCGCGAGGCGCGGATCCCCGTCGAGATGTACCACTTCAAGCTCGCCGGCCGCAGCAACTGGGGCAAGCTCGACGCGGTCGTCGCCCAGATCGAGGCCGCGCGCGCCGCCGGCCTGCGCGTCACCGCCGACATGTACACCTACACCGCAGGGGCGACCGGCCTCGACGCGGCGATGCCCCCGTGGGCGCAGGAGGGCGGCTACGCCGCGTGGGCCCAGCGCCTGCGCGACCCGGCGCAGCGCGCCCGCGTCGCCGCCGAGATGCGCGATCCCGACCCGGGCTGGGACAACCTCTACGCGCTCGCCGGCGCCGACGGCGTCCGCTTCATCGGCTTCAAGAACCCCGCGCTCCGCCGGTACCTGGGCAAGTCGCTCGCCGAGGTCGCGGCCGAGCGACGCACGACGCCCGAGGACGCGGCGATGGACCTCGTCGTCGAGGACGGGACGCGCGTCGAGGCGGTCTACTTCCTCATGTCCGAGGACAACGTCCGGCGGGAGATCGCGCTGCCGTGGATGAGCTTCGGCTGCGACGCCGGCGCCATGACGCCGCGGCCGCCGTTCACCGACAATGCCGTCCACCCGCGCGCCTATGGCAACTTCGCGCGCCTCCTGGGCAAGTACGTGCGCGACGAGAAGGTCATCCCGCTCGCCGCGGCGATCGCGCGCCTCACATCGCTGCCCGCGGCGAACCTCGGCCTCACCGATCGGGGCCGGCTTGCGCCGGGCGCGTTCGCCGACGTGGTGGTGTTCGACCCGGCGCGCATCGCGGACGCGGCGACGTACGAACGCCCGCACCAGCTGTCGGTGGGCGTGGCCTACGTGTTCGTGAACGGCACTGCGGTGCTGCGCGCCGGCGAGATGACCGGCGCGACGCCGGGGCGCATCATCCGCCGGCGCCGACCTTGACCTTCTTGCCCGACTTGTGCACGTCGAGGATCTGCGGCATCCAGATCGTGTGGCGGAAGCCGTCGCCCTCGATGACGAAGAAGCGATCGTTCTGCTCGATGATTCCGCCCTGGTACACGAGCCCGTCCTTGTCGCGGATCTGGTCGGTCAGCTTCAGCGACGCCGGATCGGTGCCCCTCCAGTCGATGTGATCGACCTCGGAGCGCTCGGCGGCGCGGTACTCCGAGTGCCACTTGAGCACCCAGAAGTCGTCGTTCTGCGCCACCACCTCGCAGGGGATCGTCGTGCCGTCCTTGAGCACGACGACGTGGGCGCTCGGGACCTTGCACGACGGGCAGACGTTGGTCACCTGGGTGAATGGCTTCCACGCGGCGAGAAACGGCAGCACCGCGCACGCGAGCCAGGGAAATGCCCGCAAACGCTTCATGGCGTCCTCCTGCGCCAGGTGCAGCAACTTTCACGCCGTCGTCGCCGCGCGCGCAACCCGGCGAAACTGCTTTCGCGCGTCGCCGGGACTGAAAGATTTCTTCATTCCGGACGAAGAGTTCTTGCGGTGGCTTGCGAAGGCGCCACCCGGGGGCGGGTTACTTCGTCTCGCTGAAGACCTTGAGGATGCGGTTGATGGTGCGGCCGTTGGGATCGTGGCCGCGGCGGTCGGCGAGCACGAGCATCACCCTGCCCTCGGCGCGCGCCACGCCGGTGGCGTCGCCGATCTTGGTGAGCCCCACCGCTTCGGCCCGCTTGGCCGCGTCCGCGTCCTTGTACTCGCACATCGTCACGTCGATGCCGCCCACGCTCCCGGTGCGACATTTCCCGTCGTCGAACGGCTTGCCGTCGATCGGCTCCAGCGCCGACGGCTCGAGGCCCGCCTTCTGCCACGCCGCCACGATCGCCTGGGCCTGCGCGTCGTCACTCTTGCCGCACGCGCCGGCGAGGACCGCCGCGAACAGGATGACTAGTCCTCGTCTTCCCATTTCTTCCATCCCCTGTGCTTGCCGCGGTCATGCTTCACGTAGACCTCGCGCTCGCGCACGATGACCGGCCGTTCGCGCACGATGACCGGACGCTCTTGCACGTAGACCGGGCGCTCCTCGTGGACGATCACGGCCGGCGGCGGCGGCGTCCCGATCTGCACAGAGAAGCCAGCCTGCACCCCCGCGTGCACCATCGGCGGCCCCGACGGCACCACGACCGTCGGGCGATCCTCGACGAACACCGGGCCGGTGTATTCCGGCGGCGGGGCCTCGATCACGACCGGCCGCGAGTAGCGGAGCGGCCGGTACACGGTGTTGATGCGGGTATACCGCGGCTTCGCCTCGACGTAGACCGACGGGAACGGCCCCGTGTAGAAGTACACCCCGCCCTTGAGCCTGTAGCGCGCCTGCGGCGGCGGAGCGAACCAGTGGTAGTGCGGGCCGTCGAGGTAGCAATACTCCTCGGCGTCGCCGTACACGTAGATCGGGTGGTGGCCGTAGTAGGAGTACTTCGGCCCGTCGTAGCCGTAGGGCACGGGATCGCCCACGAACGCGTATCCGTCGGGCTCGTTGCGGTAGAGCACGTCGGGACGCGCCGGCTCGTAGATGTGGACGTGCGGAGTCTCGATGTAGCAGAAGCCGCCTCCCTGCGATTCAGGGATGGGATGCATCCCCTGGAAGCGGAAGTGCTTGGCATCGGCACGCGCCGCCACGAAGAACGATGCGATCGCCAAGAGCAGGAGAGTGCGTTTCATGCGGCGGGGTTGAGCAAATCGCGGGCCACGTGCAACGTATCGACATTATTTGGTTTTGTTAGGTGCTCGCAGGAGCGGAGCCGCTCCGCGGAGCGCTTCTGCTCCATCGTGGTACCATGTCCCCGGTGTCGAGCGTCAACCTCCACACCCGCGAAATCGCGATCAAGATCGTCTACTACGGGCCGGGGCTGGGTGGAAAGACGAGCTCTCTGCAGTTCATCCATCGCGCGCTCAAGCCGGACTCGCGCGGCCAGCTGATCTCGCTCGCGACCGGCGTGGACCGGACGCTGTTCTTCGATTTTCTCCCGGTGAAGCTCCCCAAGCTCCGCGGGTTCACCGTGCGCGTGCAGCTCTACACCGTCCCCGGCCAGGTCCACTACAACTCCACGCGCAAGCTGGTGCTCACCGGCGCGGATGCGGTGGTCTTCGTCGCCGACTCGCAGCGGCCGCGCCTGGCCGCGAACGTCGAGAGCATGGAGAACCTGGCGGAAAATCTCGCCGAGCAGGGGATCGCGCTCGAGAACCTCCCGCTCGCGCTGCAGCTCAACAAGCGCGACGTGCCCGACGCCGCGCCGACCGCCGAGCTGGAGGCGCGCCTCAACCCGCACAAGTTCCCCGTCTTCGAGACGGTGGCCACCAAGGGCACCGGCGTGTTCGACGCGCTCAAGTCGGTCACGTCGCAGGCGTTGACCGAGCTGCGCCGCAAGGGCTCCCTTCCCAGGGGCGCCGACGCGACCCCGACGCCGCCCGCGCGCCGGCCGAAAACCACGCCGCCCGGATCGGTCTCGGCGGTGTCGCCCCCCGAGGACACCGGCCCGATCACCCTGTCGTCGCTCGGCGAGGTGGCCGACGCGATCGAGAAGCTCACGCCCACCGACGGGCGATCGATCTCCGGCCCTATCCGCGCCATTCCTTCCGGCGCGGCGCGGAACCTGTCCGACCTAGTGGCGTCGAGCACGGCGCGCGACGGCCTCGCCGCCATCGAGGGCGACATCGAGCGCGGCGACTGGGACGGCGCGGTCCGCCACGGCGCGGCCGCCTACCGCGAGATCTCGAGCAAGCTCGCCGGCGCGCTCGCGCCGATCCCCAGCGAGGCGCCCGCGCTCGCCGCGCTCCTCACCAACTTGCCCGCGGGGCGATATCTGCGCTACCGCGAGGTGACCGATCGCGTGGAGCAGGGCGGCGCGGTGTCGTCGACCGACGCGCTGTTCGTGCTGTTCTTCCTCACCGACGTCGCGCTGCGCCTCGAGGAAATGAAGCGCTGACGCGGTGCGCACCTATTCACCGCCGAGCGTACCACGGGCCCGTCAGCGCTTTTCCGCGCGCTCACGGTGGCCGGATGCGTCGAAGGTGTCGATCCGGACGGCGCCCCCTGGACCGCGTCGGATGCGCCCGGCGAGGCCGAACTCCAGGACGCG
>DATFWE010000079.1:0-17457 GCA_035259575.1 Haliangiales bacterium
CGGGACGACCGTGGCGCGCGATCGTCAAGGCCGGCGTGCGCGACGAACGCTCGGCGCGCGCCCTCGTTCGCCGCGATGCGCGCTGGCGGCTCGCCAACGGCGTCCTGATCGCGGGGATCGGACAGCCCGGCTATGCGGCCGAGGCGCCCGAGCTGTCGCCGGAGGCGCTCGACGTCCTCGACCGGGGTCTATCGCTCGCCGCGTGGGGCCGGGGCGCGGAGTCTGCGGGGCTTCTCGCGTCGCACCTGCCGCTCGATCGGCTGGATCCGCGACTCGCCGCCGCGGCCCGCCGGCTCCTCCGCCATCTCGCCGAGGCCGGCATCGCGTTCGGGGTCGACGACGCCGGGGTCGAGGCCGTGATCCACATCCGGACTACGCTCGGACCACGGTAAGGCCTCAGACCTCAGGCTTCAGGCTTCAGGTCCGGATCCCCTGAGGCCTGGCGCCTGAGGCCTGAAGCCGGACCGTGAAGGGCGCGACGCGCGAAGCGCGGAGCGACCCCTTCACGGTCTCTCAGCCGTGACAGAACGACGCGAAGCCGCAGCCGGCCGCGCGGCAGGCGTCGGGCCGGCATTTGGCCCACGCCCCGGTTCTTCGGGCCTCGGCGATCTCGCCCACGACCTCGCCCAGGCGACGGAGCAGGGCATCGAGCTCGGCATCGGACGTGTCCTGGATCGCGGGCGTCGGGTCGGGGTCGCCGAGGAACGCGAGACCGGCCCGCACCGGACGGCCGAACAGCGCGCGCGCGGCCGCCGCGTAGATGCGGAGCTGGACGTGGTGTCGCGGGTCGTCCCGCCGCGCGGTCAGCTTGTAGTCGACGACGGTGACCGGTCCGGTCGCCGGCACGAGGCAGAGGTCGAGCTTTCCCTTGATGAGGAGACGTGTCGCGTCCCCGGCGGCGAGGGCGAACGGAGCCTCGCGCAGGAGCTCGGCCGGCGCGAGGCCCCCGAGCTCCCGGGCGAACGGCGTCGCCAGGAACGCCGCCAGCCGCGGACGGAGCGCGGCCGCCTCGGGCTCGCCGGCGAGGAGCTCCTCGAGCTGCGCGGGGCCGCGCGCGAAGTCGATGCGCTCGAGGACGCGATGGGCGGCGCTGCCGCGCTCGGCCGCCCCCGGCGAGTCGTGCGCGCCGCCGTCGGACGTAGGCTCGGCCAGGCCCAGCTCGTGGAGGAGATGGAAGCGGCGAGCGCACGCAACCGCGTCGGCGAGGTGGACGGCGGGGAGCACGATCCGTCGCGCGCCGGTCCGCGGCGCGTGGAGTGTGACCCCGACAGGGTCGGGCGGGGGCGAGGGCGATTCCGCGACCGGCGCGGGCCGCCGGACCGCGGCGGGCACGACCTCGCGCACGAGGGAACGGGCGACCTGGTCGTGCGCCAGGACGTCGTCGAGCTCGCGCCGCCACGAGCGTCCCCGCTCCGCCTCGCCCGATAGGACGAGCAGGTCTCGCGCGCGCGTCGCGGCCACGTAGAAGAGGCGCATCGACTCCGCCTGGCCGCGGGCGCGCAGGGTGTCCTCGGCCGACCGCGCTACGGTCGACGCGACGCGCTCGCCGTCGCGCAGGCGGATCTTGACGCCGATGCCCACCGAGCGATCGAAGACGATGCTCCCCCCCGGCTCGCGCTCCGCCGCGCCGCACTCGGGCACGAACACCACCGGGAACTCGAGCCCCTTGGCCTGGTGCACGGTCATCACGCGCACGACGTCCTCGTCCTCGCCGAGGATCTGCGCGGGCGCGGCGAGCGACTTCTCGCGCGCCGCCTCGCCGCGCAGACGGCGCACGAAGCGCTGACGATCGCCCTGCCCGGCGGCATCGTGCGCCTTGGCCAGCGACACGAGGGCGTCGAGGTTGGCGACGCGCTGCTCGCCGTAGTACGCCGTCGCCAGGATCGCGCGCAGGTCGGTGGCCCGGATCAGCGCCTCGAGCGTCCCGCCGGCGCCGAGACGATCGGCGTGGCGGCCCAGCCGCCGGTAGAGATCGAAGAACTCGCGCAGGCGCGCGCGCTCGTCCGCGGGGACCCTCTCGTTCGCGCGGAGCACCGCGGCGAGGGACAGTCGACCGCCCGCGGTCTCCGCGAGCGCCATGAGCGTCGGGTCGGACAGCCCGACGAGCGGCGACCGCAGGACGCCGAGGAGCGCCAGCGCGTCGTCGGGCTCGTCGAGGAGGACCAGCGCCGACACCAGGTCCCGCACCTCCTGCGCCTCGAAGAAACCGCGCCCGCGCACCACGTAGTGGGGCACGCCCTCGCGGCGGAGCGCCGCCAGGAACCGATCGAGGTGGGTGAACCGCCGCAGCAGCACCGCGATGTCCCGCCAGCGCGGCGGGCGGGGGCCGGTGCCGTCCTTGTCGTAGACGAACGCGCGCTCGCCCGCGACGAGGGCGCGCAGGTGGCGCGCGACCAGCGTCTCCTCCGCGGCGTCGTCGCCGCCGCCGACGAGGAGCTCCACGCCTCCGCCGCCGGCCCCCCGATGCGGGCGCAGCGCGTCGCGCTCGGCGTCGAACGCGACCTCGAAGGGGTGCGCGCCGCCGCGCATGGCGTGAGCGAACAGGCGGTTCACCAGCTCCAGGACGGGCGCCTGCCCCCGGCGGCTCTCGGTGAGCGCGGCCACCGCCCCGCCGGCGGCGCGCGCGCGGGCGGCGGCCTGCTCGAACGTCGCGACGTCGGCGCCGCGGAACTCGTAGATCGACTGCTTGGGGTCGCCGACGACGAGGAGCGGCGTCGCCGGGCCGCGCGCGAGCGCGATGAGCTCGTCCTGGAGGGGATTCGTGTCCTGGAACTCGTCGACGAGGATCGCGTCGTGGCGCTCCTGCTCCTCCGCGCGCACGCTGTCGCGATCGCGCAGGAGATCGCGCGCCCTCGCCAGCAGATCGGCGAAATCGAGCGCGTCGCGCGCGTGCTTGTCGGCGGCGTACGCCGCGAGGCCGGCGTCGCACAGGCGGAGGAACGCGCGCGCGATCGGCTCGGCGCGCGCGGCCACGTGGGCGGCGCGGATCGTGTCCTCCGCCTCGTACAGGCGCTTCTTGGCGGCGTTGCGCGCGGGGGTCCCCAGGTTTCCGGCCACGAGCTCGTGCGTGCGAGGAAGCACCGGGCCGGCGAACGGATCGCGCTCGACGTCGGCGAGCGCCGCGTCGACGCCGGGGCGAAGCTCGGCGAGGAGCGCCGCGCGATCGGCGAGCTTCCCGCCGAGCGTGGCGCGGAGCTCGTCGAACGCCGTGCGGTACGCGGCGGCCGCGCCGGCGAACGCGGCGCCGGCGGCGGCCGCGTCGTCGGTGGGGACGGTCGCGGCGGCGCGGCCGTCCTCGCGCAGCTTCTCCGCCACGGCGACGATGTGCTCGACGAGCCCGCGGCCGCGCCCGTCGAGGCCGCGCGTGTAGTCGAGCTCGCGCACGAGCTCCCGCACCGCCGGATCGGCGAGCGACGCGATCACCACCTCGCCGCAGCGAGCGCGGAGCAGCGTCCGGGCCTCGTCCTCCTCGAGGAGGCGGAACGCCGGGTCCAGCCCCGCCGCGGCCGCGTGGCGGCGGAGCAGGCCGGACGTCCACCCGTGGAACGTCGTGATGGGCGACGAGAAGGACGCCTCGCGCGCCGTTCGCCAGTCCGCCGCCGACAGCGGCTTGAGCCGCAGGCGGCGGTAGGCTTCTTCGAGGGCGAAGTCCTCGCGCGGGCGCGCCGCCAGCGCCTCGAACCGGCGCCGCACGCGGTCGCGCAGCTCCGCCGCGGCCTTCTCGCTGAACGTCACGCACAGGATGCGCGACGGGGGCACGCGGCGGCCCACCGACGTCGCGCCGGCGACAAGGTGGACGACGACGTCGACGACGGTATGGGTCTTGCCCGTGCCTGCCCCGGCGCGGAGCACGACGTCGCCGGCGAGCTCGCGCACGAGACGCCGCGTCGCCTCGTCGACCGACGGCGCCGGCGCCGGGGCCGCCTCGAACAGCGGGAGCTGGTGCACGCCGAGGCGCTTCATCCCTCGTCCCTCTCCGCGAGCGTCACCACACGGCAGACGGTGCGGTAGTGGCAGCCGCGGCACTCCACCGGCAGGACCTCGAGGAGACCCGCGCGGACCCGCCCGGCCAGGTCGGCGAGGCGCCGGGGCAGCGCGGCGGCGCCGTCGGGGACGACCGCGCGCACCGGCCGGGTGTACGCGCCGTCACGCACGCTCGCGTAGGCGGCATCGCCCCGGCCCCCGTAAAGCGCCTCGGCGGCGGCGGCGTAGACGGGCAGCTGCAGCTTGGTCTCGTCGCGGAGCTTGGCCCGCTGCCCCGCGAGCGCGCCGAGCTTGTAGTCGATCACCACCGGCCCGGCCGGCGTCATGTCCACGCGATCGATGCGCCCTTTGACCCAGGTGTCGCCGATGGCGACCGGCCCGAACGATTGCTCGAACGCGTGGGGCCGACCGCCCCAAGGCACCTCGGCCGTGACCAGGCGCCACAGATCATCGAAGAGCTGTTCGCGCAGGACCTCCCACAGGGCAGGGTGTCCGCGGGGACCTTCGGCCGCGAACGCGGCGGCGCAGGCGAGCGCCAGGACGCGGCGATCCTCGTCGTCGCCGCGCACGGGCAGCGCGCGCCGCTCCGCCTGCCGGCGATAGAAGATCTCGAGGATGCGGTGGGCGAGCGCGCCCACCGTCTGCGGCGGGGCGGCCTCGTCGACCTCGGCGGGCGGCTCGACGCCGAGCACGCGCGCCGCGAAGAACGTGAACGGGCAGTTCGCCAGCTCCTCGAGCTGGCGGGCGGTGAGCGGCGCGGCGGCGGTGCCGGCGGGGCGGCCGGCGACGGCGCCGACCCAGGCGTGAGGCGCCTCGTCCCCGGCGAAGTAGCGCCAGCGGTCCCGCTCGATCCGCGCCAGCGCCTCCACCCGCTCGAGCCGCGCGCCCAGGTCGGCGACGCCGACGACGGCCGCGAGGTCGGGTGCCGCGACGCCGCGCGCCGGGCCCGGCGGCAGCCGGCCCGCCGGATCGGACCACAGCTCCAGGGCGACGCGGGCGAGCACGTCCTCGGCGGCGGCGGCCTGCGCCAGCGGCGGGACGGGCGAGCGGGGCACCTGGATCGGGGCGAGCCAGGGCGCGGCGCGGGCGACCTCGTCCACGAAACGCGACCGCACCTGCGCGCGTTCGCCGTCGGTGGTCGCATAGGACAGGACCGCGCACGCGCGCGCGGCGGCCACGGCGTGGACGAGGAGCAGCGTCGCGAACGGCGCGCGCTCCTCGTCGTCGGGAAGGGCGCGGCGTCCGAGGTGCTGGTTCAGCGCGCGGCGCTCGCGATCGCCGTAGATCCCGTCGGCGACGGGCGGCGTCTCCACGAGCTCGGGGAGGAATACGTGCTCGAAGCTCCGCCCCGCGAGATCCTCGAGCGCCACCAGCTCCACCGCGCCGCCGCGCCGCCGCCGCCGCGGCAGCGTCGCCTCGGCCAGCAGATCGGCGAGGATCGCCGCGAAGCCGGAGCGCGTCGCCCGTTCCCCCCGTCGCGCCAGGCGCGCCAGCACGTCGTCGACCGCGTCCATCGCCGCCCCATCGCGGGCGATCTCGGCCTCGAAGCCCTCGTCCTCGATCGCGAATCGGCGCGCCCGCTCGCCCACGCGCAGGCGCGCGAGCGTCGCGGCGAGCGAGCCCGCGTGCTCGGCGAGCGCCGCCTCGTCGGGGAGCGCGGCGAGCTCGGCCGGCGCCAGGCTCGTCGCGCCGCGCGCGCGCGCGTCGCGCCGCACGCGCTCCGCCGCGGGAACATCCACGTAACGCGACGACAGGACCGCCAGCACGTCCTCGCGCGCGAAGCGCCGCTCGGCCAGCAGCGCGATGTCGAGGACCAGCCGCGCCACCGGCGCCGACAGCACCGGCGCGCCGCGCCGGTCGTCGAGACGGAGGCCCACGCGCTCGAGCTCCTCGGCGATGCGGCGGGCCCGGGGCGCCCGCGTCGCGATCGCGATCTCCTCCGGGGGCGTGCCGGCGTCGACCAGCCGCCGCACGCGGGCGGCGACGGCGCGGAGCTCGGCGTCCGGCGTCGGCGCCTCGATGACCTCGATCGGCGCCTCGCCGCGCGGCGGCGGCACCGTCCCGCGCCACAGCGCCCCCGCCGGCCCATCGTCGAAATCGACGAAGCGAATCTCGAGCGTCTCGAGCTCCGGATGGGCCTCGAACGCGCGCAGGACCCGCTCCATGCCCTCGAAGACGGCCGGGCGATCGGGTCCCCAGAAGAGCTCGACGGTCGTGCGCGCGCGGCGCGCCACCTCGAGCACCAGGTCGACGTCGGCCGGCTCCCACACGAGCCTGGCCTTGAACAGGACCTCGGCCGCCTCGATGCGCGCGCGCGCCGGAGCGGGCGGCGGAAGCCGCCCGAAGATCCGCGGCAACGGGCCGCGGGCCCCGCGCAGGTCCGCCGGGTCGATCCCGGCCCGACGCGCCTGCGCCACGAACCTCGCCGCCGCCGCCAGAAACCCTCGCGTCGTCGCGACCTTGCCCTCCGGGGCGCAGGCGGCGCGCAACGCGAGACGCTCGTCGATCGAGTCTGGCATGTCGGGCGGGTCGGCCTCGGTGGGAGCGCGGAGATCCGGCCACGTGATCCCGGCGAGACCGGCCTGCCCGGGGGCGAGATCGCGCGCGAGCGCCTCGTCCTCCGCCGCCTCGCTGGGCCACACCACGAGCATGCGCCGAGCCTATCGGCCGGCTCTGACACTTTCCCCCCGAGGCGGCAGCCTCAGTTCGTCGCGACCTGTTTCGCCAGGAAGCTCAGGAGGTTCCGGTGCGCGCCGTGCACCGCGTTCTCGAGCGCCTCGACCTGCAGCCCCGGCTCCATGCTGACCTTCCACGTCTGGCGCGACGTCTGCACCGTCGCCCCGCCCGACACGATGCTGAGGATGCTCCCCCTCGCGTTCGACACGGTGAGCTTGACCTCGCACGTCACCTCGATCCACGGGCCGTTTTCCTGCCGGCTGAGGCGCGTGATCGATCCGTCGACGACGAACCGCTGCAGGCGCGCGCCCGCGCCCGGATCGAGCGTGAGCTCCCCCGCCGTGCCCAGGTCCTGCACGACGAGCGCGTGCAGCCGATCCGACAGGTCGCGCCCCGCGCGCACCCTGTTCCCCATCGCGTTCACCACCACCAGCGCCTTGGCGATGCGCGGCGTCTCCTTGGGGATGATGCGCGCCTTGGTGATCATCGGCTCGTCGGGCGACGGCACGCGCTTGATGTTCGCGATCGCGTCGCGCGCGCGGCGGCGCACGCCCTCGTGGTGGTCGGAGAGCGCGCGCTCCAGCGACGGCAGCGCCCGCTCGTCGCCGATGTGCCCGAGCGCGCTCGCGGCCAGCCCGCGCACCACCGGGCTCGCGTCCGCGAGCGCGCGCACGAGCGCCGGCACCCCGCGCGCGTCGCCCAGATTGCCCAGCGCCACCGCGGCGGCGATCTTGGCCTTCTCGCCGCGATCCTCGTCGAGGATCCGCGTGAGCTCGTCGACCCTGTCCGCGGAAGCTCGCCCGGCAGTGATCGCCAACGCGATCGCCGCTAGCAAAAGAATCTTTCCCCCGGAGGCGATCACGTCCACCTTAGATTGAAACGTTCGCGCGCGACGAAGTCAATCTGTGTGCTAGTGTAGACGGAGGTGACCGAGCGAGCCTTTCGCGGCATCGTCCTCGCCGGTGGGGCGGTCCTGTTCGCGCTGGGCCTGGGCGCGCGGTTCTCGTATTCCGTCGAGCCGCCGCCGCCGCCCAAGCCGCCGGTGACGCGGCCCGTCGAGCCGATCGGAAAGCTCGACTACTCGAAGAACGTCTACCGCGCGGCGCTCGAGGCGGATTCCCGCACCTACGGCGTCGGCAAGACGACGCCGGAAGATCTGTCGGGCGTGCTCGCCTACGATCGCGAGGACCCCAAACGCAGGCCGCCCGTCGAGACGCGCTTCCTCCGCATCACCGCCCACCTCGCGCCGATGGGGGCGAGCTTTGCCGGCGGCACGGCCACCACGGAGCACATCGTCCTCCGCATCGAGAACGCGACGGATCGATGGCTGGCCTATCGCGTCGAGACGACGCCCGACGCCGGCGAGGCGCGATGCGTCGACAAGGCGGACTTGCCGCACGACGCGATCGCCCTCGCCCCCGGTCAGGCGGTCGAGCGGACGGAGTGCATCGTGCGCGGCAACATCGACGGCGTCGTGGTGGACAGCATCGAAACCGTCGTCCTTCCGCCGCTCTCCTACTACTACGTGAGCCGCCTGTTCCCCGCGCACGTCGGCGAGAGCCCGCGGGCGACGCGCGGGCACGTCGCGCCCAAGGCGAAGATCTGCGCCAACATCCCCGAGCAGGCCATCCGGCGCGCCCTCGAGCGGAGCGAGATTACCTGGCGAGATGTCATCGATTTCTACGCGCGGCACGACTGCGATCGCTACCTGTTTCCCGCCGGGTACCACGCCTTCCGGAGGGCCGGGGAACGCGAGTTGCCCGTCCCTTTGCAGCCATAAGATAGAAGTTGATTGCTTTCGGCGAATTGGCTAGGATTCATCCATAAGTTCTGCCAACTTGCGAGAGGGAAGCGGCCAGATGCAGCCGACATTGACGAAGTCAGAGCTCATCGAGCTCATCTCCAACAAGATCAAGCTCCCCAAGGGGAAGGCGGAGCAAATCGTCAACTGCATCTTCGATTCGATGGTGGACTCCCTGAAGAGGGGAGAAGGCATCGAGATCCGTGGTTTCGGCAGCTTCACCGTGCGCGAGTACAAGAGCTACGAGGGGCGCAACCCCCGCACCGGTACGCCCGTGCACGTGGCGCCGAAACGCCTGCCGTTCTTCAAGGTCGGCAAGGAGTTGCGCGAGCGCGTGAACGCCACGATCAAGGACAAGGGCGACACCGGCGCCGCGGCGGCGTCCTAGAGCCGAAACACCAGCCCCGCGTCCGCATCCACCCACACCTCGTCGCCCTCGCGCAGTCGATCCGCGCCGGCGCAGCCGACGACGCAGGGGATGCCGAGCTCGCGCGCCAGCGCCGCCGCGTGCCCGAGCAACCCGCCGTGCTCGGACACCAAAGCGGCGGCGTCCCGGCACAATAGCGCCAGCGCGGGCGTGAGCGTCGCGACCGCCGCGACGCGGCCGGGGGCGATCGGCGCGGGACGGCGCTTGTCGATCCGGCCCACCCGGCCGCGGGCGCGGCCCCCGGTGCCACGCCCGTGCAGGACATCCGTCGCCGGCGGCGGCGCCCACACCGCTTCCGTGCCGAGGATCGTACGCGGGGGCACGAACGCGCGAAGGGCCGTGTGCTCGCGACGGGCGGCGTCGGCGCGCTCGGCCGCGCCGGCGAGGTTGCCGGCGCGCACGTCCGCGAGGGGCAGCCAGAAGACGTCGTCGCCGAGGCCGAGGGCGAGGAGCGCGCGCCGCACGCCCGCCTGCGCCCGCGCGAAGTAGACGTCGTCGAGCTCGCGCTCCGGTGCGGGCCCGCCGCCGGCGGGCAGGCGGGCGAGCAGGCCCGGCGTCTCGGCGAACGTCGGCACGGCGACGTCCCACGCGGGGGCGAGATCGGGGTGCGCGCCGCGCAGCGAGCCGGGCGCGCGCGGGAGGCGCTCGAAGGACGGGCCGAGCACGAGCGCGTAGCGGCGGTAGAACGCGCGGTAGGCGCGGAGCGCGGCCTCGAGGTCGCCCGCCATCGCCGCGAGGTCCGCCTCGAGCGCGGCGAAGACGGCGGGGATCGCCGCGGGCTCGACCGGCTCGGGCGGCGCGCCGCCCGGCGCGGTGTACAGGTAACCGCCGACGACCTCCTGTCGGATCGGCGCCGCGCCCGCGACGATCTCGACGAGCCCGCGCTGCGCCGGGGACAGCGGCTCCGGGTTGTGGACGGCGTCCCACGTCCACGTCGCCGTCGGGTCGAGCCGCGCGAGATCGGCGGCGAACGCCGGCGGCGGCGCGGGCGCCGGCGCCGCGATCGCCGGGCGGAGCTGCACGACCCACAGGCGATCGCCGAGCACCCACTCCACGTCGGCGGGACGACCGAGCGCCGCCTCGCCCGCCAGCGCGGCGCGCGCGATCGCCTCGGCGTCGACGCCGGCGATGCCGCCGCGGGCGGGCCCGCCGTCGCGCGGGACCAGCGCCGCGTTCTCGCCCACCTCGACGAGCACGCCGTCGGCGCCGAACGCGCGCGAGTAGGCCGTCCCGCGCACGCCCGCGACCTGACGCTGGACGATCGTCGCCATCGCGAACGGCGCGGTCAGCCCGCGCGCCCGCGCGTACGCAAGCGCGGTGGCGCCGCCGGCGGACGCGCGCACGGCGGCGATCGCCTCGGCGAGGCCGGCGAGGGTCACGTCGCGGCGCGACGCGAACACGCCCGCCGCGGCGCCGACGTCGCCGTCCTCGACCTCCGCCGAGGATCGGACGACGAGCGGCTCGCCGAGGGGCGCGGCGGCGCGCGGGTCATCGCCCGCGTCGGTGAGCACGAGCCCGTCGGGGACGGCCAGCCCGGCGGCGCGCGCGCGCGCCAGCCCGCGGGCCTTGCCCCCCACGCCCGGCTGCGCGGGCCCGATGTCGGCGAGGCGGACGATCACGGCGACTCCTTTATATACTGGGGCGCGATGAGCTTCGTGGGTCGATGGACGTGGGGCAAGAAGGCCCGTCTGGTGGCGGAGGTGCTGCGCGCCGCGGGGGCGGACGGCACCGTCGCGGTCGTCGAGCGGCCGGCGCTGGCGCGGCTCCTGGGCGAGGGGCGCTCGGTGCGGCCGATCGGCCCGGCGGAGCGCGCCGCGTTCGCGCCCGACGCCGACGTGGGCGCGATCGTGGGGGAGCCGCAAGGCGACGGCGAGCTCGACCGCTGGGTCGAGGCGGTCCGCGCCGGCGGCGCCGTCGTGCAGGTCGGCCGTGAGCCGCGCGAGGAGGCGACCCGCCGGGCGCTGTGCGCCGGGCTCGTCGACATCGAGCAGCGCGTCGCCGGCCGCTGGGTCGTCACGATCGGCCGGCGCCCGTGACGGTCAGCGCTTGCGCTTGATGCGCCCCTCGTACAGGCGGCACAGGAAATCGTAGAGGATCAGCTCCTGCGGCCGCTGCGCCGAGCGGAGCAGCCGGTTCACGTGCATGTGGAGGTAGCTCGCCGCGAGCTCCGTCACCGGAGACGACAGTCGGCCGGCGGCCTCGAGGGCGCGGAGGGCGGCGGCGATCGGCGCGAGCCGGCGCGACCGCGCCGCGATGGCCTCGGGCGGATCCTCGGCGGCGAGGCGCTCGAGCTCGAGGCGGAGCTTGCGCCACTTGTCGCCGAGCTGGCGGTCGAGCGCCGCCCCGCCGTAGAACTCGGTGCGGAACGCGTCGCGCGCGCGGCGCGCGACCTCGAGCTTCGCGGCCGGGTCGAGGCCGAGGTCGTCGAGCATGCGGTCCATGCCGACGAGGCCGATGCGCCAGCGCAGATCGGCGCCCTCGTCCCCCTGCAGCCCGCCCACGACGGCGAGGACCGCCTCGCTGTCGGCGCGGAACAGCTCCTCCGCCAGGTCGATGCCCTCGGGGCCGCCGTAGCGCTCGACCTCGCGCTCGTAGGTGTCGAGCTGGACGCGCCACAGGCGCCCGTCGGCGAGGAACGGACCGAGCGCGTCGTCGAGCACCGGCCGCACCCAGCCCGCCAGCCCCGCCGGCTCGCCGCGGAAGCGGACGCGCAGGTGGGTATCGGGGTCGCCGTAGCGGATGAAGAACCAGCGGTCCACCGCCGCGGCGAACCCGGCGCGCGCGACGAGCGGGGCGATCGCGTCGCGCAGTACCTCGTCGGCGGCCGCGGCGCCGCCGTAGAGCTTGACGTAAAGCCAGCGCGATCCGGGCGGGCAGCTCCGCTCGACGGGGCGGGACGGCGCCGCCGCGGCGGTCGGGCGCGCCTCGGGCGCTCGCACGAACGGCACCACGATCTCGTGGACGAACCGCCCCTCGGGCCCGCGCGCGGGCTCCCCCGCGACGATCTCGGTGAGCGCGAACTCCGGGCGCTCGCGGACGAGGTGAACGAACGTGTCGACGGACAGCGCGTTGTCGAGGTCGATGGGGAGCTCGTTGTCGCCGTCGGCGACGAGGACGTGGCGGGGGAGGCGGCGCGCCTCGCGCAGGCGCTGGACCGCGCGGTAGGCGTCGGCGCCCCTGGCGTCGGCCGCGCCGAGCTCGTCCTTGCTCAGGCGCCACCGCCGCAGCGCCACCAGCGTGCGCCCGATGCGCACGCGCGGCAGGTGCGGCGCCGACTCGAGCGCCCCCCAGCTCCAGGCGACGCCGGACACCCCGTCGCGCGACAGGCTGCACAGGAAGCGGTAGGCGCTGAGATTGCGCGGTGCGATGAAGTTGTGCGCGTTGGTCAGGCGCGGCACGACCTCGCGGCCGAGGCGCGCCGACCGCAGCACGATGCGCGGGCCGCGCACCGACACCCATAGATCGTCCAGGGGAATCTGGCGGTCCTCGGGCGCGCCCGAGCGGCCGAGGAACACGATCTCGTGCTCGCGCAGCAGCGGGCGGTGCAGCACGTTGCCGGTCCGCCCCTCGGGGAGGTGGACGATCTCGGCGAACGTGGCGCCGGGGCGGAGCGCCTCCTCGGCACGGAGGTGGGCGCGCACGTGCTCGGCCAGCCCGGGGTCGGCGTGGCAGAAGCGCCCGAGCAGCACCGCCCCCGACGGGCCGGCCGCGTTCTGCAGGTGGACGCGGAAGTCGCCGCGGCGCAGCGCGTCGTCGGACTCCGCGTGCACCGACGCCATCGCGGCGAGCGCGTCGGGGAGCTCGCCCGGATCGCGCGCGAGTAGCTTCAGGTCTTTGTCGTCGAGGACGATCTCCTCGCCGCCTGTCATGATCCGGCGGAGGAGGAACGCCTCGCGCGTCCCCCACGCAGCCGTCGGATCCAGCGGCGCTGCGGGGAACTCGATGCCCGCGAGCAGCGGCGACGCGTCGGCGCCGGGCGCCGACGACGCCTCGAAGCCGATGCCCGATTCCTCGTCGAGCGCCTGGGCGAGCGGCACCTCGCGCGTCTCGTAGCGGCGCTCGAACGCCTCGCGGAAGCGGCGCAGGCCCTCGTGCCCGCCAGGCCCGGCCATGCGGCGGAGCGCGTCCACCGCGCGCGCGATCTCGTCGACGACCGCCTGGCCGAGCGTCGCGCCCGGCGCCGGCTTCACCATGTCGACCTGGAACAGCCGCGGCAGCTCGACGGGCGCGGGCAGGGTCTCGAGCGCGCGGGCGACGTCGCGGTAGCGCTGTGGCTCGGCGCCCACGCCGCCGGCGTCGAGCGCCGCCAGCGCGTCGCGGGCGCCGGCGAGCGCGGCCGCCGCGGCGGGCGCGGCCGACGCCAGCGTGTCGATGAGGCCGTGGATCGGCTCGGGGCCGGTCAACCCCGGCTCGAGCTCGGGGACGAGGATCTGGCTGTCGATGAGCTCGCTCACGTACCCGGCGGCGTCCTCGGCGGTGACGTCGCCGTCGACAAGGGCGGCGGCCAGCTCGTCGGCGCGGGCGCCGGCGCGGGCGCGCGCCAGCGTCGCGTCGAGGTAGTCGGTCGGATCGACCGCGACGAGGTGGTAGCTGCGCGCGCGGCCGTCCATGCGCGCCTCGGCGTAGCGCCACTTGCCCGACGCGCGGTACAGGCTCGAGTTCGGGCGATAGCGCACGCGCGCGCGCACCTCGGCGTCGGCGCCCAGCGCGGCGGCGAGCTGGCTCACGTAGTCCATGTCGAGGCGCGTGTGGCGCCGGTACTCGGACCGCGGCGGCAACGCGAGGCGCGTCTCCGGCCCGACGGCGCCGACGGAGCACCCGGCGAACAGACCGAACGGCGTCGCCCGGCCGGCCATGCGCGCGTAGTAGCGGACGAGCGAGCGCTCCACCTTCTGCCCGCGCTCGGACTCCGCGTCGCGCTGCCAGTGGGGAAGGCTGTCCTCGAGCGACGGCGACGCGACGAAGATCGCCTCGCGCACCTCCGGGCGGACCAGCGCCGCGCGCAGGCGATCGCGGAGGAGGGCGCGATCCGCGGCGAGCGCGGACGCGAGGTCGGACGCGGCGGCCAGCGGGGCGGTGAGGCCGCGCCCGAACGTCTCCAGCTCCTCGACCGGGAGCAGCGGGGTGCGGAGCGCGAAGAACCCGGACGCGACCAGGCCGGCGGGCACGGGCCGACTATACCGGGATTCTCGCCTACGCCGGCCGGGTTGGTTATGCTCGACCCGACGATGGCCGAAGCCGGCCCCGGGCAAGAGCAGGACATTTTTCGTCGCGAGGCGCTCGAGCACCACGTTCGCCCGCGTCGCGAGGGCGACCTCCTGCGCCTGACGCCCGGGTGGACGCGCGCGACGTTCTGGCTGCTCGTCGCCGTGGTCGTCGGGGGGCTCGCCTACGCCCTCCTCGGCCGGGTGAACGAGTACGCGAGCGGTCCGGCGGTGGTCCGCGTCGAGGGAAAAGTCGACGTGACCGCGCAGATCCAGGGCGTGGTCGCCAAGGTGGACGTCGCGCCGGGGGAGCGCGTCGCGGCGGGGCAGATATTGGTCCGGTTCCACGTCGCCCAGGAGAACGCCGAGGCCGAGCGCACGCGCCGCGAGTTCGAGCTGCAGCTCGTCAAGGTGCTCGGTCAGCCCGCCGACGAGGCGGCCCGCGCGTCGCTGGTGGGCCTGCGCGCGGCCAAGGAGCTGGCCGAGGCGCGCCTCGCGCAGCGCATCGTGCGCGCGCCGATCGACGGCGTCGTCGCAGACGTGCGCGTCCGCCCCGGGCAGCAGGCGCTGCCGGGGGACGTCCTGGCGGCGCTCGTCGGCGCCGACGCGCGCTTCACCGTCGTCGCGCTCATGCCCGGGCAGTACCGCCCGCTCCTCCGCCGGGGCGGGCCGATGCGGCTCGAGCTCGCCGGCTACCGCTACGTCTATCGCGCGCTCGCGATCGACGTCATCGGCGACCAGGTGGTGGGGCCGACCGAGGTCGCGCGCTTCCTCGGCAAGGAGATCGCCGACGCGGTGCCCGCGGCCGGTCCGGTCGTGCTGGTGACCGCGCGGCTCCCGTCGGCGAGCTTCGCCTTCGACGGGCGCGAGGTGCGCTACTTCGACGGGATGGTGGGCGTGTGCGAGGCGCGCGTCCGCTCGGAGAGCGTGCTCGTCACGCTCGTCCCCGGCCTGCGATGGGTGTTCGGCTCCCATGACGGGTGAGGGCCGCTTCCCGGCGCTGTCGCGGCTCGCGTTCTTGCGCCGGCGGCGCGCCGTGCCCTACGTCCAGCAGCTCAGCGGCACGGAGTGCGGCGCCGCCTGCCTGGCGATGGTGCTCGGCTACCACGGCAAGGACGTGCCGGTCGACCGGATCCGCGACACGACCGGCGTCGACCGCGACGGCACGACCGCGCTCAGCATCCTCAACGCCGCCACCTGGTACGGCCTGCGCGGCCGTGGCGTGTCGATCGAGGTGGAGGACCTCGAGATCCTCGACCCCGGCGCGATCCTCCACTGGGAGTTCAATCACTTCGTCGTGTTCGAGCGGTCCCGCCGGGACGGGGCGGAGATCGTCGACCCCGCGCTGGGGCGGCGGCGCGTGTCGCTGGACGAGCTGCGCCGCGCCTTCACCGGCGTGGCGCTCCTGCTCGAGCCCGGCGAGCAGTTCGCCCCGGAGAAGAAGGACCGGTCGCTGGTGCGGCGCTACGTGCGCCAGGTCCTGACGCAGTCCGGTTTGTGGACGCGCATCCTGACGACGTCCCTCATGGTGCAGGCGTTCTCGCTGGCGGTGCCGGTCCTGACCGGCGTCCTGGTGGATCGCGTGGTGCCGCTCGGCGACCGCAGCCTCCTCCTCGTGCTCGGCATCGGGCTCGTCTCCCTCGCGGTGTTCCACGGGCTCGCCGGGCTCGTCCGCGGGCACCTGCTCCTGCACCTGCGCACGTACCTCGACGCGCGCATGACCCTCGGCTTCCTCGAGCACATGACCGATCTCCCCTACGACTTCTTCCAGCGGCGCTCGGCGGGCGATCTGATGATGCGCCTCAACTCGAACGCGACGGTGCGCGAGATCCTCACGTCGGGCGCGCTGTCCGGCCTGCTCGACGGCACGCTGGCCCTCCTTTACCTGATCATCCTGCTCGCCGCGAGCCCGGCGATGGCGCTCCTGGTCGTGGCGCTGGCCGCGGCGCAGGTGCTGACGTTCGTGCTCACGCGGCGGCGGCAGCGCGACTTGAGCTCGCAGAGTCTGAGCGCGCAGGCCAAGTCGCAGGGCTATCAGGTCGAGATGCTGGCGGGGATGGAGACGCTGAAGAGCCTCGGCGCGGAGCAGCGCGCCGCCGAGCACTGGTCGCACCTGTTCATCGACACGCTGAACGTGTCGCTCGATCGCGGGCGGCTGCAGGCGAACGTCGACGCCTGGACCGGCGCGCTGCGGCTGGCGTCGCCGCTGCTCATCCTCGCGTTCGGGGCGGTGCTCGTCCTCGACGGCGGGATGACGCTGGGGACGATGCTCGGGCTCAGCGCCGTGGCCGCGGGTTTCCTCGGGCCGCTCGCGAGCCTGGTGGGCACCGCGACCCAGCTGCAGCTCCTCACCAGCTACCTCGAGCGCATCGACGACGTCCTGCGCACGCCCCTCGAGCAGGATCGAAGCAAGGTGCGGCTGGCGCCGCGGCTGCAGGGGCGCATCACGCTCGAGCGGGTGTCGTTCCGCTACGGGCCGATGGCCCCGCTCGTGGTGCAGGACGTGTCGGTGGACATCCTGCCCGGCCAGCTGGTGGCGGTCGTCGGCAAGTCCGGCAGCGGCAAATCGACGCTGGCGCGCCTGCTCATGGGCCTGTACCCGCCGACGTCGGGGCGGATCTACTACGACGGCCTGGACCTCGCCGAGCTCGAGGTGCGCTCGGTGCGACGGCAGCTCGGCATCGTGCCGCAGACGCCGTACCTGTTCGGCCAGAGCATCCGCGCGAACGTGGCGCTGGGCGATCCGACCGCGCCCCTCGACGCGGTGGTGGAGGCGGCGCGGCTGGCGCAGATCCACGACGAGATCGTCGCCATGCCGATGGGGTACGAGACGCTGCTCCTCGACGGCGGCGCGTCGCTGTCGGGCGGGCAGCGGCAGCGCGTGGCGCTGGCTCGGGCGCTGGTCGGGCGCCCGGCGATCCTGCTCCTCGACGAGGCGACGAGCGCGCTCGACGCGGTGACCGAGGCCAAGGTGCAGCAGGCGCTGGCCGGCCTGCGCTGCACTCGCATCGTCATCGCGCATCGGCTGAGCACGATCGTGCACGCCGATCTCATCCTCGTCCTCGACAACGGCGCCCTGGTCGAGTACGGCACGCACGCCCAGCTCGTCGCCCGCGGCGGTGCCTACGCCGAGCTGGTGTCGGCGCAGATGCGGACCGACGGGCAGGCGTCGCGGCAGCAGCGGACGACGAGGCCGGGGGAGCGCTAGGCGCCCCGGTCCACCCCGCAGAACCCCGCCGTGGGATGGAACCCCGGACGCGCCAGCGCGAGCGCGCGCGGCAGGGTGCGCACGACCAGGGCCTCGCGCAGGTAGAAGAAGCGGAGCCCCTCGCGCCACGCGCGCCACGACAGGAGCTGCCGGTCCT
>DATFWE010000080.1:0-37057 GCA_035259575.1 Haliangiales bacterium
ACGTGAAGTACTCGCCGCGCTCCAGGAGCCCGGGTATGTAGAGGGTCACCGGTTCGTAGCCTCGAGATTGGAAATAGCCGGCCTCACCGCACAGTGTGTAGCGATTCGGGTCGCGGTGCAGGTCGTAACAATGGAGGAGGAGCGTAGGGGCCAGCTTCAGCACGCGGTCGGCCCGCCCCCATTTCTGGTGGCCGGGACGGGGGACGGTCGGCGGCTCGTTGTGGGCGATGTCCTCGGAGACCAGCCCGAAGATGTCGACCCCGCGCAGGCGCGCGTAATAGGGCAGCACGCCGGCGCCGCCGAGGATCGCGTAGTCGTCGGGCCGGACGTGCGGCGCGAGCGCCTCGCCCATGAGCGCGCGGTCGTGCGCGTACCGGGCCAGGTAGCCGGGGCGATCGATGCGATGGTCGGCGACGGGCACCAGCGCGGCGCGCGTCACGAACGCCTGGCTCACCGCGAACGGGACATAAAGGAGGAGCGCCCAGCGCGGCAGCGCCAGCACGCCCAGCGACGCCAGGAACAGCGTCAGCACCGTCGCGGGCATGACGAACCGGTGCAGGCCCATGAAGTCGCCGCCGACCCAAATGGTGTAGGCGAGGTACGCGGCGACGATCGCGAGGGCGAGCCCGCCGAAGCGGCGGTGCTTGACCAGGCCGATGGCGACGAGCGGCGCGGCGAACACGACGCGCGTCTGCCACGCCCACTGCCACACGTAATAGAGACCGTGCTCGAGCATCCCGCGGGCGTAGCCGGGCGGCGGCGTCCCCCCCGCCTTGACGTAGTACGTGTTGGGGAACGGCCAGCCGTAGTACCACCAGCGCCAGGCGAAGTAGGGCGCGAACACGGCGAGGAACGCGGCCACGCCGAGGAGCTCGCGCCGGTCGGGGACGAACCTCCGCGCGAGCGCATTGGCGACGAGGCGGTGCGCCGCCACCACGGCGAACACCAGCGCGCCCTCGGGGCGGGTCAGCGCGGCGAAGCCGAACGCGAGCCCGGCGCGGGGGAGGCGGTCGGCGACGGCCGCGTCCACGCCCAGCATCACGAAGAACGTGAACATCTGCGTCTCGAGGCCGCCCGAGCACCAGCAGGCGAAGCCCGACGACGCGGCGAGCACGTAGGCGGGGAGGAACGACCCGGGCGAGCGGCCGCGCAGGCGGTCGGCGAGCTTGACCGCCACCGCCACCGTCGCCACGCCGAACGCCGTGCCGAGGACGCGCGACGTGAGCTCCGGCGGCAGGCCCAGGCGCATCAAGCCCCCGAGCAGCACCGTCCACAGGAAGTTCGTGTACCCCTCGACGCGCTCGCCCAGGTTGAACACGAGCTGCCCGTGCTCCGCCAGGTTGCGCGAGTAGACGAACGAGATGAACGCGTCGTCCGACACGAAGTTGAAGACGAGCGAGTGGGCCACCAGCACGGCCGCCGCCCCGCCGAAAAGCAGCGCGCGCGCCCTCGTCTGCATGGGTGCCTCGTCCACGGCCGCGAGAGTATAGTCGACCCACGCTCGCCTGGGACCCCAACGCCCCGCCGCCGCCGGTGAAAGACGCGGCCGCGCCTCTGCCGCTGGAGGCCTTCCAGGGCAGCCGCATCCTGGCGTGCGCGCGCTGCCGCCAGTGGATCACCATCCCCGCGGCGGCCATCGAGGTCGGTGGCGCCCACGCGCACGAGCGGTCGAACCCGATGGGCATCCGCTTCCGCTTCGGCTGCTTCGCCGCGGCGCGGGGCCTGTCGCGCCAGGGCTCGCCGTCGCGCGAGGCCACGTGGTTCCCCGGCTATACCTGGCAGGTCGAGATCTGCGACGGCTGCAAGGAGCACATGGGCTGGCTGTACGCGACGATGGATCATCGCTTCCACGGCCTCATCCTCGCCGCGCTGGTCGAGATCGACCCGGCGTAACGTGCTATCACCCGGGGATGCCACCCGTCGTCGAGGTCGTGGACCTCGCCAAAGAGTACGGTTCGCGCGGCCCCGGCCCGGTCGTGACCGCGCTCGCCGGCGTCTCGCTCGCGATCGAGCGGGGCGAGATCTTCGCCCTCCTCGGGCCGAACGGCGCCGGCAAGACCACGCTCATCGGCTGCGTCGCCGGGCTGGTCCGGCCCACGCGCGGCTCGTGTCGCGTGCTCGGCCGCGACGTCATCCCCGAGTACCGCTTCACCCGGCGCGCGGTGGGGCTCGTGCCCCAGGAGATCAACTTCGATCCGTTCTTCACCGTCGACGAGACGCTACGCTTCCAGGCCGGCTACTTCGGCGTCAACCTCGCCGACGCGCGGCTCGTCGAGATCCTCGACGCGCTGGCGCTCGCGCCCAAGCGCCACGCGAACACGCGCACCCTGTCCGGCGGCATGAAGCGGCGCCTGCTCATCGCCAAGGCCCTGGTGCACGATCCGCCGGTGCTGTTTCTCGACGAGCCGACCGCCGGGGTCGACGTCGAGCTGCGCCAGGATCTGTGGGCGTACGTCCGCCAGCTGCGCGACCGCGGCACGACGATCGTCCTCACCACGCACTACCTCGAGGAGGCGGAGGTCCTGGCCGACCGCGTGGGCCTCATCGACCGCGGGCGGCTCCTGTCCCTGTCGACGAAAGCGGAGCTCCTCAGGCGCTTCGGCGAGCGCACGCTGCGCATCAGCCTGGTCCAGCCGCTCGAGGCGCTCCCCGAGGTGCTGGCCGCGCGCGGCGCGCGCCTCGCCGGCGGCGCGATCGAGGTCACCAACCCGCTCCACGAGGAGCTGGGGTCGGTCCTGGCCGACGTCGTGGCCGCGGGCCTGCACGTCCGCGACGTCGAGACGCGCCGCACCGACCTCGAGGACATCTACGTGAAGCTCCTCCGCGGGGGGCAGTCGTGATCGGGGTCGTCACGCTCTTCCGCAAGGAGATCCGCCGGTTCCTCAAGGTCCCGGGCCAGACGGTGTTCGCGCCGGTGGGGACCACCATCCTCTACTTGCTCGTCTTCGGCTACGCCCTCGGCGGGCGGCTGCGCGAGGTCGGCGGGCTGCCGTACTTCGACTTCATCGTCCCCGGGCTCGTGACGCTGGGGATCACGTCGAACGCGTTCATGAACACGTCGTCCTCGGTCATGGGGATGAAGCTCATGGGCACGATCGTGGACCTCCTGGTGACGCCGCTCACGCCGCTCCAGGTCGTCGGCGCGATGGTGGGCGCGTCGGCGGCGCGCGGGCTGCTCGTCGGGGCGCTCACCTGGGCGACGGCCGTCGGGTTCCGCGGCGAGATCCACGTCGCCCACCCGCTCCTCGCGATCGCGTTTCCGCTGCTCACCGCGATCGGGTTCGCGGCGCTCGGCCTCGTAACCGGCCTGTGGGCCGAGGGCTTCGAGCGGCTCAACTTCGTGCCCGCGTTCGTCCTCACGCCGCTCACGTTCCTCGGGGGTGTGTTCTACGACGTGCGCATGCTCCCGCCGACGCTGGCGGCGCTGTCCCACGCCAATCCGATCCTCTACCTCGTCGAGGGGATGCGGTTCGGCCTCTATGGATCGGCCGGGGTCGAGCCCGCGGTCGGTCTCCTGGCGCTCGCTTCATTCGACGTCCTCGTCGTCGGCGCCTGCCTGGCGGCGCTCGCCTCGGGCTGGAAGATCAGGAATTGACCTGAAATTGGGTAAGATGGCGCCGTGATCGGGACGGTGGTCGGAAACTATCGCGTGGGGCAGCTCCAGGGCGAGGACGGGCTGAGCTCGCTGTACCTCGCCCAGCACGGCGCGGGCTGGCCGGCGTCGCTCCGGTCGTTCAAGCCCGAGGTCATCGACCAAGGGCTGGTCGATCGCTGGTTTCAGGCGGCGCAGCAGGCGCAGTCCTCGGGGCACCCGGGGATCCTCCAGGTCGTCGAGCGCTTCGTCGCCGGGCGGAACGCGGTCATCGCGTCGGGCGTCATCCCCGGCGAGTGCATGGCGGTGTCGCTCCAGCGCGACAAGCGCTTTTGGCCCGAGCTGGTCGTCAAGCTCGGCTGGCAGATATCCGTGGCGCTCGGCTCGGCGCACCACGCCGGCGTCATCCACAAGGTCCTCCGCCCCGAGAGCATCTTCGTGGCGCAGGACTCGGCCGCCCCCGGCGGCGTGCGCACGGTCGTCGTCGACCTCGGCGCCTCGGTCGTGCTCGGCGCCGGCATGCCCGACTGGAGCGCGCCCGCGGTCGCGGCGCTCGGCGTCCCCTACTACGTCGCGCCGGAGGTGTGCCGCGGCGGCGTGGACCTCCGCAGCGACATGTACTCGCTCGGCTGCCTGCTGTTCCACATGGCGGCGGGGCGGCCGCCCTACCTCGGCCAGAACGCGACCGAGGTGACGATGGCCCACCTGAACATGCCCGTGCGCGGCCCGGCGTCGTTCGAGGCGTCGATCCCGTGGGAGCTCGACCAGCTCATCCAGCGGATGACCGCCAAGGACGCGGGCGCGCGCCCGTCGTCGATGGAGGAGGTGGCGGCGGAGCTCGAGCGGATCGCCCACCAGCACTGGCCGGTGACCGCGTCGGAGCAGCGCACGATGGGGCTCAGCGTGCGCGTGGGCAGCCCGCCCCCGCCCGCCGGACGCGGCCGGCTGTGGCTGATCCTCGCGGCCGCCGTGGTCGTCCTGGGCGGAGGCGCCGGCGCGCTGTTCGCGCTGCGCCCGTGGCAGAAGCAGGCGACGGCCGCGCCCGCCGTCCCCGACGCCGCGCCGCCCCCGCCGGCGCCCGACGCCGCCCCGCCGCCCAAGCCGGCGAGCGACGTCGACGTCCGCCTCGCCGAGGCGCGCAAGGCGGTCGAGGACGAACGCTGGGCCGACGCCGCCGCGGCGGCGCGCATCGCCCAGAAGCTCGACCCGAAGAACGAGGAGGCGGCGCGCATCCTCAAGACCGCCAAGGCGGAGCCGGCGAACAAGGGCCTCTACGACGACTTTCGCAAGGCGGCCGACGCCGGGGACGTGGAGAGCGCCATCCGCCGATTCAAGCGCGTGCCCGCTGGCAGCGTCTATCAGAAGAAGGCGACCGCCGACATGGACAAGATCCGCGAGACGTTCGTCAAGGCCAAGGAGGCCGAGGCGCGCACCCTGTCCGAGGGGAAGATGTGCAAGCGCATCGAGCCCATCCAGAAGGACGTGGCCAAGCTGTTCCCCGAGGCGCAGGACCGGATCAAGACGATTGCCGACGCGTGCGGCAAGTAGGCATTAGAATGTAGGCATGGCCCGGGCTCTCATGTTCCGTCACGCCGGCGCGGAGGTGCGCTGCCAGCCGGTCAAGGTCGACAGGTCAAAGCTCTACGGCTCGGTGGAGATCGAGGCCGCCGACGATCAGGGCCGTCCGCTCGAGCTGGCGACGATCGGCCCGGACGGGCACACGCTCATCGCCGCGGGCGGGCGCGCCATGGCGTTCGTCAACCCCGACCGCAACTGGATCGACCGCGGCCGCCTCCGCCCGGTGGACCCGGAGGGGCGGCCGCTCGCCGAGGTGCCGTCGTCGTTCGACGAGCCGATCCAGCTGGAGACGCCGGCGACGATCGATGACCTCCTCGATCACCAGGTGAAGTCGATCTACTACCTGGAGATGGACGCCGGCGCCGAGGCGCTCCTCGCGCTGCTGGCCAAGGGGGCGATCTTCCGCTTCCCGTTCGCGTGGCGGGGGGGATGGATCAGCGACGTCGGGTTCCTGCTCGCCGGGCAGGACGACAGGCCGTTCCTCCTGGTGGCGCAGCCGACGACGCTCCACTTCGTGGGGCTCGACCAGGCCGCGTCCGTCGTCGAGGAGGAGGCGGTCGAGCCGGGCGCCGAGGAAGAGATCAACTTTGGGCTGTAGCGCGCCATGATCCACCTCGCCAACGCCAAGGGACGCGACGCCGAGGTCAACGCCGAGGCGGTGGTCACCCCGGTGCGCGTCCGGTGGATCGACGACGAGGGGCGGCCGGCGTCGCTGGTGCAGGTCCTGCGCGGCACCATCGACCGCGACGTGAGCGCGCTGGCGTCGCGCGCCGGCTCGCTGGCCGGCGTGGCCGAGCTGCTCATCGACGGCGATCCGGAGATCGACGTCGAGACGTACGGATCGTTCATCGACCACACCTCGCGCGTGTACGTCGGCCCGGACAAGCGCGTCGCCCACCGCGCCGCGGAGGTCGAGGTGGTCAAGCTCCCCGACGGCACGGTGAAGGAGAAACGCCCCCGCCAGGTGACGCTCGGCAACATGAGCGCCGAGACGCCGCTGCGCTGGAGCGGCAAGTTCCTGCCCAAGGCGGAGGTCGTTCACAAGTTCGTGCTCGCGGTGAAGACGCAGATCATCCACGTGAATGGACTGACCTACGACTTCCTCTACGCCATGGCCGAAGAGCTGGAGCAGAAGAACGCGTTCCTGCGCGTCGGCGCGGGGCCTCGCGCCAACCAGCCGCTCGTGTTCCATCGCGGCGGCACGCCCTACCCGGCGGGCTTCCTCGAGGGGCGCACCCAGGGCGACAAGTACCAGCTCGTGCTCCACCTGTCCAACCAGGAGCTCAAGGCGCCGTGATCGACCGCTCGCGCGTCGACCGGAAGCTCGGCGACTACGGCGTCGCGCCGGCGTCGGCGCTCGCCGACCAGAGCCTGCTCGCCCAGGTCCAGGAGTCGCGGCGGCTGTCGCGCGCGCGCACGCGCGCCGTGGCGCGCGACGAAATCGCGGCGACGCTGCCGGCGGCCGAGTACCACGTCAGCCGCAAGTACGACGGCGAGTACACGGTGCTCGTGTGGCGCGACGGCGAGGCGTTCACGATCAACGAGGGCGGCATGGTCCGCGTCGGCCTGCCGTTCCTCGCCGAGGCGGCGAAGCTGCTCGCGGCGGCGCGGCTCGACCGCGCCATGATCGTGGGGGAGACGTACGTCGTCATGGAGGGGCGGCCCGGACGCTACTACGACGTCATGCCGGTCCTGCGCAACCCCGCGTCGCAGGCCGAGATCGCCCGCCTGCGCTTCGCCGTGTTCGACATCCTGTCGCCGCACGCCGGGCCGTTCGCGGAGACCGTCAAGCGCATCCAGGCGATCTTCGGCAAAGGGAAGCTCATCCACCCCGCCGAGGGGGCGTGGGCGACCAAGGTCGACGTGGTGGAGAAGCTCTACGCCAAGTGGGTCGAGGGCGAGCGCGCCGAGGGGGTCGTCGCGCGCTCCGACGCCGGCGGGCAGTTCAAGATCAAGCCGCGCTTGACGCTCAACCTCGTCGTCGTCGGCTACACCGAGGGGACCGACGACCGGCGGGGCCTGCTGCACGATCTCCTGTGCGCGGTGGTGCGCCCAGACGCTACGTTCCACATCGTCGGGCGCATCGGCGGCGGCTTCACCGAGGACCAGCGGCGGTCGTTCTGCGACGAGCTGCGCGGGCTGTCCGCGGACAGCGACTACACCGAGGTGAACCTCGACCACCTCGCCTACCAGATGGTCCGCCCCGAGTGGACGATCCAGATCGAGTGCGTCGATCTGTTGACGGAGACCACGCGCGGCGGGCCGATCGAGCGCATGGTGCTGGCCTTCAACGCGCCGGCCGGCAAGTACGAGATCGTGCGCCGCCTGCCGCTGTGCGCGCTCATCGGGCCGAGCTTCGTGCGCCGCCTGCCCGACAAGTCCGCCCGGCCGGAGGACGCCGGCGTGGCGCAGATCACCGACGTCGTCGAGATCGTGGCGCCCGAGCGCGAGGCGACCAAGCTCGCGCTCCAGACGAGCGAGATCGTGCGCCGCGAGGTCTACGTGAAGACGCTCCGCGGCGCGAAGATGGTGCGCAAGCTCCTCCTGTGGAAGACGAACAAGGAGCGCGACACCGCGGAGTTCCCCGCGTACGTCGTCTACCTGACCGATTTCTCGCCGAACCGGCAGACCGCGCTCGAGCGCGAGATCCGCGTGGCGAGCACGCTCGACGCCGCCGAGCGGATGTGGGAGGAGCTCAGGGACAAGTACGTGGTCGGCGGATGGGTGAAGGTCTAAGCCCCGGTCGCGTCAACCGTGGGGTCGCGTGGGGGGCGCTGGCGTCGAGCGCGGTGGGCGCGCTCGACGTGCTGGCGACGGCGATCCTCCTGCGCACGTTCGTGTCGCAGGAGCAGTACGGCGTGGCGACGCTGGCGACCATGCTGTTCACCGCGCTCGACCTGGCGACGGATCTCGGGCTGTCGTCGGCGGTGATCCAGCGCGACGACCACTCGCCCGAGAAGATCTCGACGGTGTTCTGGCTGAACGTCGCCATGTCGGTCGCGCTGGCGGGGCTGCTGCTCGTCGCGGGCCCGGTCTACGCGGCGTGGCAGGGGCAGCCCGTCGTGGGCGCGATGCTCGCCGCCTACGGCGGCAAGCTCGTGCTCCAGAACGCCTACTACATGCCGACGGCGATGATGCGGCGCGAGCTGCGCTTCCGCGAGCTCGCCGTGATCCGCATCGTGTCGAACGCGGTGGAGTTCGCCGCCAAGATCGGCTTCGCCGCGGCGGGGTTCCCCATCTGGTGCTTCGTCCTGGCGCCGCTGTGCCGGACCGTCGCGACGGTGATCGGGGTGCAGCTGCGCCAGCCGTGGCGGCCGCGCTTCGTGTTCCGCCCGCGCGAGGCGGCCGGCTACGCCGCGTTCGGCTTCAAGACGTCGGCGACGCAGATCCTCTATCACCTCTACGCCTACGCCGACTATCCGGTGGTGAACCTGTACTTCGGGCCGGCGGCGCTGGGGCTGTACCGCGCGGCCTACGAGCTGGTGCTGGAGCCGGTGCGCGTCATCGCCATGGTCATCACCGACGTCGCGTTCCCGACGTTCGCGAGGCTGCGCGTCCGGCCGGTCGAGCTGGCCGAGCGGCTGATCGCGTTCACGCGGCAGAACCTCGCGGTCGTCATCCCCTACGCCGCGGTCGTGTTCCTCGCCGCGGAGGATGCGCTCGCCGTCGCGTGGGGGCCGCGCTACGCGGCGGCGGCGGGCGCGGCGCGCATCCTGTGCTGGGTGGCGGTGCTGCGGTCGGTGTCGACGATGATCCCGCCGCTTCTCGACGGAGTGGGCCGGCCGGCGCTGTCGCTGCTCTACACGGCGGTGGCGGCGGTCGTCCTGCCGGCGCTGTTCGTCATCGCCGGCCGGATCGGGCACGACTACACCGCGGTGGCGTGGGCCTGGGCGGCCGGCTACCCCGTGGCGTTCGCCGTGCTGGCGACGGTGGCCGCGCGCGTCATCGATCTGCCGCCGGCGACGTACTTGCGGCGCGTCGCCGGCATCCCGATCTGCGCGGTCCCCGCGATGCTCGCCGGCCTCGGCGCGCGGGCGCTCGTCCCCGACTGGGCCGCGGGACCGCGGCTGGCGCTGGTGGCCGCGGTCACCGTGGGGGCGCTCGGCCTGCTGCTCGCGCGGTTCCAGGGGATCAGCCCGCGGAGCGTCGTGCGCGCGCTCCGGAGGTGACAGTTTGGGACATTCGACGCGCGAGGATTTGTCGAATCAGGATGGCGAGCGGGATGAGCGGAGTCGCGGGCGGTGTCACTCCGATGGGGGGCGAACGGGGGGAGCTCTCGCGCGCCGCAGGCGCGCGGCGCGAAGCGGCTCCCCCCGTTGTGAGGACCCCGCGAAGCGGGGTCCGGAAGACCCCTCGCAGACCGTGGGGAAACCCGCGCGTCGACGCGCGGGTTTCCCCACGGTCTGCGAGGCCTCGTTGACATTCGCGGCCCGCTAAGTAGCCTTCAGCAAATGGCTTTCGACGACCGGCCCGGCGCGATCGCCCGCTCCCTGTGGACGGGCGCGCTCGCGGGCGCGGTGGTCGGCGCCGGGGACGCGCTCGTCTCGTACGGCCGCCTGTCGCAGTTCCTCCCCGGCGTGGGGGGCAAGCTCGGCTGCATCCTCTTCTGCGCTGCGCTCTATGCGTTCGGCCTGAGCCTCGTCGCCGCGGCCGGCGCGATGGCCGTGACCGCACTGCTGCGCCTCTCCGCGCTCGGCCCGCTCGTCGCCCACGGCCTCGAGCAGCACCGCCTCGCCCGCCTGCGCGATCCGCGCCGCGCGCTCGCCGGCACCGCGCTCGCCATCGCGGCCGTCCCGTGCGTCGCCGCCGCGCTCGCGCTCGCGGCCCAATCGGGCACGTTTCTCCTCCAGACGCGCAAGAACCACGAGCTGGTGATCGTCGCCACCGTGCTCGTCGCCGCCGGGCTCCTCGTCGCCGGCGTCGTCGCCGCGTTCGTCCTCGGTCGCCTCGTGGAGGTCGGCCTGCGCCGCCTGCCCGACCGGGCGGTGCGCGCCCTGTCGCACCCTGTCGCCCCGCTCGTCGCCGCCGTCGCCGCGCTGTGCATCCTCGGCGCCGCGGCCTACGCCCGCGCGCTGTCGCTGCCGCGGGCGCGCGCGATCCTCGACCAGCTCAGCCTCCGGCCGGAGATCGTCGGCGCCGCGGCCGTGCTGGCGTTCCTCGCCCTGTGGCGTTTCGGCGGATCGCTCCTCGCGCGCGTCCCCGCCCGCCGGCGCGCGTACGTGCACCCGGCCGTCGTCGCCGGGCCCCTCGTCCTCGCGCTCGTCCTCGGCAGCTCCGACGCCGTGCGCAAGGCCGCCACCGCCCACACCGGCCTCACGCCGCCGCTCGCCGACGCGGTCCGCGCGATCTTCGACCTCGATCGCGACGGCTACTCCTCGGTCCTCGGCGGCGGCGACTGCAACGATCTCGACCCGACGATCCATCCCGGCGCGTACGACATCCCCGACGACGGCATCGATCAGAACTGCGTCGGGGGCGACGTGAAGCTCAAGCGCGCGCCGACGGACGCGCAGTTCGTCCCCGTCCCGCCCGCCGTCCCGGCCGACGTGAACGTGCTGCTCGTCACGATCGACGCGCTGCGCGCGGATCACATCGGGGCCTACGGATACGGCCGCGCCACGTCCCCGGCGCTCGACGCGCTCGCCGCGCGCAGCCTCCTCTTCGAGAACGCCTGGGCCCACGCGCCGTCGACGCGCTACTCGGTGCCGGCGATCATCACCGGCCGCTATCCGTCGCAGGTGCTCTACGACACGAGCGTGTGGTGGCCGGCGCTGCGCGAGGAGAACCACACCCTCGCCGAGATCATGCACGAGCGCGGGCTCCACACCGGCGCGGTGCTGAGCTACAGCTACTTCGACCCGGTCCGCCGCATCAACCAGGGCTTCGACGAGTACGACAACTCGGCGGCGCGCCTGCACGTGGGGAGCGACCCCGCGTCGACGCGCGGCAGCTCGTCCCCCGAGGTCACCGCCGCCGCGCTGCGATTCCTCGAGGCCAACAAGGACCGGCGCTTCTTCCTGTGGATCCACTACTACGATCCGCACTTCGAGTACGAGCCGCACCCGGGGCACATGTCGTTCGGCACCGACCGGGTCGCGCGCTACGACGGCGAGATCCGCTACACGGACGACCACTTCGCGCAGGTCCAGGCCAAGCTCGTCGACCTCGGCCTTGCCGGCAGGACCGCGATCGTCGTCACGGGCGACCACGGCGAGGGGTTCGGCGAGCACGGCATCGACCTCCACGGCTACCACCTCTACGCGGCGCAGACGCGCGTGCCGCTGATCGTCCACGTGCCCGGGGCGGCGCCGCGGCGAGTCGCGATGCCGGTCGGTCACGTCGACATCGTGCCGACGCTGGCGAACCTCGTCGGCGCGCCGTTCGAGGCGGCGATGGCGGGCCGCTCGCTCTTGGGCCCGGCATTCGGCGGCCCCGACGGCGACCGCGACGTGTTCCAGGAGGTGAGCTACGAGGGGCCGCACGAGCGGCGCGCGCTCGCCACGCGGCGCTGGCACCTCCTTTACAACATGGTGCCGGACAACACGTTCGAGCTCTACGACCTCGCCGCCGATCCGCGCGAGGAGCGGGACGTGTGGGGAAGCACCGACGAGGGCGACGCGCTGCGCGCGCGCCTGCTCGCGTGGATCGACGTGGCCCAGTTCCCGCCCGAGGCCGCGGCGCGGCTCGAGGAGGCGGTCGTCGCCGCGCGCCCGCATCCGGCGGCGTCCCTCGAGGTGACGCTGGGCGACGCGGTGAAGCTCCTCGGCGTCGACCTGCCGCCGCGCGCCCGCCCTGGCGAGACGATGGACGTGACGTGGTACTTCGAGAGCCTGCGCGCGCTCGCCGGGGCGTGGCGTCCGTTCGTCCACGTCGAGGGGCCCGGGCGTTTCCTCGGCGACCACGACCCGGCCGAGGGCGCCTACCCGATCGCCCGCTGGCGCCCCGGGCAATTCGTCGTCGACAAACAGAAGCTGCGGGTCCCGCCCGGCGCGGCGCCCGGCGAGTACGCGGTCTATTTCGGCATCTATCAGGGGGCGCAGCGGCTGCCGGTGCCCGGCGCGCCGGACGGCCGCGTGCGCGTGGGGACGTTGCGCGTTACGCCATGAGGGGGCGAGCGGCGGCGCGCCAACGAGCGACCCTGGAGCGAGGCGCAGCCGAGCGACCTGGAGCGGCGCGCCGCCGCTCGCCCCCGGTGCAACAATGAGGACACGGATCCTCTGGCTCGTGCTCGCCCTCCCCGGCGTGGCCCAGATGGGCCTGCTCCTCGCCACCGTCGCGCGCCGTCTCGCCTACCCCTACGATCTGGAGTGGATGGAAGGGGGGATGCTCGTGCACGCGTGGCGCCTCATGCATGGCCTGACGATCTACCCCGCGCCCTCGGTGGACTTCATCCCCTACCTCTACACGCCGGGGTATCCGGCGGTCCTCGCCGCGCTGGGCAAGGTGTTCGGCCTCGGCTACCCGCTGGGGCGGGCGGTGAGCGCGGCGTCGCTCGTGGCGGTCCTTGGGCTCGCCGCGTGGGCCGTCGTGCGCCCAGTCGACGACGACGAGGACCGCGGTCCCGGCATCGCGGGCGCCGCCGTTGCCGGCGGCATCGTCGCCGCGACGTACCCGTGGGTCGAGGGCTGGTACGACCTCGTGCGCGGGGACACGCTGTTCCTCGCGGTCGCGCTCGCCGGGCTCGTCGTGCTCCGGCGCGGTGCGCGCCGCCCGCGGTCGGTGGCGCTCGCCGCGGCGCTCCTCGGCGCGTCGTTCTTCCTCAAGCAGACCGGCGTGATCCTCGTAGCGGCGGGCGGAGCGGCGCTGCTCGTCCTCAACTGGCGCGCCGTCCCCGTCTACATCGGCGTGGCGGGCGCCATCGGCGGCGGGGGCACGCTGCTGCTCAACCGGCTCACCGACGGGTGGTTCTGGGTCTACATCTACCAGGTCCACCAGCAGCACGACACCAACATGGATCGCTTCTGGCGCTCGTTCGGGAACATGTTCGGCAAGTTCCCCGCGCTGACCGCCGTCTTCGCGGCGACGCTGGTGGCGGTGACCGCCGCGGCGATCGTGCGCCGCCGCCTCCCCGCGGGGGCCGGCGGCTTCCTCTACTGGCTGTGGATCTTCGCCTGCGGCGCGGTGATGGGCGCGCTCGGCTGGGCGACGCAGTGGGCGCACTTCAACGCCTACATCCCGGCGATGACGTTCGGCGGCATCGCCGCCGGCGCCGCGCTCCCCGCGCTGGCCGGGTGCGTGGGCGGCCGGCTGCGCCTCGCGCTCCCCGGTGTCGCCGCCGCGGCGCTCGCCCTGCAGCTCGCGCTGGCGTGGTGGTCGCCGCGCCCGCTCCTCCCCGCGCCGGAGGATCGCGCCGCCGGGGATCGCCTGATCGCGCGCCTCGCCGCCGTGCCCGGCGACGTGTTCATCCCCTCGCACCCATTCTACGCCGTGCTCGCCGGAAAGGCGCCGCACGTCCACCGCATGGGCATCCTCGACGTCACCACGGTGTCGGCGGCGCGCAAGCCGCTGCCGCCGCGGGCGCGCGAGGTGGCCGGCCTGGAGGACGCGCTGCGCTCGGCGCGGTTCGCCGCGGTGATCCTCGACGACAAGGGCGCGCCGCACGAGTACCCCGGGCTCACCGAGGCCTACCGCATCGCGGAGAAGCTTCCCCCGACGGAGCGGCCGCGCGTCGTGAGCGGCGCGGAGTCGGTGCCCTTCGTGGTGTGGACGCCCAAGAGCGCGGCCGCCCCGCCGCTCGGCGCGCGGATCATCGGCGATTTCGAGTCGGGAACGCTCGCCGGGTGGACCGTCGAGGGCAAGGCGTGGTCCGCCGCGCAGGCGCTGCCCGGGCGCGAGGTCGGCGGATTCGGCGGGCGTTGGTTCGCGACCTCGTTCGGCGGCGGCGATGCGCCCCAGGGGACGCTGCTGTCGCCGCCGTTCGCGGTGACCGGGCGGAAGATCGTCTTCCACCTCGCCGGCGGAAGCGACGCCGCGGCCGCCCGCGCGGAGCTGCGCGTCGTCGACGAGGGCAAGGCAGTGCGCACCGCGACGAGCACGCGCACGCTGATCCTCCAGCCGGTGGAGTGGGACGTGTCCGAGCTGCGCGGCAAGACGGTGCAGCTCGCGTTCGTCGACGCGGGGAGCGCCCCCTGGGGCGGGCTGTGCGTCGACGACGTGTGGGAGGTGCCGTGATCATGATCGCGATCAGGCGCCCCGCCACGTTGTGCGCCGTCCTCATCGTGGGCCTGGCCGCCTGGGAGATCCTCGCGCTGTGGCGCGTCCACGCCGACGCGCCCGAGCCGTCGGAATGGCAGACGGCGCAGTCGGTCGTGCGCAAGGGCTTCCACAAGGGGGACCTCATCGTGTTCGCGCCGGCGTGGATCGATCCGATCGGCCGCGCCTATCTCGGCGACCTGATGGCGCTCGAGGACGTGGCGCGCAACGACGCCGGCCGCTACGGCCGCATCTGGGAGGTGTCGACGCGCGGCGCGAGCGCGCCGGAGACGCGCGGCCTCGCCGCGGTGGAGGACGCCGACGCCGGCGCGGTGCGCGTGCGGCGGTTCGAGCGCGCCGCCCCGCGCGCGGTGTGGAGCACGAACGATCGCGCGCGCCTGCTCGAGGTCGCCTTCGCGCCCCACCTGTGCGTTCTCCTGCCGCCGTCCCGCGACGCCGAGCATCCCGGCCGCCTCGACCTCGGCACCGTCCCGCTCGGCACCGAGCTGCGGGCCTGGGGCGGTCTCGCCGATTTCCGCGCGCGCAAGGAGAACTGGGCGGCGGCGGTCGTGCGCGTGCTCGTCGACGACAAGGAGGGCGCGCGGGCGTCGGTGGCCAACGACGATGGGTGGGTCGCGCTGCCCCCCGTCGCCACGACCGCCGAGGCCCACCACGTCGTCGTCGAGGCGTGGGTCGACCCCGAGCGCGGCGACCCGGCGCGCGCGCGCCTCGACCTGTGCGTGGCCGCGGAGGCGCGAACGCCGTGATCACGACACGCGACAAGCTGTTCGCGCTGTTCCTCGTCGTCGCGACGACCGCGATCACCGTCGCCGCCGCGCCGCGCCAGGGCATCAACCGCGACGAGGCCTACTACATGATCGCGGGGGAGCAGTACGTCGCCTACTGGGAGAAGGTGCTCTCCGGGGACCTGCCGCGCCCGTTCTCCGACGCGTCGATCGCCCGCTTCTGGGAGTACAACCACGAGCACCCGCCGCTGATGAAGCTGCTCTACGGCCTGGCGTGGCGGTTCCTCCACACCTGCGAGTGCGCCGCCGAGCGCGAGTGGCACCCGCCGCCGGCGCGCCTCGACGCCGGCAGGCACGTCACGCTGGGCGCGTTCGAGTGGGAGAGCACGGCGTTCCGCCTCCCCACCATGGTGTGCTTCGGCCTCCTGGCCGCGGCGGTGTATCTGTTCTTTCTCGAGGCGCTCGGCGCGCGCTTCCCGTCCGTCGCGGCCCGCGCCGGCGCGCTCGCCGCGTCGCTCCTCGCGGTCGCCCAGCCGCGTGCGTTCTTCCACGCGCAGACGGCGGGGTTCGACCTTCCCGCCGCCGCGCTGTGGTTCCTCGCCACGTGGCTCTACTGGCGCGCGCTCGAGCGCCGGACGTGGCGTTCGGCGATGGGGCTCGGACTCGTCTTCGGGCTGTTCCTCGCCACCAAGCTGCAGTCGTTCTTCCTGCCCCTCGCGCTCGGCGCGCATTGGCTGTGGCTGCTCGCGCGCCGCCGCCGGCCCACGCTGCGTCCCATCGTCGCGATGGCGCTCGTCGGCCCCGCCACCGTGTTCGCCCTCTGGCCGTGGCTGTGGCACGACACGTGGCGGCGGCTCGGCGCCTACGTCGGCTTCCACCTCCACCACGTCCACTACAACTTCGAGTACCTGGGCAAGAACTGGAACCGCCCGCCCTATCCTTGGCACGAACCGCTCGGCATGCTGGTAACGACCGCGCCGGTGATCCTGCTCGCGCTCGCCGCCGCCGGCGCCGCGATCATGGCCCCCGGCGGGCTCCGCGCCCGCCCCACCGTCGAGGATCGGTCGACCGGGCTGCTGCTGTTTCTGTCCGGCTTCGTCCCCATGGCGCCGTTCTTCTTCGGCTCGACGCCGATCTTCGGCGAGACGAAGCACTGGCTGGCGACGATGCCGGTGCTGGCGCTCGCGGCGGGCGTGGCCGTCGCGGCGATCGCCGAGCGCTTGCCCGACGAGCTCGGCCGCGGCGGCGCCGGCGCGCGCCTGGCCGCCGCCGCCGCGCTCGTCCTCGCCGCGGCGCTGCCGGCCGCCTACGAGACGTGGCGCTCGCACCCCTATGGACTGTCGCACTACAACGCGCTCGCGGGCGGGGCGCCGGGCGGCGCCGACCTCGGCATGAACCGGCAGTTCTGGGGCTATTCTCCGGCGGGGCTCCTGCCCTGGATCGACGCCACCATGCCGTCGAACGGCCAGCTCTACCTCCACGACTGGAACCACGACGCCTACGTCATGTACCTTCGCGATGGGCGCCTCCGCCGCGACATCCGCGACCCCGGCCTCGAGGAGCCGGCGATACGGGCCTCGGATGTCGCGCTGGTGGTGCACGAGAAGCACTTCAACAAGTACGAGTACATGATCTGGGACGCCTTCCACACGCTCCGCCCCGCCCAGGTGCTCACGCTCGACGGGGTGCCGCTGGTGACGGCGTACCGGCGCGAGGGGCCCAAATGAGGACGATGCGGGCGCCCGCCCTCCTGTTCCTCGTCGCGCTCGTCGCCTACGGCGCGGTGGCCGGCAAGCGGCTCCTGCGCGGCTCGGCCGATCCGCACTTCGTCGTCCAGGCGGACGCCTGGCTGCACGGCCGCGCCGACATCGAGGCCTGGCCGGCGGGCGCCGACGACCCGGCGAAGGTGGAAGAGGTGCGCGTCGACGACGGCACCGTGGTGCGCGGCCGCCGCCTCAAGGCGCGCCCCGCATTCCGCATCGTCGGCGGGCGCGAGATTCCGGCGGCGCGCATCGCCCAGAGCCTGCGCACGCTCCACTACGTGTCGTTCCCGCCGTTCCCGTCGGTGCTGTTCCTCCCGCAAGCGGCGATCTCCGGCGCGCGCGCGAACGACGTCGCCACGACCGTCGTGCTGGCCGCGCTCGTGCCCGCCGCGTTCCTCCTGTGCCTCCGCCGCCTGCGCGCCGGCGGCTTGACCGACCGCACCCCGCGGGACGAGGTCTGGCTGGCCCTGCTGCTCGGCTTCGGCACTGTGTTCTTCTTCAGCGCGGTCCAGGGGCGCGTGTGGTTCACCGCGCACGTCGTGGGCGTGCTGCTGTCGGTGCTCTACGTGTGGGCGAGCGTCGAGGCCGAGCGCCCGCTCCTCGCCGGCGCGTGTCTGGGGCTCGCGACCGCCACGCGCACGCCCATGCTGTTCCTCGCGCCGCTGTTCCTGTACGAGACCTGGCGCGTCGGCGGCACGCGCCGCGACTTCCTCCGCCGCCTGGTTCTGTTCGCCGCGCCGCTCGCGGCGATCGGCGCGCTGTGCGCGTGGTACAACTACGCGCGCTTCGGCGAGCTCGCCGAGTTCGGCCACAGCTACCTCGAGGTGCGCCAGCAGGCGCAGATCGAGCGCTTCGGCCTGTTCAGCTCCGCCTACCTGGGGCGAAACCTGGCCGTGGCCCTCACGCTCCTCCCGCAGTTTTCGTCGACGCCGCCGTTCGTGTCGATCAGCGGCCACGGGCTGGCGATGTGGGTGACGACGCCGATCCTCGTCTATCTCCTGTGGCCGGCGCGCAAGGCCGAGTGGCACCGGATCCTGTGGCTGTGCGTAGCTGTCGTGGCCGGGTGGAGCCTGTTCTATCAGAACTCGGGCTGGGTTCAGTTCGGCTATCGATTCAGCCTCGATTATATAACCGTGCTGGTGGTGCTCCTCGCCGTCGGCGGGCGGCGGCTCGGCCATTGGGCCAAGGTCCTAATCGTCGCCGGAATCGCGGTGAACCTGTTCGGCGCGATTACGTTCAACCGAATCGGACAGGTCTACCGCACGGATAATGCCGCGTACGATTGCGTAGTCCCGCATTAGGGCGCTAAGATCAGCGCGGTGCTGTCGAAGCGGGTGATCATCGTGTCCGCCGACAGGGCGCTCGCGAAGCGCCTTGCCGCCGGCGTGATGGCGGCGGGGGCGACCGCGGAGACGGTGGCGTCGGCGGAGGAGATCGCCGGGCGCGCCGAGCTGGTGGTAGTGAGCCTCAGCCTCGACGCGCTCGGCGCGATCGAGACCGTCCCCGCGCGGATCCCTGACGGGGCGAGCATCGTCTGCGTAATCCCCACGTCGTCGCTGGAGCTCACCGTCGAGCTCCTGAAGACCCCCAAGGTGGTCGCGGTGCTCGTCGCCGACGAGCTCGGGCCGGGGCAGCTCGCGGCCGTCGTGTCGCGGCTGCTCTACGGCGACGTGTTCGGCCTGGAGAAGGTGATCCCCTGGGGCGTCAAGGTCTACTCGCTCCTCGTCGGCGACTACCAGGAGAAGTCCGTGGCGATCGCGACGATCTCCGAGTACGCCGGGACGCTGGGCGTGCGCCGCAAGTATCGCGAGGCGATCGAGCAGTGCCTCGACGAGCTCCTGATGAATGCGCTCTACGACGCGCCGGTGGACGCGGAGGGGAAGCAGGTGTTCGCCGACGTGCCGACCAAGACGCGCATCTCGCTCCGCATGGAGCAGAAGGCTGTCGTCCAGTACGCCTGCGACGGCGCGACGTTCGCCGTGTCGGTGCGCGACAGCTTCGGCACGCTGCGACGGGAGACGGCGCTCAAGTTCCTCGACACGTGCCTCCACTCCACCGAGCAGCTGGATCGCAAGGTCGGGGGCGCCGGCCTGGGCCTGTACATCATCGCCAACGCGGCGACGACGTTTCAGGTGTCGCTCCACCCCGGCGTCGCCACCGAGGTCACGTGCACGTTCGACCTCTCGGCCACCAAGGTGCAGCTCAAGGAGCTGGGGTTCTTCCCGGAGAAGATCGACTCGGCCGGCCGTCTCGTGGCCGGCGTGTCGCGGCTCCTGGCGCGCCCCCCGGCGCCGGTCGCCGCCTCGCGCGGAGTCGTCGCCCTGCTGGTGACGGCCATCGCGCTGATGCTGGGGATGATCGGCGTCGTGGCCTGGCCGCGCCTGCGCCCGCACCCCCGCACCGCCATCGCCGTGACCACCACGCCCCCCGGCGCGGCGATCGATGTCGACGGCATCGCCAAGGGGACGAGCGGCGCCGCGCCAGTCGTCGTCGGCGAGCTCGACGTGGGGCAGAAATACCAGGTGGGCGCGCGCCGCGACGGCTACGAGCCCGCCGTCGAGCTGGTCGTGACGCGCGCGCAGACGACGGCGGTGGAGCTGGCGCTCAAGCCGCTGCCGTCGACGCTCACGGTGACGAGCGTGCCGCCGGGCGCGACGGTGACGCTCGACGGCCAGGAGCGGGGGACGACGCCGCTCGCGCTGGGCGACCTGGCGCCCGCGAGCGAGCACGCGATGAAGCTGTCCCGGTCCGGCTACACGGACGCGGTACGCACCGTGCGGGCGCCCGAGCCCGGGACCCGCGCCGAGGTCGAGGTCGGGATGACCCTCGACCCCGACACCGGCATCGTCCGCATCGCCAGCGTCCCGTCGGGGGCGGACATATACCAGGGCGCCGAAATCATCGGCGGAATCAAGACGCCGGGCGAGCACCTCGTCCGCGCCGGGCGCACCTACGAGTTCACCGTGCGTCTGCCCGGATACCGTCCCGAGGTCCGCATCGTGGTGGCCAAGCGCGGCGCCGCGCTCGATCCCATCGCGGTCAAGCTGTTGGCGGGGGGGCGCCTGACCGTCGCGACGAACGTCACCGAGGCGAAGCTGTCGGTGACCGGTGCCGCCGCCTGCCAGAACCGGCCCAGCCCGCTCGTGTGCGATCTGGCCGACGGCGACTACAAGGTGCGCATCCAGGCCCCGCGCCCGTTCGTGAACGAGACGATGGACGTGACCGTCGCCGGGGCCGACCTGGCGCGCCGGGTCGACCTCGGCTGGGTGCAGGTCGCGAACAACGACCTGTCGCTGGTCCTCCAGGGCGCGCCGCCCGGGACGAAGAAGGCGGGTTTCCTGGAGCGCGACGTCAAGGTCACCATCGCCCCGGCGAAGGGCGCCGCGATCATCAGGACGGTGCGCGTGCAGGCGGGGAAGACGACCGTCGTCGACGTGAAGCCCTGAGACGAACGCGGCGGGCGCGCGCCCTCGACGCCCTCGACGGTCGGCGGTCCACAATATCTGCCGGAATCAAACGGGCCCTGGCGCACGTGAAACCCTGAGCTCAGTGCGGCGGCGCGCGGGGCACTCACTGCGCGGTGTGGACAGTGACGGTCCTGTGGCCGGCCGCGCGCGTGCGTCCTCTGTGCTCGGGAGCGCGCCCGCCCCCAGGGCCTTGAACGGCCGCGCGCGTTGCGTCCTCTGCATCCGGGAGCGCGCCCGTTCACACTGCCCACACCGCCTGCTGCTGAGCGGAGTGAAAGAGAGCCCCCACCCCCCCGGCGTCGCCATCGATCCGCAATATCTGCCGGAATCCAATGGCGCCGGGCGCGACCGACGCTCGTGTCCGGGGGGTGGGGTGTTTTCAAGATCTGGGCAGTAGTAGGGGCTGTGGGCGGTGTGAGCCGACCGCGACCGGGCGCCGGGCGGGGCGGCGAGGACGCAGTGAGGCCGCGGTCGGGTCAAGCGCATGTGGGCGGCCGCGACCTCACGCTGCGCAGGCACCGCGGCGGCCGTCCACGTGCGCGTCACCGTCCACAGCCCCGCGCTGCGCGCCTCGCTTTCTCCTTGACTCGCTGAAGGCATTATGGCAGATATTTTCATCATGCGTCCATCGGGGGAGAAGACCGCGCCCACGGCCGAGCAGCTCGACTTTGGGTTCCGCACGCCGCCGCGGCGGCGGAAGAAGCGCCTGGGGCGGCCGCCGAGGCCCGGGTCGGGGGTACCTCACCTGCCGCGATCGGTCCACGCGCGCTTCCCCCTCCACGTGACGCTGCGGATGAGACAGCACGTCTGGCAGCTACGCAGCCGGCGATGCTTCCGCATCATCGAGAAGGCCCTCTTCGCCGCGTGCGACCGGTTCGACACGCGGGTCGCCCAGTTCTCCGTTCAGCACAACCACATTCACCTCATCGTCGAGACCCGAGACCCCCGCGCGCTGGCCCGCGCGGTCCAGGGCCTGTCGATCCGCGTCGCCAAGGGCCTGAATCGCCTGATGCACCGCAAGGGCGCGGTCCTCGCCGACCGCTACCACTCGCGCTCGCTGCGGACGCCGACCGAGGTCCGCAGGGCGCTCGTCTACGTTCTCGGCAACGCGCGAAAGCACCTGGCTGAGCTGGGCTACCGGTTGTCGCCGCTCTACATCGACGAGTATTCGTCGGCGGCGTGGTTCACGGGTTGGGCCGTCCCGCCCGCGCGGCGGGCGGCCGAGCCGCCGGTCACGCCCGCGCGCACGTGGCTCCTCACCGCGGGCTGGCGCGACCGCGGCGGCGGCCCCCTCCGCCGCGACGAGATGCCGGTCGATCGATGATGGGGGATGGGAGAGACGGTCAGCGCGGGGTGAGCTTGAGCGTCCCGCTGTACGTCTCGATCTTCACCGAGCCCTCGCCGGCGCCGTAGCTCCCGCGCACGCGCACCGAGCCGAAGTCCTTGTCGGAGCGGTCGGTCTTGATGCCGAGCGTGTCCTTGACGTCGCCGCTGCGGGCGTTGAAGCGCACGCCGAACGAGCTCTTCTTGTCGAGGCCGAGCTCGACGTTGCCGGAGAAGCTGTTGGCCTGGAGGCGGCAGCCCTTGCCGCACGTCCCGCGCCACACCAGATCGCCCGACGTCGTCTCGTACTCGAGGCGCGGCGCCGGGCTGGACGAGGCGATGTCGGCGTTCCCCGACGTCGTCTCCACCTGGACGCGGCCGGCGGCGTCGCCGACGCGCACCTTGCCGCTCACGGCCTGGACGCGCACGTCGGCCGCCTTATCCACGCTGATATTCCCGCCCACCGCCTCGACCTCGACATCGCCGAACGTGCCCGCCAGCTTGACGTTGCCGTTGGTGGTGGACACCTCGACCGACGAATTCGCCGGCACCGAGATCTTGATCGGCCCGCGGCAGCTGCCCGGCCAATCCACGTCGACCTCGACCTCGTCGTCGTCGGTGGACAGCGACACGCCGCCGCCGTCGCACGTCGCGCTGACCTCGTTCACGTTCCCCGCGGTGATGTCGAAGCTGTCGTTCATCGACTCCGCGTGCAGGCGCACGGGGCCCGTCACCTTCACCGGGGCGGGGTTGGTCCGGCCGCCGCCGTGTCCCGGCCCCGGTCCGAACTTGCCCCACTTCATCTTCATCTTCTCGCCCATCTTCTCGGCGCGCCGGGCGAGCTCCATCGCCCGCTGGGTGATGTCGCGGACGTCGCACTCCTTGCCGTCGAGGCGGAAGTGCGGCACGCCGTGCTCGTCGATGTCGACATCCAGATTGAAGTCGAGGTCCATATCCTCGTCGTCGCCGACGTCGACGTGCACGTGCGCGCCCTTGGGCGGCTTCGGTGGCTTCGGCGGCTTGGGCGGCAGCGGCGTCCGCACCGGGGGCGCCGGGGGCACGGCCCTGGGCGACGGCGCCGGCGTCGGCGCGGGCGCCGGCGTCGGCGCGGGCGGCGGCGGCGCCGGCGGCGCGGGCGGCGCCGGGGCCTGCGCCAGCGCGAGCGCCGGCGCGAGGGCAAAAATGATGAGTGTCACGATACGCTTCACGGTTGTTCCTCCAACACCGCGGCCTGCACCGTTCGCATGTAGGCCGAATAGGTCCGCAAGGCCCGCCGCCGACCCTCCACGTCGGCGCCGGCGATGGCCTTGTTCTCGTTCATCAGCTCCTTCAGTCGGGACAGGTCTCGATCCACCTTCTTCGCCCGCTCGGCGGGAACCGCGCCACGCCGCGTCTGCCAGTCCGCGTCCAGGACCTCGATGGCCCGGCTGTACTCCTGCTCGGCGCGATCGAGCGTCGCCGCGGCCGGCTCGGCAACCATCACCGGCGCCGCCGCCGGCGCGCCCGCGTCGTTGATCGCGACGTGCAGGGGCCGGTGCACCCACAGGATGAGCGTCGCCGCCGCGGCGGCGAACGTCCCCATCGCGCCCACCCCCACCCATGTCCTCCGCCGATGCGCGCGCCCCTCGCGGGCGAGGACCACGCGCCGCTCGATGCCCTGCCACGCGTGCGCCGGCACCGCCGGGCGAGTGCGCGCCGCGAACAGCTTCTGCTCCGCGCGCAGCCAGCGCAGCTCCTCGGCGCACTCGGCGCATCCCTCGGCGTGGGCCTCGACCGCCCGCGCCTCCTCCGCCCCCAGCTCTCCCCGGACCAGTCCGGCGAGCTTTTCCTCGTCGCACATCATGTTTCCTCTCCCAGGTACTGAGACAACTCCCCGCGCAGAACGAGGCGCGCGCGGTGGATCTCGATCTTCACCTTGGCCAGCGACCACCCCATGGTGGTCGCGATCTCCCCGTAGCTGAGCCCGTGGTCCATGTACATGAGCAGCGCGGAGCGCCGATCCGCCGATAGCCGCGCGAGCGCCGACCCCAGCACGGCGTCCGCCTCGCGCCCGAGGAGCTCGATCTCCGGCCCCGGCGCGTCGGCGGCGCGGCGCTCCAGCCCCGCGTCCTCCTCGGGCACGTCGCGCTTGCCCCGGCGCAGCGTCTCCAGCGCGACGTTGCGGGCGATGCCGAACAGCCAGGCCAGGAGTTTGTCCCCATCGCGCACGCTCGTCAGGCGGCCGTGCGCGCGCACGAACGTCTCCTGGGTGGCCTCGTCGGCCGCGCCGCCGTCCCGGAGCATGTCGGCCAGAAACCGGAACACGGCCGGGGCGTGACGCTCGTAGATCTGCCGGAACGCGCGGGCATCCCCCGCGCCGGCGCGTGCCGCCAGGGCAGCGTCCATGGCCACGACCTGCGGCTGGGGCGCGCTCATCACCGCAACTCTCACATGGATTTGTGCGGGAACCGCGCCAACGGTTACACTTTCTGATAGGTTTCGCCGGTGCGCCGCGCGCTGCTGACCGTGTGCCTGGTTGCCTGCGCGGCCACCAGCGACGAGCGTCCCGACGGGCGAGCGGGCACGCCCGACGCCGCGCTGTGCACGCCGCAGGGCCTCGGCCAAACCTGCACGTCCGGCCAGGGCGTGTGCGCGCGCACCGGCAAAACCATCTGTCGCGACGGCCACATCGACTGCGACGCCGTCCCGGGACAGCCGGGCGTGGAGCTCTGCAACAACGGGCTCGACGACAACTGCGACGGCCTCGTCGATGAAGGATTCGCGCAGCTGGGGATGCCCTGCACGTCGGGTGTGGGGGCGTGTGCGCGCAAAGGCACCTACATCTGTTCCAGGGACCTGACGATGCTCGAGTGCAACGCGGTCCCGGGGCAGCCGACGCAGGAGCTGTGCGGCAACGGCATCGACGACGACTGCAACGGCAAGATCGACGACGGTTTCGAGAACCTGGGCCGCCCCTGCGACGGGCCCGATCGCGATCTCTGCCCCGAGGGGCACTGGATCTGCTCGGACGACAAGCTCAGCCTCGTCTGCGACGACCGGACCGGCGACAATCTCGACGTGTGCAACGGGATCGACGACGACTGCGATCCCAGCACGCCCGACGGGTCGCAGGACCCGCTTCTCGGCCAGCCGTGCGACGGGCCCGACGCCGACACCTGCAAGGAGGGCGTCTACATCGGCTGCCGCGACGGCAAGCTCGTGTGCAGCGACAACACGACCAACGACACCACCAACGACCCGAAGAATTGCGGCGCGTGCGGCGTGGCCTGCGAGAACCCGCACGGCACGACCGATTGCGTGGCGTCGATCTGCACGCCCACCTGCGACCCCGGCTACCAGGTGTGCGGCGACCCGAAGCTGGGCTGCACGTCGAACCGCAACACCAACCCCACCTGCCCCGGCCCCATGCTGGGGACGGTCGCGGGGGACAGCGGCGCGCAGCTGCTCACCGCCACCGGCTACGGCGAGGCGGCGTACCTCGTCGGCGTGGCGGAGACGAACTTGTCGACCCTCCTCTACCTCAGCGTCGGGGCCGGCCTGCAGAGCCCGCCCGGCGTCGGGTTCCAGGTCTGCGCCGCGTGCTTCGACTGCCAGAGCCAGCGCCGCGTGTGCGCCTACAACGGCGTCGGCGGGTACGCCGAGGTGCGCCTCGCGCGCGACGACGCCCAGGGCGACCAGAGCTTCCTCGTGGCCATCGAGGTCATCTGGATGGAGGGCGATTCGACGTCGTGCGGCGACTTCACGCTGAAAGTCGTGGGCAACGTGGTCACCAACGATCGGACCTGCAACTAGCATAATGTGAGGCCATGGAGACCTACACGCGCCGCGAGGACATGCCCGAGCGCTACCGGCAGACGCTCGAGCAGATGATGAAGAGCCAGGCGTACCGCGAGCTGGCCGCGGCGCGCCTGTTCGGCTTCGGCCTCCAGTTCGTCGAGGAGTCCCGCTGGCTCAAGTTCATGGTCTGGCACATCCGCGAGGAGACCGAGCACTACCTCGCCGTCGCCGACATGTACCGGCGGTTCACCGGCGAGAGCGTCGAGCCGTGGGTGAACGAGCGCCTGCGCCAGAAACCGATCCCCATGGCCCAGTCGTGGTTCGAGCTGGCGATGGCGCAGTTTCTCTACGACCGCGGCGGATTCTGGCAGCTCAAGGAGTACGAGGTGTGCTCCTATCCGCCCTATCGCGACGTGATCGGCAAGATCATCGACGAGGAGCGCGGGCACCAAGCGCTGGGGGAAAAGATCGTCGTCGAGCTGTGCCAGGGCGGCGCGCACGACGGCGTGAAGCAGCCCACGTTCGAGCGGTGGCTGCGCCAGGGCCTCCTGTCGTTCGGCCGCCCCGCCACCGAGGGCAACGCCTACGCGATCTCGGTGGGGCTCAAGAAGCGCGATTCCGCCGAGGTCATGCGCGATTTTCTCGCCGACATCTCGCCGGCGGTGGCCGCGTGCGGCCTCATCGTCCCGCCCCTCGCCTCGCTCGGCGTCGAAGGGTGAGGTAAAATCGCGGCAGTTTGGCCGAGGTCAAGGGTCCGAGAGGCGACGGCGACGACACGGTCGAGCTGACCGCCACCCCGTCGAGCCCGGCGTGGACGGAAGAGCCCCGTCGCGCGTCGGGCGCCCGCCTGCCCGTCGTCGAGCCCGGCACCTACGACGTCGACGAGGAATTTGCGCGCGGCGGCCTGGGGCGCGTGATCCGCGCGCACGATCGCCGGCTGGAGCGCACCGTCGCGATCAAGGAGCTGCTTCCCGGCGGCAAGAACGCCGAGGCGCGCTTCGTGCGCGAGGCGATGATCACCGCGCGGCTCGAGCACCCGTCGATCGTCCCGGTGCACGAGGCGGGGCGCTGGCCGACCGGCCAGCCGTTCTACGCGATGAAGCTAGTGTCGGGGCGATCGCTCGCGCAAGTGGTAGAGGACAAGCACTCGTTCGCCGAGCGGCTGGCGCTCGTGCCCAAGGTCGCCGCCGTCGCCGAGGCGATCGCGTACGCGCACGACAAAGGCATCATCCACCGCGACATCAAGCCGTCGAACGTGATCGTGGGGCAGTTCGGCGAGACCGTCGTCATCGACTGGGGTCTGGCCAAGGAGCTCGACGACAAGGTGTCGCAGGACCGCGAGCGCGACGTCGCCGACCTCGACGCCGGCAAGACCGTTCACGGCGAGGTGCTCGGCACGCCCAACTACATGCCGCCCGAGCAGGCGCGCGGCATGCGCGTCGACGAGCGCAGCGACGTCTACGCGCTGGGCTCGCTCCTCTATCAGGTGCTCGCGGGGGTGCCACCCTACGCCGCGCGCGGCGACGGGCCCGGCGCGCCGCCGCGCCGCGCGGCGCAGATCCTCGACGAGGTGGTGAAGCGGCCCCCCGTTCCGCTCGAGGAGCGCCAGCCGCAGGTGCCCGAGGATCTGCTCCACATCGTCAACAAGGCGATGGCGCGCGACCCCGCCGACCGGTACCCCACCGCCAAGCAGATGGCCGACGATCTGCGCCGCTTCGAGGCGGGGCAGCTCATCAGCGCGCGCCGCTACTCACCGTGGGCTCTGCTCGAGCGCTGGGTCAAGCGAAACGGGCCGCTGGTCGCCGTCATGGGCATTGCGTTCCTCCTGCTCCTCGCCGGCGGCGTGTGGAGCCTGCGCCGCATCATCGTCGCCAAGGGCGTGGCCGAGACCGAGCGCGCCTATGCGGAAAAGCAGCGCGCCCTGGCGCAGGAGGCGCGCGCACAGGCCGAGGGGCGCAAGAACGAGCTGATTCTCCTCGCGGCGCGCTCCGCGCTCGACCGCGATCCCACCGCCGCGCTGGCGTGGCTCAAGCAGTACCCGCGCGGCGGCGACGACTGGCCGGTGGCGCGGGGCCTGGCCGCCGACGCGTGGGAGCGCGGCGTCGCCCGCGACGTGTGGCGCGGGCATCACGGCGGGGTGTGGAAGGCGCTGTGGTCCCCCGACGGGCGCTACGTGGCGACCGCCAGCGCCGATCGCTCGGTCGGGCTGTGGGACGCGGCCACGGGCAAGGCCACGATGCTCGTCGGGCACGACGGGGAGGTGAACGGCGTGGCGTTCTCGCCCGACGGCACGATGCTCGCCTCGGCGTCCGACGACGGCATGGTCTGGCTGTGGGCGCTCGCGCCGCAGCCGCACCGCCTGCGCGTCCTCGCCGGCCACGACGGCACGGTGTCCGACGTGACGTTCTTCCCCGACTCGCGGCGGCTCGCGACCATCGGCTACGACCGCACCGTGCGCGTGTGGAACGTGGACGACGGCTCGTCGGCGGTCCTGGGCACGCACGACGCGCGCGGCTGGGTGGTCGCGGTGTCGCCGGACGGCAGGTTCATCGCGTCGGGCGGCGACGATCGGACGGTGCGCCTGTGGGACCCCGGCACCCGGCGCGGGCGCGTGCTGACGGCGCGCGCCAAGCACATCACTGGCGTCGCGTTCGCCGGCCGCGACCGCGTCGTCGCGCTGGCGGGGGACGGCTCGGTCGTCAGCCTGCCCGTCGCCGGCGGCGCGGAGCGGACGCTCGTCGACTCCGGTCCCAACGCGTCCTACGCGCTCGCGGTGTCCCCCGCCGGCGGCCTCATCGCCACCGGCGGGACCGACCACGTCGTCCGCCTGTGGGACCTCGACAACGGCGGCGTGGCGTCGCTCGTCGGGCACGCCGGCACGATCATGTCCCTCGACTTCTCGCGCGACGGGAAGGTGCTCGTGTCGGGCAGCTTCGACAACTCGGTGCGCGTGTGGCCGCTCCGGCGCACCGACGAGGTGACGCTGCGCGGGCATGAGCGCGCGGCGACCGACGTGGGCTTCCTGCCCGACGGCCGCGTGGTCTCGGCCGGCGCGGACGGCGAGGTGCGGCTGTGGGACGCGCGGCGCCAGGGCGAGATCGCCTGCCAGGCGAAGTCGCCGCTGAAGTCGCTCGCGCCGGTGCCGGGGCGGCGGCTGGTCCTGGTCACGAGCCTCGACGAGGGGGTGCAGCTGTGCGATCTCGACCGCCGCGAGCTGCGGCCGCTCGGGCGCGGGATCGGGCGGCGGTCGTACGCGCGGGTCACCCCCGACGGGCGGCTGGCGATCTGGAGCGCCGAGGAGGGCGGCCTGCGCATCCGCGACATCGATTCGGGCAAGGGGGACGACGTCCCGGTCCACGCGGCCGAGGAGGTGGCCCTGTCCGCCGACGGGCGCACGCTGGCCGTGGCCAGTCGCAACGAGGTCCTGACCTGCGAGGTCGATCGGTGCGCCGCGACGCTGCGCTCGCGCGACAAGCATACCTCGTGGGTGCGGGCGCTGGCGTTCTCCCCCGACCGCCGGCTCCTCGCGTCGGCCGGCAGCGATCGCACCGTGCGCCTGTTCGACGTCGTCGACGGCGCGCTGCGCGTGTACACCGGCCACACCGCGTTCGTGCGGGACGTGGAGTTCTCCCCCGACGGCCGCTGGCTGGTGTCGGCGGCGGAGGACACGACGCTGCGCCTCCTCGACGTCCACACCGGCGAGACGCGCGTCCTGCCGGGACACGACCTCGGCGTGGCGCGCGCCACGTTCTCGCCCGACGGCACGCTCCTGGCGTCGATGTCGAACTCCGAGCACAGCGCGCGGCTGTGGGACGTGGCGACCGGGCGGTCGCGCGTGCTGCGCGGCCATTCGGATCGGGTCAACCAGATCGCGTTCTCGCCCGACGGCAAGACGCTGGCGACGGCGTCGGACGACGGCACGATCCGCCTGTGGCGGGCGTCCACGCGCGGCCCCGTCCCCGAGGACCCCGACGCGCTCAATGCCTGGCTGGAGGAAGCGACCCGCGCGCGCGTCGGCGCGAAGGATGTCATCGTGAGCCCATGAATCCGCTCCTCGCGTCCCCCGACACGCTCCCCCGTTTCGACGAGATCCGCCCCGAGCACGTGGAGCCGGCGGTGCGCGAGCTGGCGGCGGGCGTATCGGCCGGCCTCGACGCCGTCGAGCGCGACGTGGTCCCGACGTGGGACGGGCTGGTCACGCGCCTCACCGCGCTGACCGAGCCGCTCGGATGGGCGTGGGGCGCGGTGACGCACCTCATGTCGGTGCGCAACGGCGAGGAGCTGCGCGCGGCGCACGAGGCGGCGCAGCCCGTCGTGGTCGAGACGCTGCTGCGTCTCGAGCAGAGCGTACCGATCTACCGCGGCCTGCGCGCGCTGCGCGACGGGCCGGAGCACGCGGCGCTCGACGCCGCGCAGCGGCGGGTGGTGGCGCGGATGATCCGCGACGCGGAGCTCGCCGGGGTGGCGCTGGAGGGCGCGGCGCGCGAGCGGTTCCAGGCGATCGAGCTCGAGCTGGCGGAGCTGGGGACCGGGTTCTCGAACCACCTCCTCGACGCGACCAAGGCGTTCGGGCTGGTGCTCACCCGGCCCGAGGAGGTCGAGGGATTGCCGCCGACGGTCCTCGCCATGGCGGCGCAGGCGGCGCGCAAGGACGCGCCCGAGGCGACCGCCGAGCGCGGCCCGTGGCGCATCACGCTCGACGGCCCCATCTTCACGCCGTTCCTCGAGCACAGCGGGCGGCGCGACCTGCGCGAGACGGTGTACCGGGCGGTGGTGACGCGCGCGTCGAGCGGGGAGCACGACAACGGGCCGACGATCGAGAAGATCCTACGCCTGCGGCAGGAGAAGGCGCAGCTGCTCGGCTACGGAAGCTACGCCGAGCTCAGCCTCGCGTCCAAGATGACGCCGGGCGTCGCCGGCGCGGAGACGCTGCTCGCCGAGCTGCGCGCGGCGGCGCTGCCGCGCGCGCGGGCGGAGCTCGACGAGCTGCGCGATCACGCGCGGCGCACCTCCGGCGACGCGGCGCTCGAGCTGGCGCTGTGGGACATCGCGTTCTGGGCGGAGCGGCAGCGCGAGGAGCGCTACGCCTACACCGAGGAGGAGCTGCGGCCGTACTTTCCGCTCGAGCAGGCGCTCGCGGATCTGTTCGACACCGCCGGGCGCCTGTTCGGCGTCACGGTGCGCCCCGCCGACGGCGACGCGCCCGTGTGGCACGAGTCGGTGCGCTTCTTCCGCGTCGCCGACGAGACCGGCCGCGACGTGGCGGCGTTCTATCTCGATCCGTACATCCGCCCCGCCGAGAAGCGCGGCGGCGCGTGGATGAACGCGGCGATCGACAAAAAGGCGTCGGCGCGCGCCCCCGTCGCCTATCTGGTGCTCAACGCGAGCGAGCCGACGGCGGAGCGGCCGGCGCTGCTGGCGTTCCACGAGGTGGAGACGCTGTTCCACGAGTTCGGCCACGGCCTCCAGCACATGCTGACGACCGTCCCCCACCCCGAGGCCGCGGGGCTGAACGGCATCGAGTGGGACGCAGTGGAGGTGCCCAGCCAGTTCATGGAGAACTGGTGCTACCACCTCGACATCGGGCGCCACTACCGGACCGGCGAGCGGCTGCCCCGCGCCCTGGCGGACAAGCTCCGCGCGGCCAAGAACTACCGCGCCGGATCGGCGACGCTCCGGCAGGTGTACCTGGCGACGCTCGACCTCGAGCTGCACCACCGGTGGCGCGGCGAGCCCGTCCTCGATCTGCAGCGGCGCGTGGCGGCCGAGAACACGGTCGTGCCGCCGCTGCCCGAGGACCGGTTCCTGTGCGGCTTCTCGCACATCTTCGCCGGAGGCTACGCCGCGGGGTATTTCAGTTACAAGGCTGCCGAGGTGCTGTCCGCCGACGCGTACGGCGCGTTCCTCGAGGCGGGCGACGATCGCCTGGGCGAGACCGGGCGCCGCTTCCGCGACACGGTCCTCGCGCTGGGAGGCGGCGAGCATCCGCTCGAGGTGTTCCGGCGCTTCCGCGGGCGCGCCCCGAGCACGCGGCCGCTCCTGGAGCAGAGTGGGCTGGTGTAAATGGACGTTGATGGCGCTCGCCGACGAGGCGCGGGCGATGGGCGCGGCGCTGTGGATCGGCGAGTACGGCGGCGTGGCGTCGGCCGGCGGCATCGGCGCGTACATGGACGCCGCCGGCGACGCGGCCGGGATGGTCGCGGCCGACGGCGCCTACTGGCACTACGGGCGCGACGACGCGTATGGCCTACTCGACGCGTCCGGAGCGGAGAAGCCGGAGCTCCTTTCGGCGCTCGTCCGCCCCTACCCCGCGCGGGTGGCCGGCGATCCGGTATCGTGGAGCTGGGAGGGCGGCGCGTTCACGCTGGTCTACAGGCCGGACCGTGCGATTTCTGCCCCGACCCAAATCATCTTGCCTTCTCGGGTGTTTCCCCGAGGCGCTCGCTGGGAATGCGCGGGCTGCGCCGCGACGGCCTCCGGGGACGTTCTCGAGGTCACGACGCCCCCGGCGGGAGCCATCGCGACCGTGGTCGTGTATCCTCTATAGCCACCGCGATGAGCCACGACGACCCCATCTCCCGCTTCCAGGACGCGTTCGATCGGGCGCGCGCGGCCTCGACGAGCGATCCAACCGCGGCGGCGCTGGCGACGGCCGACGAGAGCGGCGCGCCGTCGGTGCGCATGGTGCTCCTCAAGCACGCCGACGAGCGGGGGTTCGTCTTCTACACCAACCGCACCAGCCGCAAGGGCGCCGAGATCGACAAGAACCCGCGCGCGGCGCTGTGCTTCTACTGGCCGGAGCTGGGCGAGCAGGTGCGCGTGGAGGGGACGATCGAGCAGGTGAGCGACGCCGAATCCGACGCGTACTTCAAGACGCGCCCGCGCGAGAGCCAGCTCGGGGCGTGGGCGTCGCGCCAGAGCCGGCAGCTCGAGAGCCGGGACATCCTGCTCGAGCGTTTCCAGGATCTCGGCGAGGAATACGACGGCAAGCCGATCCCGCGTCCCCCGTGGTGGGGCGGATATCGCGTCCGTCCCCGCCGGATCGAGTTCTGGCGCCACGGCGACTACCGCCTGCACGAGCGCGAGCTCTACGTCCGCGGCGAGGGCGGGTGGCTGCACGTGCTGCTCAATCCGTGAGCGGCGGCCGCCGTCACGGCGTCCCCAGCATCGCCTTCCACGCCGTCGTGTAGGCCGGGTTGACCGCCACGCTGTTGTGGGGACTGCAGCCATCGAGGTCGGTGGGGTCCTCGCACGTATCGGTGCACGGCGCGGTGCTGACGATCCGGTGCGGCCACGCAGTCGGGACGCCGATCGACGCCCAGTTCGCCTGGATGCGGTTGAATCGGTTCACCGGACCGAAGTCGTTCGCGTGGGCGAGGGCGTAGTACGACGACGCGGGCGTCTGGTGCCCGGTCAGCCATGTCGCCGACGTCGAGGTCGCGTCGCGGCAGCACACATCGCCGGTCGCGCAGTCGTCGAGCGCGTCCGCCGGCGAGGAGATCATGACGACGCGGTCCACGACCGCCCTCTTGCCGAAGTAGGCGGCAAAGCCCCCGCCCAGCGAGTGGCCGGCGAACACGATCCGATCATAGTGCGGCCGCAGCCCGTCCGGGGCGGTCGAATCCACGTCGAGAAAGTTTCCCCAATGCCCGTAAGGATCGACGTTCTCCAGGTAGAGCAGCAGGGCTTTCAGCCGCTTCACGATCGAGTCCTGGAAGTGCCCGTCGAGCTGGGCCTCCGCGCTCGTCGCGTCGCCGAACGCGATCTCCTGCCGGTAGTCCCCGAAGCACGCGAGGTCGGCGCACGGCAGCCCGCACGGGTTGGGGTAGTCGAGCCCGATCACGTGGTAGCCCTGGCCGTACGCGGTGTCCAGGAACGCCGTGTACCCGGCGGGCTGGCCGCCGCACCCGGGCAGGAATACGACCAGTCGGTCGGTGGGCACACACGGCAGAAGGCAATACTGCGACACGGGTCCGCGGTACACGTGATGGTCGCGGTTGGGCGCCCACGTCGCGCCCCACGTGGCGCTGTCGCCGATCGGGCCGTACCCGGGCAGCGACGTCGAGCTCGGCGCGACGGTCCAGTGGAGCGACGCGCCGGGGACGGGAACCACCTGCAATCCCTCGGCCGCGATTTGGGGGTCGGGCGCGTCGGCGACGCAGCCCGCGAGACAGACACAAGCGATCAGGATGGCGTTGCGCACGAGCCCGGGGGCAGCAATCCGGGTGCCACCCGGCCAGGCAGGAGTTCCGGGCACTTGGCGCCCACTCCGACCGGCTCGATCGCGCCTGCGGCCGGCTCGAATGAGCCGCCCGCCCCCCGGCGAAATCTGCTATAGCCTCCGCAGCCCATGGCCTCCCCCACCGACGTGCCCAACATGCCCGTGGCCATCGAGGACGAGCTCAAGTCCTCGTTCATGGACTACGCCATGTCCGTCATCGTCGCGCGCGCCCTCCCCGATGCGCGCGACGGCCTGAAGCCGGTCCATCGCCGCATCCTCTACGCGCAGTTCCAGGCCAACAACACCTGGAACCGGGCCTACGTCAAGTGCGCGCGCATCGTCGGCGACGTCCTCGGCAAGTTCCACCCGCACGGCGACGCCGCCACCTACGACGCTCTCGTCCGCATGGCCCAGGACTTCTCCATGCGCTACCCGCTCGTCGACGGGCAGGGCAACTTCGGCTCCATCGACGGCGACCCGCCGGCCGCCTACCGCTACACCGAGTGCCGCATGGAGCGGCTAGCCTCCGAGCTCCTCGCCGACATCGACAAGGAGACGGTCGACTGGACGCCGAACTACGACGACAAGGAGCTCGAGCCGACCGTCCTGCCGACGCGCGTGCCGAACCTCCTCCTCAACGGCGCGACGGGCATCGCCGTGGGCATGGCGACGAACATCCCGCCCCACAACCTGGGCGAGCTCGTCGACGCCACCGTCGCGCTCATCCACAATCCGCAGCTGCCCACGCGCGAGCTCCATCGCCTCGTCCCCGGACCCGACTTCCCGACGGGCGGCGTCATCCACGGCCGCCGCGGCATCGAGCTCGCCTACCAGACCGGCCGCGGCCAGATCCTCGTCCGCGGCAAGACCGAATTCGAGGAGTTGAAGGGCGGGCGCACCGCCATCGTCGCCACCGAGATCCCGTTCCAGGTGAACAAGGCGCGCTGGATCGAGCAGACCGCCGAGCTGGTGCGCGAGAAGCGCCTCGAAGGCATCAGCGACATCCGCGACGAGAGCGACCGCGACGGCATCCGCGTCGTGTTCGAGCTCAAGCGCGACGCGGTCCCCGCGGTCGTCCTCAACAACCTGTACAAGATGACGTCGCTGGAGCAGTCGTTCGGCGTCAACATGCTCGCGATCGTCGAGGGCCAGCCGCGCCTGCTCACCCTGCGCGAGGCGCTCCTCCGCTTCCTCGACCACCGGCGCGACGTCGTCACCCGCCGCTGCATCTTCGAGCTGCGCGAGGCGCGCCTCCGGCGCGAGATCGTCGAGGCCCTCGGTCTCGCCGTCATCCAGATCGACCGCGTCATCGAGATCATCCGCTCCTCGCGCGAGCCCGACGATGCCAAGGCGCGGCTCACGGCCGAGCCGATGACCGGCCTCGACGGCTTCCTCGAGCGCGCGGGCCGCCCCGCCGCCGAGGTGGAGCAGGCCCGGCGCACCGCCCCCTACCGCCTCAGCGACCGGCAGGCGCAGGCGATCCTCGACATGCGCCTCGCCCGCCTCACCGGCCTGGAGCGGGAGAAGCTCGAGGCCGAGTACCGCGAGCTGTGGGCCCAGACCGACCGGCTCGAGGCGATCCTCGCCGACGAGCAGAAGCTCCTCGGCGTCATCGTCGAGGAGCTCGGCGCCGCCAAGACCCAGTACGCCGACGCGCGCCGCACGCGGATCATCGACGACGAGGGCGAGATCACCGACGAGGAGCTCATCGCCGAGGAGGAGATGATCATCACCGTCACCCACGGCGGCTACGTCAAGCGCACGCCGGTGACCGAGTACCGCGCCCAGCAGCGCGGCGGCAAGGGCGTCAAGGGCGGCGAGTCCAGCGTCGACGATTTCATCGCCGAGCTGTTCGTCGCGTCCACCCACGACCACATCCTCATCTTCACCGACCGCGGCCGCGTCTACGCCAAGCGCGTCTACGAGTTCCCCATCGGCAAGCGCGACGCCAAGGGCAAGGCGCTGGTCAATTTCCTCGAGCTGCAGGACGGCGAGAAGGTCCTCACCATGCTGCCGGTCAAGTCGTTCGACCCCGGCTGGTTCGTCCTGTTCGCCACCCGGGGCGGGACGGTCAAGAAGACCGAGCTCGACGCGTTCGGCGCGATCCGCTCCACCGGCATCCGCGCGATCGCGCTCGACGACGGCGACCGCCTGATCGCCGTCCGCCTCACCAACGGCGAGATGGACATCCTGTGCGCGTCGCGCAACGGCATGGCGATCCGCTTCCGCGAGGACCAGGTGCGCCCGATGGGGCGCGACGCCCGCGGCGTGCGCGGAATGAACCTGCGCGACGGCGACGCGCTCGTCGGCATGGCGGTGTTCCCGCGCGACTCGAGCGTGTCGCTGCTCACGCTGTGCGAGCGCGGCTACGGCAAGCGCACGGCGCTCGCCGAGTACCCCACCAAGAACCGCGGCGGGCTCGGCGTCATCAACATCAAGACCACCGCGCGCAACGGCAAGGTGGTCGCGGTGCGCGTCGTCTCCGACGAGGATCACCTCATCGTCATCACCGACCGGGGCAAGATCATCCGCGTCCCCGTCGCCGGCGTCCCCATCCAGGGGCGTGCCACCCAGGGCGTGCGCATCATGCGCGTCGAGGAGGGCGAGAAGGTGTCGTCGATCGAGCGCCTGGCCGAGCCGGAGGAGCACGAGGGCCTGGAGGAGGCGACGCCCGAGGCCGCCGAGGCCGACGAGCCCGAGGAGGACGACGCCGACGACGCGGATTCCTCCGACGCTGGCGACGACGGCGAGACGCCCGATGAATGACGCGCGCTCGCGCGAGCTGTTCGCCCGGGCCCTCCGCTCCATCCCCGGCGGGGTGAACTCCCCCGTGCGCGCGTTCAAGTCCGTCGGCGGCGACCCGCCGTTCATCGCCGAGGGGCGCGGCAGCCGCGTCGTCGACGTCGACGGCAACGAGTACATCGACTACGTCGGCTCGTGGGGTCCGCTCATCCTGGGCCACGCCCATCCCGACGTGCTGGCCGCCGTCGCCGCCGCCGCGGCCCACGGCACCTCGTTCGGCGCGCCCACCGAGTTGGAGGTGCGCTTCGCCGAGACCATCCGCGCCGCGTTCCCGTCGATGGAGCTCGTCCGCTGCGTGTCGAGCGGCACCGAGGCGACGATGAGCGCGCTGCGCGTCGCCCGCGGCGCGACCGGCCGCGACAAGATCGTCAAGATCGACGGCGCCTACCACGGACACGCCGACTTCCTGCTCGTCGAGGCGGGCTCGGGCGCATGACCCAGGATCATGGGACCCCAGGAGCCGACGTAGTCGATGTACTCGTTGCCGTCGAGGTCCCGGATCTTCGAGCCCCGCGCCGAGGCGACGAAGAAGGGGTTGCCGCCGACCGCGCGGAACGCGCGGACGGGGGAATTGACCCCGCCGGGGATCACGGCCC
>DATFWE010000081.1:0-77905 GCA_035259575.1 Haliangiales bacterium
TACGGCTACAAGCCGGGGCGGTTCTCGTTCAACGTCAAGGGCGGGCGGTGCGAGGCGTGCGAGGGAGACGGCGTGCGCGAGGTGGAGATGCACTTTCTGCCCAACGTGTACGTGACGTGCGAGGTGTGCAAGGGGAAGCGCTACAACGACGCGACGCTGCGCGTGGCCTACAAGGGGAAGAACATCTCGCAGGTGCTGGAGACGCCGGTGACGCAGGCGCTCGAGCTGTTCGGCGCGATCCGGCCGCTGATGAACGTCCTGCGCACGCTCGACGACGTGGGGCTGGGGTACCTGGCGCTGGGGCAGCCGGCGACGACGCTGTCGGGCGGCGAGGCCCAGCGGGTGAAGCTGTCGCGCGAGCTGGCCAAGCGCGACACCGGGCGCACGCTGTACCTGCTCGACGAACCGACGACCGGGCTGCACTTCGCGGACGTGAAGAAGCTGCTCGAGGTGCTGAACCGGCTGGTGGCGGGGGGCAACACGGTCGTGGTGATCGAGCACAACCTCGACGTGGTGAAGACCGCGGACTGGGTCATCGACCTCGGCCCGGAGGGGGGCGCGCGCGGCGGCGAGGTGGTGGCGGTGGGGACGCCCGAGGCGGTGGCGGCGATCGAGCGGTCGTACACTGGGCAGTTCCTCGCCAAGCTGCTCGCGGGTGCGCGCGGGCGGAGGCGACGGCCGCAGGCGGCGTGATGCTCCCCGTCACCGTGCTCACCGGCTTCCTCGGGGCGGGGAAGACGACGTTCCTCAAGCGCCTGGTGCTGTCGCCGCACGGCCTGCGCATCGCGCTGATCATCAACGAGGTGGGCGAGGCGGGGGCGGAGACGCTCGACCCGCGGGACTCGACGTACCTCGAGCTCGCCGAGGGGTGCGTGTGCTGCCTGAAGAACCCCGAGCTCATGAGCGCGCTGCGCGAGCTGCACGCGCGCGGCGACCTCGACCGCGCCATCATCGAGACGACGGGCGTGGCGGACCCGCTGGCGATCACGTTCACGCTGGAGCGGCCCGACATGGCCGACGCGGTGCGGCTCGACGCGGTGGTGACCGTCGTCGACACGACCGCGTTCGCGCGCTCCGACGGGCCGGAGTGGCAGCAGCAGGTGGCCGCGGCGGATCTGGTGATCCTGTCGAAGCTCGACCTCGGCGGCGACGCCGACGCCGCGATCGCGGCGGTGCGCGCGGTGAACCCGGCGGCGCGCGTACTGCGGGCCGACGATCCCGGCGCCCAGACGGCGCTGCTCGAGGTGTGGCCGCGCGCGGGCGCGGCCGGCGCGCCGGCGGGGCGGCACTCCGGCTTCGGCGCCGAGACATTCGCGGGCGGAACGTACCGCCTCGCCGCGCTGGAGGACTGGCTCGAGGTGCTTCCGCCCGAGGTGTTTCGCGCCAAGGGCGTGGTGGACACCGACGAGGGGTGGGCGGAGTTCCACGTCGTCGCCGGGCGCGTGCAAGTGGATCCCGGCATCGCGGCGCCCGCGCACGGCGCGACCCGGATGGTCTTCATCGGCACTGGCCTGACCCGCGCCCGCCTCGAGGCGGAGCTGACGCGACTGCGCGTGCGAGGTTAGCGGGCGTCACTCCTTCACGGCGCCCGTCATGCCGGAAACGTAGTGCTCGACGAAGAAAGAGTACATGACCGCCACGGGAAGCGAACCCAAGAGCGCCCCGGCCATGAGCGCGCCCCAGTGGTAGACGTCGCCTTCGACGAGCTCGGTGACCACGCCGACGGGCACGGTCTTGACCTCCGAGGACGAGACGAACGTGAGCGCGTAGATGAACTCGTTCCACGATAGCGTGAATGCGAAGATCCCGGCCGAGATCAGTCCCGGCACCGCGAGCGGCAGGATGATCTTCGTGAGGATCTGCCAGCGGGTCGCCCCGTCGATCAGCGCGCACTCCTCGAGCTCGAAGGGAATCGTGCGGAAGTAGCCCATGAGGAGCCAGGTGCAGAACGGGATGAGGAACGTGGGATAGGTGAGGATCAGCGCCCAGCGGGTATCGAAGAGGCCGAGGTTGAAGACGATGGCGGCGAGCGGGATGAAGAGGATCGAAGGCGGCACGAGGTAGGCGAGGAAGATGGCGAGCCCGACCTGCTTCGAGCCCTTGAAGCGCAGCCGCTCGATCGCGTACGCGGCGAAGACGCTCGCCGCGAGCGACGCGAAGGTCGCGACCACCGACACGATGACCGTGTTCCACACCCAGTCGAGATACGGGGTGTGGAAAAGGAGCTTGCGGAAGTGGTCGAGCGTCGGCGCCGCGATCCAGAAGGGATTGCTCTCGCGCGACAGGAGCTCTGCGTTCGGCTTGAACGACGTCATCGCCATCCAGTAGAACGGGAAGAGCAGCACGAACAGGAACACCAGCAGCGGGATATACAGGGTCACCCAGCGGCGCGGCACGGACTCGAGGTAGGCCATCCCCCCGGCGGCGCGGGCCTCGTCGGCGACCGCGGGCATCTTGCCGGCCGGGGCCATCAGTCCTTGCCCCCCTGCTGCCACGCCCGGCGCTGCAACCCGAAGTAGCTGAACAGGATGGCCGCGAGCAGGAACGGGATCATGAGCGTGGCGAGCGCCGCGCCCTCGCCGAGCGAGCCCCCCGGGATCGCGCGCTGGAACGAAAGCGTGGCCATGAGGTGCGTCGCGTTGAGGGGGCCGCCGCGGGTGAGCACGTAGATCAGCTGGAAATCGGTGAAGGTGAAGAGCACCGAGAATGTCATCACCACGGCGATGATCGGGGTGAGGAGCGGCAACGTCACGAAGCGGAAGCGCTGCCACGCCGTCGCCCCGTCGAGGGCCGCGGCCTCGTAGAGCGAGGGCGGGATCGTCTGCAGCCCGGCGAGGAGGCAGATGGCGACGAACGGCATGCCGCGCCAGACGTTGGCGGCGATGGTCGCGAGCCGCGCGAGCCACGGCTCGCCGAGGAAATCGATGTAGCGGTCGATGAGGCCCAGTTTCGTGAGCGCCCACGAGATCACGGAGAACTGGGAGTCGAACATCCACCAGAAGGCGATCGCCGAGAGCGCGGTGGGCACGATGAAGGGCAGCAGCACGATCGCGCGCACGAACGCCTTGAACGGCATGTGGCGGTTGAGGAGCAGCGCGAGCCACAGCCCGAGCGCGAACTTGAGGCTGCTCGCGACGATCGTGTAGAAGAGCGTGTTGAAGAGGGACAGGCGCGCCACGCTGTCGCCCACGAGGAAATCGAAGTTCTCGAGTCCGACCCACTGCCCCGCCCGGCCGATCTTCGCGTCGGTGAAGCCGAGCCAGGTCCCGAGGCCCAGGGGATAGGTCAGGAAGAGCAGCAACAGCACGGCCGCGGGCAGCATGAAGAGCAGCCCGAGGAAATGGCGGTTGTTGAAGAGGCGAGCGAGCATGCGATCAGCGTCGCCCCGTCGTCGTTCAGACCTTGTAATAGCGCTCCGCGCGCTTCTGCGCCCGTTCGGCGGCTTCCTTCGGCGTCTTGGAGCCGCTCGCCGCCTCGGCCACCATGTTCACCAGGATGAAGTCGGCCATGGTCGCCGCCGAGGCATAGCCCATATCGCCCGCGTAGCCGTTGGGCAGCATGATCTTCATGGCGTCGCGATACGGCGTGTGCTTCGGGTCCTCGGTCCAGATCGGGTTCGCCTCGTAGGCCCGGAGCGGCTGCGTCACGTAGCCGATCGAGGCCTTCTGCCACGGCTCGTACTGCTCCTTCTCCATCATGAACGCGAGGTAGGCCTTGGCCGCGTTCGGGTGCTTCGAGTACTTGAAGAGCATCATGGGGAAGAAGATGTTGAGCTCGGTGGTCCGGCCGACCGGGCCCACCGGAAAGTTCGCGTGCCCGATGTCCTCCGCCAGCGCCTTCACCTTCGCGTCCTGTGAGTTCTTCGCCGCGTAATAGATCGAGATGCCGTTGTTGGTCATGCCGATCTGCCCGTCGAGGAATGCCTTGTTGTTGTTCGGGTCGAGCCACGAGAGCGTGCCGGGGATGAAGGTCTCGTAGAGCTGCTTCGCGTACTCGAGCGCCGCGAGGGTCTCCGGGCTGTTGATGACCACTTCGTTCTTCTCGTTGACCATTTTGCCGCCGTGGGCCCAGACGAGCCAGTGCGTCCAGACGTTGGCGTCGCCGGTGGCGTTGCCGAGCGCGAATCCCGGCGGGAAGTTCTTCGCCTTCATGCCCTGCGCGAGCTTGAGGAACCCAGCGAGGTCCTTGGGAAACTCATTGAAGCCAGCCGCCTTCAGGGCGCTGATGCGGTGGGTTACCGCGGCGCCGGCGCAGCCCATGGGCACGGCGATCCACTTGCCCTTGCTGGTGCAGTACGATTTGCAGACGTCGTACCAGCCGCCGTACCTGCCGCCGAGATAGTTGCAGACGTCCGACACGTCGACCAGCTTCTCGGGATACTGGTGCGCGTCCTCGAACGTGGAGATGATGATGTCGGGGCCGCTGCCGACGTTGGCCGCGACCGCGGCCTTCGGCCGCACGTCCTCCCAGCCCTCGCTGTCGACCCGCACCTCGACCCCGGTCTTCTCGGTGAACTTCTTGGTGTTGGCGAGCCAGAGGTCCTCGTCGCCCTGCACGAAACGCTTCCAGCGCAGCACCCGCAGCTTGGCGCCCTTCTCCGGGGTCCACTTCGCCTGCGCGAGCGCGTCCCGCGACCACATCGCGCTGCCGATGCCCAGCGACCCGGCCGCGGCCACGCCCGCCGTCGTTTTCAGGAAATCCCGCCTGCTGAATTTCGACATCGCCGTCCCTTCGCTTTGGTTGTGGTACGCCCGCTTCGTTTCGAGGCCGGAACCCGCTTCCCGCTTCAATGTTCTCCCATGCGCAGACTGCGCCCCGACTCCGCGTCGAACAGATGGCTGCGATCGGGGTCCGGGACGAGGCGGATCGCCTCACCGGGCCGGAGTTCGCGCCGCTCGCGGATCACCGCGGTGACCTCCGCATCGCCGAGCTTGCTGAAGATCTGCGTGTCGGCGCCGGTAGGCTCGACGACCACGATTTCCGCGGCGAGCCCCTGCCCCTCGTCGCCCAGCGCGAGATGCTCGGGGCGCGTGCCGAAGATCACCCTCTGCCCGTCGGCGCCCTGCGTCCGGAGCGGCGCCGGAACCTTCGCGCCGCCGCCGAGCTCCACCGTGGCCGCGCCGTTCGCGCGCCTCAGGACGCCCGGAAGGAAGTTCATCGCCGGCGAGCCGATGAAGCCCGCGACGAAAAGGTTCGCGGGAAGGTCGTAGAGCTCGAGCGGCCGGCCGCGCTGCTCGACCACGCCGTCGCGCATCACCACGATGTGGTCGGCCATCGTCATCGCCTCGATCTGGTCGTGCGTGACGTACACCGAGGTGGTCCCGAGCCGCTGGTGCAGCTCCTTGATCTCGGTGCGCATCGCGACCCGCATCTTCGCGTCGAGGTTGGAGAGCGGCTCGTCAAAAAGGAAGACCTGGGGATCGCGGACGATCGCCCGGCCCATGGCCACGCGCTGGCGCTGCCCGCCCGAAAGCTGGCGCGGATAGCGGTCCAGGAGGTCGGTGAGGCCGAGGATTGCCGCCGCCTTGGCCACGTGCTCCTGGATCTCGGCCTTCGGACGCTTCGCGAGCAACAAGCTGAAAGCCATGTTGTCGCGCACTTTCATGTGCGGGTAGAGCGCGTAGTTCTGGAACACCATCGCGACGTCGCGCTCCTTGGGCAGCATGCGGTTCACCACCCGGCCGCCGATCTCGATCTCGCCGGAGGTAATTTCCTCCAGCCCCGCGATCATCCTCAGAAGCGTCGACTTGCCGCAGCCCGACGGCCCGACCAGCACCGCGAACTCCCCGTCGGCGATGTCGATGTCCACGCCGCGGATCACGTGCGTGCGGCCGAAGAACTTCTCTACCTTCCTGAGACGCACCGAAGCCATCGAGCGCCTATCCCCTTCTTTCCACGACCACGTGGGTAAGTCTATCGTAATCAAGGGTCCAAGGAGCCGACCGGATCCTATTTCGGCGCACGCCCGCCGGCTCGGCCGCGCGGCCTCCCGCCGCCGCCCCTCACTTCACCGCGCCGGTGGTCATTCCGGAGATGAACCTGTCGAGGGACAGGGCGTACAGGATCACCACCGGGATGGACCCGATGATCGCCGACGCCATCAGCGGGCCCCAGAAGTACACGTCGCCGCGCACCATGTCGACGGTGATGCCCACCGGCAGCGTGCGCTTCACCGTCGAGCTGATGAACGTCAGCCCGTACACGTACTCCTGGAACGACAGGGTGAACGCGAAGATCGCCGCAGTCAGGATCCCGGGGAGGACCACCGGGATCACGACGAGCCGCAGCGTCTGCAGGCGGGTCGCGCCGTCGAGGAGCGCGCGCTCCTCGATCTCCTTGGGCACGGCGCGGAAGAAGCCCATCAGCAGCCAGGTGCAGAACGGCACCGTGAACGTGGGATACGTCAGGATCAGCGACCAGATCGTGTTGTCGATCTTGAGCGCCGCCACCAGCTGCGAGAACGGGATGAACAGGATCGTCGACGGGATGAGGTAGGTCAAAAAGATGGCGATGCCGATCGTGCGGTTCCCGGGGAAGCTCAGGCGGGCGAGCCCGTAGGCCGCGGGCACCGACAGGAGAAGCGTGATCACCACGACCGCCAGCCCGGTGAGGAGGCTGACCCTCATCCAGCTGTAGAACGACGTGCTCGTCAGGTAGCGGTAGTGCGTGAGCGTGGGGCTGCGGACCTGGATCACGCCGATGATGTCGTTGGCGTGGGCGATCTGGCCGTCGGCGACGCGGATCTCGGACAGCGTGCCGTCGACCGGGCTCACGACCTCGGTGTCGCCCACGAGCGCGATCGCCTCCGGCGTCTGCTCGCTGTCGCTGCGCGTGGTGTGCGCGCCGATCCCGATCCGCCACTTGATGGGGCCCTCGGACAACGACGCCGGTAGGATGATGTCCTTGTGGTACGGTTTGCCCGTCGTGCGATCGACGGGGGAGAACCAAAACGGGTTGGCCTTGAGATCGTAGAGGTTCGCGTCGGCCTTGAGCGACGTGATCAAGCCCCAGTAGAACGGGAACAGCGCGAACGCGAGGAACGGCGCCAGCCCCAGGTACGAGAGCAGCTGCGAGCGGATGCCGCGCCAGTGGAGGGCGATGCGCGGCACGCGTCAGACCTCCTTCCTCAGGAACCGCAGCATGAGGAAGACGATCACGGCCATGATCGGGAACATGAACAGGGAGATCGCCGCCCCCTTGCCCATGTACCCCGCGTTGATGCCGACCTGGTAGGCGTAGGTCGACAGGACCTGCGTCTGGTCGTACGGCCCGCCCTTGGTGATGATCCAGATGGTGTTGAAGTCGGTGAAGCTGAAGATCACCGAGAACAGCAGCGCGACCATGAGGATCGGCCGGACCATGGGGGAGATGATGTGCAGGAAACGCTGGAACGCGTTCGCCCCGTCGAGGCGGGCCCGCTCGAGAATCTCGTCGGGGATCGCCGATAGCCCCGCCAGGATGATGATCGTCGTGAACGGAAAGCCTCGCCAGACGTTCACCACGATGAGCGAGAACATCGCCCAGTTCTTGTCCCCGCGGAAGTTGATGATGTCCCCGGGCGACAGGATCCCCCAGTGCACGAGGCACCAGTTGATGACGCTGTAGGTCGAGTCGAGGATCCACAGCCAGCCCTGCGCGCTGAGCGCGATGGGGATCACCCACGGGATCACGACCAGGCCGCGCAGGATGCGGCGGCCGCCGAACCGGCGGTTGAGCAGCAGCGCGCACGGCACGCCGATGAGCAGCTTGATGATCTCCGTCCCGACCGTGTACTTCACGGTGTTCTTCAGCGCGAGCAGGAAGTTCGGGTCCTGCAGCACGCCCGTGCCGTTCGTCTTGACGTCGGTGGCGGCGGGGACGAGGAGGTCGTGCAGGAGCGCGTCGGCGGCCGCTCGCTCGGTGAACCGCCCGAGCGTGATCGGCGTCTCGCGCGTGTGCGCCACGACGCGGAACTTCCCGCCGGCCGGCTCGACGCGCCACTCGAAGTCCTGGAGCACCGTGTCGCCGATGAACGACAGGTCGCTCTCCCCCGCCATGTCGAGGAAGGGGATCGACCTGCCCCCCACCTCGAACGACCCGCGGAACGTCGCCCCGGCCGCGGCGGTCACGAATTTCCCCTCGCCCTTCGCCTCGACCAGCCGCGTCGCCTCCTCGCGCGTGGGCAGCGTGGCGACGACGAAATCGTTGGCGACGACCTCGTAGCTGTCGATCTTGGAGTAGTTGGTCGTGCCGATGAACTTCCAGTCGCGGTCGCCCGCCTGCGCGCCCGTGAAGCTCATGTACATCGACATGAAGAACGGATACGCGATGAACAGGGTCAGATAGACGATCGCCGGCAGGACGAGCGCGTAGCCGAACGGGGCCTCGCGGTCGAACAGCTTGCGCGCCCGCGCCGGCCCCGCCGGCTTCACAACGTATCCTCGGTCTTGCGGTCGAACACGTAGGCGCGGCTCATGTCGAAGCACAGGTCGAGCTGGTCGAGGCGCTTGATCCCCTCGTGGATCTCCGCGCCGAGCTGGAACACCCCGGCCGCGCAACGGGCGGTGACGATCACGTCGTGCCCGAGCGGCTCGACGAGCTCGATCGTGGCGCTCACCTTGACGGGCGTGCCGCGCCCGTTCGGCGACGCCGAGATGTGCTCGGGGCGGATGCCGAACACGATGGCCGCGCCGCCCGGCCCCGGCGCGACCTTGCGCGCCAGCGGCAGGCGCAGCCCGCCCGACAGGACGACCTCGCTGGCGTCCCCGTTCGTCGCCAGCTCGGCATCGAAGAAGTTCATCGGTGGGGTGCCGATGAACCCGGCGACGAAGCGGTTGGCCGGCCGGTCGTACACCTCGAACGGGGTTCCCACCTGCCGGATCACGCCCTTGTTCATGATCACGATCCGGTCGCCCATCGTCATGGCCTCGACCTGGTCGTGGGTCACGTAGATCATCGTCGACTTGACGTTGTGGTGCAGCCGCTTGAGCTCGGTGCGCATGTGCACGCGCAGCTTGGCGTCGAGGTTCGACAGCGGCTCGTCGAACAGCAGCACGCCCGCCTGGCGGCACAGCGCCGCGCCCACCGCCACGCGCTGGCGCTGGCCGCCGGACAGCTGGCGCGGCTTGCGGTCGAGCAGGTCGGTGATGCCCAGGATGTCCGCCACGTCGCTCACGCGCGTCCGGACGTCCTTCTTGGGCATCCCGCGCAGCTGCAGCGAGAACCCCATGTTGCGGAACACGGTCATGTGGGGGTAGAGCGCGTAGCTCTGGAACACCATCGCGATGTCGCGGTCGCGCGGGGGGACGTGGACGACGGACTTGCCGCCGATGCGGATGTCGCCGCCCGTGGGCTCCTCCAGGCCGGCGATCATCCGCAGCGACGTCGTCTTGCCGCAGCCCGATGGGCCGACCAGGATGACGAACTCCTGGTCCTTGACGGTCAGGTCGATCCCGGCGACGGCCGTCACGTCGCCGAAGCGCTTCTCGATCTTATCGAGGACGACCTCGGCCATGTGTCAGGGCACGGTCGACTAGACGGCCCTGAGCTTCTGTTCCGCCTCGTCCATCGCCGCGCGGGGCGCCTTGCCCTTGGCGACCTCGGCGAACATCGTCGGGACGATGAACTTGGCGTACATGCTGGTGGCGGTCTTCGTCATCGGGCCGGGATAACCGATGAACTTGACGTACTCCTGGTAATCCTGGAGCAGCTCGAGCTTCGGCTCGGAGCCGATGACCGGCATCGGCTTCTTGGTGAAGGCCTTGAGGAACGGGTGGTTGTAGCCGGTCGACGACTCCATCCCCTTGAGGCCCGCCGCGTTCATCGCGTAGAGGAACTCCTTGGCGAGATCCTGGACCTTGGAGAAGTTGTAGATGCCGTAGGACATCGTGCGGGCCCCGCCGACGCGGATGCCCTTCACGCCGATGGGCGGCTTGACGATGTCGAGGTTCTTGTAGACGTCCGGTTGATCCTTGGCCGCGGTGCGGTAGGCGCTGATCGGATTGCATATCATCGAGCCCTTGCCGGACGCGATGAAGCGGTTGTTGGACGTGTCGTCCCACGACAGGACCTCGTCCGTCATCGCCTCGTTGAACAGCGCCGCGCCGAACTTCAGCACCTCGACGATCTCCTTCTTGGCGAACTTGATGTTGCCGGCCTGGTCGTACATGTAGGCCTGGTAGCTCAGCATCGTCGGGAACAGGTTGTCGTTCGAGTCGGGCGTCTGGGAGACGGGGATGCCGATGGGGTGGCCGGCGGCCTTGAGCTTCTTGCCGATCCGCCGGATGTCCTCCCACGTCGTCTTGTCGGTGTAGTCCTCGCCGACGTCGTGGAAGTACTTGCGGTTGATGATCCAGGGGAAGCTCATGTACCAGTGCGGGACGCACAGCCATTTGCCCTTGACGCTGGCGATCGAGGTCGCCTCTTCGATCCAGCCGCCGAATTCCTTGCCCAGGCGAGTGGAGATGTCGGTGACGTCGACGAGCGTCTGATCGTAGAGCCACGCGCCCGTGCCGTTGAGGTGGAAGATGTCGTGCCCGCCGCCGCGGGAGACGTCGGCGGCGATCGCGGTCGGGAGGTCCACGGTGGCGACGTAGTCGACTTCGACCTTGCACTTGTTCTTCTCGCCGAACTCCTTGGCGAACACGTCGAAGTACTTGTCGTAGTCGGGGACGAAGTGCTTCCAGTGGACGACCTTGAGGACCTTCTCGTCGGCCGCGGATGCCCGCCGGACGAAGATCGTCGGCGCGGCGAGCGCCGCGCCCACGGCAAGCGACCCCTTGAGGAACTCGCGACGGCCGAAGCGCTTGAGCGATGCGGTTTGCTTTGTCATGTCCTCTCCCTCGCAACGATTCGTTTCGAGCACGCTCCCCCGGATCGGACTACACGCGGAGGGTATTGCAGATTCGCCGCGGCGGCAACCGGCGCCCGGCGCCCCGTCGGCGGGCGACCGTCTAGATAGCGGAAATCAAAAGGGGTTTCGGCGGTGTGGGCGCTTGCGTTCCCCGCCGGGCTCGTCGTGGCGCCGCACGCGGTACTGGCACCGATCATCCTCGTCGCGGCCCTTGGGCGCGAGGTCGACGTAATGGTACGCCGTATTCAGCACGTCGATCCCGCGCGCATAGAAATGGTCGGCCCAGAACGAGCGGTGCGGGCACTCTACGTCCCAGCTCGGATCGAACGTGAGTGCGCGCCCCTCACATCGTGCCTCAGTACAAGACGAGACGTCCGGCGTTCTGCCCGCACGCGCCGGCCACAAGCACCCGCTTGTACGCGTCGAATGGCTCGGGGCAAAGATCACCGCCACCACCGCTGCCGCCAGGTGCATCGATGACTCCTGAAGGTTCGATGAACTTGCCGGCCATTGCCCCGGCCCAGTAGCTCGCGACCGCCCCCGACCATGTCTGGCAAAGCCTTGCGCAGACCCGCACGAAGTCGTTGAGATAGGCCGTGCCCGATCCGTAGAAGCAGATCTCGTTTCCCTGGTTGTACGTTTGGTCGAACATCCACATGCTCGACGCCGCGCAGGTGCCGTCCACCTGGATCGGCTTGCCCGCCGCGCGAAGCGCACCGAACAGCGCTTCACGGTCGACGATCTCGCGCGCCTGCTCGTCGCGCGTGATCGCCGACGTCACACTGCGGGACGTTCCGTCGGGCTGTAGGTAGACGATCGTCCTCTCGATCGTGTCGGGCGGCACCGGCTCGTTCGACGCACATGCGGCGAGCGCGACCAGGGCAAGAATTACCCTCAGTCCGTTTCGTTTCTCCATTCGTCACCTCCGTGATCTGCAAATGCGTCCATCGGGCCGCGGGCGCTCGTCGTGCATGGCGAGGAACGGCAGCGACTGAAGGCAAAGAAGGCTCCGCTGCCTCGCGAACCGCTGTCGTGATGGACGTCGTCAACCATGGCGTATAGCAACTGCCGTGCCGCGGGCGATGGCGCGGGGGTTCCGCGAGGTTGCGGGGCGCAGCTGACCCGCCTCGGAGCAGCCGGTGTTCGAGGGCGATCAGTTGGCGGGGAAACAGAGGACGACGACTCGTGTGTCGACGATTCGCGGGTCCGGCGATAGATATCGAGCACTCCGACATCGGACTCGGGTCAGTAGAGAATCGTCTTGAACTTGAAATCTGTCTTCCCGCAGGTGACAGATCGTTGTCGATGAGGAGATGGCGCTCGACGCGCTGCTTGCCGAACACCACGCCGTTGGCCGCGCCCGCATCCACGAGCACATACTCCCCCGCGATGAGCAGGATCTCGGCGTGGTGCCCGCTCATGTAGGGGTCGTCGATGCGCACCTGGCAGTCGCCCGCCGCCTCGATCATCGTGCGACGGTCGAGACGGAACGTCTGCAGCGCCGCCGGGCCGTTCACGGGCACGATCTAGCCCACGGACGGCGGGCCGTCGTCGACTGCGCCGCCGTCCGGGGGGATGACGATCGTCCCGCGCGGCATCGGCGGCGGCATCGCGGGCGCGGGCTCGGGAGCGGGTGCAGGCAACTCGGGATCATCCTCGGCGATGGACGTCTCGGGGCGCGTCTTCCACCACACGTACGCGGCCCCGACGGTGGCGGCGATGCCCAGCGCGATGAGCCCGAGTGGCAGCACCCAGCACGTGGAGCATGGGCACGGCGGCCCAGCACGCCCGTCCGCGCAGATGCACGCCCGCAGGCCCGGCCCGAGCGAGCACGGGCCGGGCGGAAACCGGATCGTCGTCTCGTCGGTGTCCTTCTTCCCGGCGGTCACCTTGAACGTATGCTCCTTGCCGTCCAGCGGAAGGAACTGGCCGTCGCTCGCCTGGGCCGGGAACTCGACGGTGTAGAGGTTGTTCATCTCCGCGGCGAGCGCGCCCGCCACCTCCACGACCTGCTCCTTCTGATTGGCGTAGATGTAGGCGCCGAGCCGGCCGAGCGCCTCCAGCCGCCGTCTGTCCGCCGCCATCGGCTCCCTCGGGCTCGCGCCGAGGACGTACACCTCTACCGACGCGTTCTCCAGCCTGTCCACGTCCCGGCGCGGGCTGTAGTCGCCGGCCTGATCGCCGCCGTCGCCGATGATGAAGACCACGCGCCGCCCCTTCTCGTTGCTGAGGATGCTGAACGCGCGTTCCAGGCCGCGCTGGAGCGACTTGATCGTGATCGGGGTGAAATCTCGCTGCGGACCGAGCGCGTCGCCGGTCACGGCGTCCGCGGGTCCCATGGGCACCTTCTCGATGACCGTGTCCCCATACACGTAGAGGCCCATGCGCGTGTGCTGCGGGCGCGCCCGGGCGATCGCGTTGATCGCTTCCTTGACGACGTCGTAGTAGCCGATCGTCGGCTCGGGCTGGGACTCGGGGTCGCCCATGAACAGAACGTTCCCCTGCACGAGGATGACGACCGACAGGTCGTCGGCGGAGTCCTTGAACGATGTGACCTTCGTCGCCTCGATCGAGATCGGGTCGACCTCGTCCAGCTGCAGCAGAAAGTCCTTCGCGCGCAGCCCGGCCGGGGCGTGCACCACCACCTCGAGCTTAACGCTCGCCGGCGGTGCGCCGGACGGCGCGGGAATGATCCGCGCGCTCCTCAGCGCCGGGTCGGCCGCCGCGACCCCGGAAAACGCGAGCAGAACCACACATGTGCGGAGCCCCAGCTTGCGACGCGCCATCTCTTTGCTCCTCCGCCCCATGTGGGGCGAAGGGATCGTGCCGGCGCTCGCCGTGTGTGACGGTCAGCCGAGCCCCAGCTCTTTCGCCCGCCGGCGCAGCCGATCCTTGATGCGTTCGAACCGCTTGCGCAGCGTCGCGACCTTGCGCTCGTCCGCCGCGCCGTCGTCCGCCATGACCTTCGCGACGTCCGGCCAGGCGAACCCGCGGTCCACGCGCAGGGTCAGGATCAGCTGATCGTCGGGGTCGAGCTCCTCGCGCAAGCGCGCCAGCCGGTCCTTCGCCTCGGTGCGCAGGTGCTCCTGCGTCTCGGTGCGCACGCGCGCCGCGATGCCCTCGATCTCGGACGGCAGCGCGACATGCCGGCGGCGCCTCCCCCGCTCGCGCACGATCCGGCCGACCGCGTGGCGGGCGAGCGCGTAGGCCCAGGTGCGGAACGACGAGTCGCCGCGGAACGACTCGCTCGCCTGCCACAGGTTGAGGGTGAACTGCGAGAACGCGTCGGCGGCCTCGCCCTCGCCGCGAAGCGCGCCGAGGAGGTAGCCCAGCACCTCGGGCCCGTACGCGCGCATCACCTGCGTCACCACGTCGTGGCGCGCGCCCGCTTGCCACAGGCGACGGAGGGCGGCCTCGGCGGCGTCGTCGGCCACGCCGCGAGGATACCGCCTTTCACGGGCAGCGCGGATCCGGCTCGCGCGAGCGCAGGCGGCCGCCGGGGTCGAGGTCGAACGGCGCCAGGCAGTGGACGACCCCGGCGATCGTCGGCGCGCTGCGGGCGTCGCGCGACACGTCCCAGAACGTCACCCGTCCGAGCTCTGGGCGGACCAGGAGGCGCGATCCGTCCGACGACACCTCGAGCCCGCCAAAAGCGTCGACCGGATACGCCGCGAGCTCCGACGCGCTGGCGACGTCCCACACGCGCACTTTTCCGTCGCTCCCCAGAGAATAGACCAGCGCGCCGTCCGTCGAGAACCGCACCGCCTGGACGGGCGCGGCGTGCCGCCCGAGCTGCTTGTGGAGGTGCCCGGAAAACGCGTCCCATAGATAGACGCCGGCGTCCCTGCCCCCCAGCGCGAGCCAGGTCCCCGTCGGATCGTGGGCGATGCTCAGGATGACGCCGCGCGGGCGCGGCGGATCGGGGAGGCGACGCGCCGCCGCCACGTCCCACCGGCTGAGCGTTCCGTCGTCGTGCGCCAGGGTCAGGCGGTCGCCGGCGAGCGACGCGGCGATCGCCTCCGATCCCACCGACGCGAACGTCGCCCGCGCCGCCCCCGTCGTGGCGTCCCACACCGCTGCGCCGTCGCCGAACGCGACCACCGCGCCCCGGACGAGCAGGACGCCGCGCACGGGGCCCGGCGCGGTGAGCCTGAGCGTCCGGCGGCCCCATTCGAGATCCCACACGTCGACGACGCGCTCGCTCGCGGCAGCGAGACGCGTCCCGTCGGCGCTCACCGCGCGGCGCGCGCCGTCGCGCAGACACACCGGCAGCGGGCTGCCCGCGGGCACCCAGCTGCCCGCCCGGGCGCGAAACGACCCCACGTCGCCGCCCTCGTCGACGGCGATCACCTGATCGGGCCCGCCGAACCAGGCGGAGGTATAGCGCTCGTCGCTCGGCGACAGCGAGCCGAGGAACGGTCCGGGCGCGCCGGCCCACAGGCGCGCGGTCCCGTCGTCGCTGCCGCTGAGGATGCGGCTTCCCGTGAGGTCGACCGCCACGGCCAGGACGCCCTGGCGATGCCCGACCAGCGCGGCGACCGACCGCCCGGTGGCGACGTCCCACACGCGCACCGAGCCGTCCATGCTCGCGGTCACGATGCGCGCGCCGTCGAAGGTCACGCGCGCCGCCGTGAGCGGGCCCTCGTGCCCGGCGAGCGTCACCGACGCGCCGGTGGACACGTCCCACAGCCGAGCGAGCCTGTCGTCGGCGCCGGTCAGCAGCCGATCGCGCGCAACGAACCGCACCACGGTCACCGGTCCGTCGTGCCGGAACGCGCGCCACGGCGCGCCGTCGCCGGCGTCCCACACCCGCGCCGTCCCGTCCCGGCTCCCGGTCGCGAGGCGCGTCCCCGACGGGTCGACGTCGAGCGCGATCACCGGCCCGCCATGGCCGCGCAGGACGCGGAGCGGCGCGCCGGTCGCGGCGTCCCACGACCGCGCCGTGGCGTCCTCGGCGGCCGTGTAGACGACTCTCGCGGGGCCGGGGACTACGGCCGTCACCGGGCCGTCGTGGACGAGCCGCGCGACCTCGCGGCCGTCGAGATCCCACAGGCGCGCGGTGGCGTCCTGCCCCGCGGTGACGATCGCGCGCTCGCCTGCGGTGAAGCGCACGCCGACGACGGGCCTGCCATGGCCGACGAGCTCAGCGGCGCACTCGCCGGTGGCGACATCCCAGCGGCGCGCGGTGCCGTCGTCGCTGGCGCTGACGAGGCGCCGCTCGGCGGCGTCGAGCGCGAGCGCGCGGATGCGCCCGCGGTGCCCGACGAACGACCGGATGATCTGACCGTCGGCGCCGTAAAGGAAAATGGCGCCGGTCTGCGTGCCGAGGATCAGGCGGGGCCCGGCGCGCAGGAGCTCGGCGGCGGTGACCGCGCCGGCCAGGGGACGGAGCTCGGTGTAGCTCTGCTCGAGAGGGGACAGGGCGCGCGCGAGGAGGAACCGGACCGCGGGGCGATCGACGCCGCCGGCGAGGGCCGCGCCCAGGTACGCCGCCGCCCGGGGCGCGTCTCCCGCCAGCCACTCGCGGCGACCTTGCTCCACGTAGCCGTCGAGCGCGTTCCGGCGCTGCGCCTCCTCCAGCCTGGCGGCGGCGTCGGCGCGGGCCGCCACCCAGGCGACGGCGGCGCCCCACACCAGCAACGCGAACGCCGCCGCCGCCCCGATGATCCAGCCTCGCCGCACCGCCAACCAGCGGGCGAGCTCGCGGCGAAGGCGGTCCATGGACGCGTGACGGCGCAACGGATCATCGACGAGCCCGCGCGCCAGCACGCGAAAGACGCCGCGCGGCCGTTGGCCGGCGGCCATGAGGGAACGCGCCACCGCGAGACAGAACGAGTACTGATCGGACCGCTGGCTCGGAAATCCGCCGGACCACAGCTCCGGGGCCATGTAGTAGGGCGTTCCGCCCGCGCCGCTGGGCCGGACGGTCTCGGCGTCGCCGATGCGCGCGAGCCCGAAATCGACGATGCGCACGCGGCCGTCGTCGCCGATGAGCACGTTGTCGGGCTTGAAGTCGCCGTGGACGAGACCCGCCTGGTGGACCGCGTACAGCCCCGCCGCCGCGTCGAGGTACAGCCGGAGCACGCTGCGCCACGAACGCGGCTGGGCGCCGAGCCAGGCGCGCATGGTCCGCCCTTCGACGAGCTCCATGACCAGGAACAGGTCGTCGCCGACCTGGCCGATCTCGTACACCGTGATCACGTTGGGGTGCGACAGCTGCGCCAGGGCGATGGCCTCGCCCATGAGTCGGTTCGCCTCCTCCTGGGATACGCGCGAGCACAGCTTGATGGCCACGTCGCGCTGGAGCTGGCGGTCGCGCGCGCGGTAGACGACGCCCATGCCGCCGGCGCCGAGGACGCCGAGCACGGCGTATCTCCCCGCCACCTCGGAGCCGGGCACCAGCGGGGGAACGCGCGGTGTGCGCGCGACGGCGGCGAGCAGGTTCGCGAGCGAACCGAGACTGTCGTGGTGCTCGTCCACGGCGCGGCTACACCCCGGGCGCGTACAGCCGGATCATCGCCTCCGGGTCCTTCACGCCGCGCGCCTGCAGCCAGGCGACGTCGCGGCGCGCCGCCGCGGCGTAGAGCGCCACGCCGAACGAGTCGAACGCCGCCGCGGCCCGCTCCGCCAGGGCCCGCGCGGTGTCCGCCTCGCCCCGCGCCTGCGCCACGCCGGCGCGCACCAGGTCCGCGGCCGCGCAGGCCCACGTGAACTTCGCCCCGGCCACGGCGTCGGCGTCGCGCTCGGCGCTGCGCAGGAGCGCGGCCTCGCCCACCCGCTCGTGGAGGCGCAGCGCCGCGCGCGCGCGCAGCCAGTGACCCTCGACGCGCAGCCCCTGGATGCGCAGCAGCATCGAGCGCCGCAGCGCCTGCCAGTGCTCCTCGATGCGGCGCCAGGCCGCCTCGGCGTGGCCGGCGTAGAGGTCCACGTTCGCCGCCGCGTAGAAGCGCCAGTAATCCTGGAGCAGGAACGCGTCGCGCCCCCAGTCGACGCTGGCCTCGCGGATCGCCAGCTTCGCCCCCTCGACGTCGTCGTCGACCAGCCACGCCGAGTTCGCGATCCACGTGCCCAGATTGGCGGCCGCGTAGAGGTCGCCGCGCGCCACCGCCTCGCGGCGCAGCGCCGGCACCTCGCGGCGCAGCGCCTCGAGATCGCCGGTGTAGTGCATGGTCGCGAGCTCGAGCTGCTGCATCACCGTCACCTCCCAGGTGACGCTGGTGCAGCGGTCGCGGAACTGCCTCACGGCCTCGCGGCACAGCGCACGCCCGGCCTCGTAGCGCCCCTCGAGGCAGGCGACGAACCCCTCGGCGAACGTCGCCATCCCCAGCGCGTGGGGGTGCTCGGCGCGCATCGCCGCCCGACGCGCGCCGGCGCACAGCCGCGCCGACCGCTCCGCCGCGCCCAGCCCGCCCGCCGAGGAGAAGCACGCCTCGGTCGCCAGCGCCCGCGCGACGCGGTAGGGCTCGCCGGCGCCGAGCGCGCGCAGCAGGTGGCGCGTCTGGAAATCCGCGGCGCGGATGTTGTCCACCATTCCCAGCGCCGTCGACACCGACCAGTAGACGTCGATCTCGGTCAGCCGCTCGGCGGCGATCTGGCTGGTGTCCCGCTCGCGGTAGCCCAGGCCGCGCAGGCGCAGCTTGGCGCGGCTGGCCGCGAGCGATACGAGCGCCCGGCGCGGCGTGCGCGCCAGGTGCGTCCCGACGGAGGCCAGCACTTCGTCGAGAATCGCCGTGCCGCGTGCGACGTGGCCGCTGCGCAGGAGCTGCTCCGCCGCGCGCCGCCGGAGCTCGAGGAGCTCGGCCGCGGGCGCGGGCAGCCCGGCCGCCTCGAGGTACGCGTCGCCGGCCTGGGCGCCCCGCCCCGCCGCCGACAGCGCGTCGCCCAATGCCGAGCACAGGCGCCGCCGCTCCGCGCCGTCCCACCGTCCCAGCGCCAGCGCGTCGCGGTAGAGCGCGGCCGCCCGGTCGAACGCGAGCGCGTCGGCGGCGCGCGCCGCGGCGTGCTCCATGTGGCCCGCCGCCCGCTCCGGCTCGCCCGCCTCGCGGAAATGGAACGCCAGCGCCTCGGGGTCGACGGCGCCCTCCCCCTCGAGCGCCTCGCCCAGCGCGCGGTGGCAGCCGCGGCGCGCGTCGGCGTCGAGCAGCGTCACCAGCGCCTGGCGGATGCGATCGTGGTACGGCTCGATGAGGTCCAGGTCGCGCACGCCGCGCGTGCGGACGAGGTGCGCCGACCGCAGCAGGGCGACCGCGTCGCGCGCGTCGTCGTGGATCTCGGCGGCGCGCTTGACCACCGCCTGGGCGAGCGGCACGCCCGCCACCGCCACGAGCTCGAGCAGGCGCCGCGCCCGGTCGGGCAGCCGGACCACCCGCCGCGCCAGCAGCCCGTCGAGCGTCGCCCCCTCGACGGCGGTGCCGCCCTCGAGATGCCGCACCAGCTCGGCCACGAAGAACGGGCTCCCCGCCGACTCGCGCGCCACCGCGCCGGCGCGCCCGACGACGTCGCCCGCCGACGGATCCAGGAGCCGCTCGGCGAGCGCCGATGCGTCCTCGGCGCGGAGCGGCCCCACCGCGATCTCCTGGATCGGCACGCCCAGGCCGGCGAGGGGCGCCCCGCCGCCCAGCGCACGGGTGAACGCGCACCCCTCGGCCTCCTCGGTGCGGAAGATCCCCACGAACAGGATGCGTGCCGGGGCGGTGCGGTAGAGCTCGCCGAGGAGCGCGGCGCTGTCGACGTCGCCCCACTGCAGGTCGTCGATGCACAGGACGACCGGCCGCCGCTCGCTGATGCGCAGGATCAGGTCGCGCAGCGCCGCGAAGCCGCGCCGGCGCAGCTCCTGCACGTCGGGCGTCTCGGTCGTGCGGCGGCGCGCCTCGAGGACGGTCGGCACCTGCTTCAGCACCGGGAACAGGCGCGACAGCGCCGCCGCGTCGCTGCCGAACAGCGGCTCCACCTCCGCGCGCGGCATGCGCACCAGCCGCCGCGACAGCGCGTCCACCAGGCTGTCGAACGCCTTGTAGGGCACCGACTCCTGCTCGAAGCAGCGCCCCGACAGCACCCACGCCTTGCCCGCGTCCTCCAGCTCCTCGAGGAAGCTGCGCACCAGGGCGGTCTTGCCCATCCCCGACGCGCCGTGGACGTAGGCCGCGACGCCACGGTCCTGCGACTCTTCGAACGCGCGCCGCAGGGTGACGAGCTCGTCGTCGCGCCCGACCAGGCGGATGTCGATCATGCGCGACCACGAATACGAGTCCCAGCTCGACCCCAGCCGGCGCAGGATGTCCCGCGGCGCCGGACGGTCGGCCGGGTCGGGCGCGAGCAGGCCCACCACCAGCTTGTCCAGGTCGGCGGGGGTCCCGTCGTCGAACGCCGACGGCGGCGGCGGCGCGGACTCCTTCTTGGCGGCGAGCACCGCCAGCGCCTTGCCGGTGAACGGCAGCCGGCCGACGAGCGCCTCGTACAGCATGCAGCCGACGCTGTACCAATCGCACGCCTCGCTGAGCTTGCCCGGCACCGCCTGCTCCGGCGCCATGTACGCCGGCGTCCCCACCACCTCGACGTCGCGCGGCTCGCCCAGGCGCGTCTGCTCGGACACCAGCCCGAAATCGAGGATCACGACCCGCCCGGTGGGCGTGACCAGCACGTTCGACGGCTTGATGTCGCGGTGGATGAGCCCGGCCTCGTGGAGCGCCTGCACCCCCTCGCCGAGCTGGCGCGCCGCCGCGCGGAAGCGCGACATCGACGGGATCCCGACCGGCAGGTGGCGCTCGGTCACCACGCCGTTCACGACCGACGGCGTGTCCACCGTCTCGTCGAACTGGAGCGACGGGTGCCCGCGCACATAGGCGCAGAAGTCCTCCCCCAGGACGTACTCCATCGTGAAATACACGATGTCGCCGTCGGCGTGTAGCTCGTAGAGCGCGACCAGGTTGGGGTGGCTGAGGTCGGCGAGCGCGCGGAACTCGCGCTTGAGGCGGTAGATCTCGGCGCCGCCGACGCTGCGCAGCGTCTTCAAGGCGACGCGCATGTCGCGCTCGCGGTCGTGGGCCTCGTAGACCACGCCCATCCCGCCCGCCCCGATCCGTCGATCGAGCCGGTAGCGGTCGCCGCCGAGGAACTCGGGGTGGAGCTGCATCAGCCGAATCGCGCGCGCAGCCAGGGGATGACCATGATCGGCGCGCTGAGGCGAACCAGCAGCCGCAGCAGGAACGGCGACATCTCGCGCGGGACGTCGGGCCCGGCGAGCGCGACGCCCTCGTCGTGCCCGAGCTCGCGCGCCGCGATGCGCGCCGACACGACCGCGCCCTCCATGGTGGCGAGATCGGTCGGGTTCCGGCAGTAGTCGCCGGCGAGGTACAGGTTCGGGATCTGGGTCCGCGTCCCCGGCCGGTCGGCCCACGACCCGGCGGTGTTGATGTAGAGCGGCGTGTCGGCGTTGTCGTGGAGCGCGGTGCGGACGACGCTCGCCGCCGGGATGGGCAGATATTCGCGCAGCTCGGCGAGGACGAGCCGCTCGATCAGCCCCGGGGACAGGGAGCGCATCGGGCCGAAATCGGACACGACCACCGACAGGGCGCTCGTCGCGGCCTCGGGCGTCGTGTCGATGATGGACAGGCCGTACTGCGATCCGACCAGGAAGCAGAAGCTCGAGCCCAGCCCGGGGATCTTGTCGGCGAGGTCGATGTAGAAGCCGCTCATCGGTTCGGCCTGCAGGCGGTGGACCTCCCCCAGATCGGGCGCCGCGGCGTAGACGTCGTCGTCGACGAGCCGGCCCACGACCTCGAGCGGGGCGGCGACGACGTAGCGGTCGGCGACGGACACGCCCGGACCCGCCGACGAGCCCCAGCGCACGCCGGCGACGCGGCCGCCCGCGACGTCCAGCTTGGTGACGGTGCGGCCGAGCTCGAACGCGACGCCCTTGTCGCGGAGGACGCGCACGAACGGGTCGATGATCGCATCCTGCAGGCTGCCGCGCACGATCGAGAAGAACGGGGACGGCGCGCTCAGCCAGTTGCGCACCACGCGCTGCCAGCTCATCGCCGACACCTCGTCGGCGTTCACCGACGCGGCGTGGAGGATGTTCGCCTGGCAGAACCGCGCCACCTCCTCGTCGCGGTACCAGCGCGCGTACAAAAGGCCCGTCTCGCTGACCTGGTCGAGGAAGCGCCGCTTGTCGAAGTGCTGCCCGGCCAGATCGAGGAGAAAGTAGAAGTAGAGCGCGTTGCGGTACCAGGGGAGCGGGCCGCGCAGCAGGTTGTGGACGTTGTTCCGCCACGAGCTCGACTCCTTCAAGATGCGGATGTCGGGGTACTTCCCGCGCGACAGGTAGGCGACGTGATCGTGATCGATCAGGCATTCGGCCACGCCGATGCGGGCGAGCACGCCGCGCAGATTCGCGTACCAGCCGGGGAAGATGTGCATCCCGTGGTCGCGCATGATGCCCGCGGCGTCACGGTCGGAGCCGGCCTTGCCCCCGGCGCGCCCCGCCGCGTCGATCACCGTCACCTGGAAGCCCTTGTCGACGAGCTCGAGCGCCGCGGTGAGCCCGGCGAGGCCGGCGCCGACGACGACCACCGTCTTCACTTGAACAGCCCTCCCAGCCGCGACCACAGGTAGACCGGTGGCACCAACGGCGCGGCCATCATCTCCACCGCGCGGAACACGGCGCGCGGCCAGCGGAACGGGTGCGACGGCATCCGGCGGTGGGGCACGCCCGCGTCGTCGAGGATCGTCACCGCGGCGTCCATGCCGGCGCAGGTCGCGCCCTCCATCGTCGCCAGGTCGGTGATGTTCTGCACGTAGTCGCCGGCGAAGCGGAGGTTGGGAATCTTGCCGCGCACCGCCGGCCGGTTGGGCCAGGCGGCGATGGTGTTGAGGAACAGCGGCGTCTCGACGTTCTTGTGCAGGTAGTAGTGCTCCACGTCCGCCTCGGTGACGGGCAGGAACTTCTTGATTTCCCCGAAAAGCGCCTTCCACCAGCCGTCGGGCGACACGCACTTCAAGGGCAGCGAGTCCGACGAGATCACGCTGAGCGTGGTGTTGGGCAGGCCCGGCCAGTGCTGCGACACGTCGATGAACGACAGCGCGTAGTTGCCGCCGATGAGGAAGATGTGATCGTGGGGGATGCCCTCGATCTTGCGATTGAAGTAGATGTTGAGCCCGGTCATCGGTGCGGCGTGCAGCTGGTGGATGCGGCCGAGATCGGGGTCGCCGACATAGACGTCGTCGTCGACGAGCGTGCGCGCGATCTCGAGGTTCGCCGCCATCACGTAGACGTCGCCCTTGACCTTCTCCAGCGTGCCGCCCGGGCTCTGCGCCACCACGTGGTCGACGCGGCCGCTGGACATGGCGATCTTGGCGACGCGCCAGCCGAGGCGCAGGTCGGCGCCCGTGGCGCGCAGGCGCTTCTCGAACGGGTGGATGAGCGTCTCCTGCATCGATCCGCGCAGGACCGAGATGAACGGGAACGGGTTGGAGAACCAGTTCCACCCGACGAGGCGCGTGGTGAACGCCGACAGCTCGTAGGCGGGGACGGCGACGGCCTTGAGCATGTTGTCCTGGCTGTAGTGCGACATCGGCTCGGTGGCGTACCAGCGCGAGCGCAGGAGGCCGACGAGGCTCAGGCGGTCCAGGTACCGCTTGCGCGACATCGAGTGCCCGACCATCTGCGACACGAAATAGAGGCAGAGGATCTTGTCGGGCGTGGGGATCACCCCTTCCGCGAACGGCTGCATGAACGAGATCGGCACGAACTTCGGGAACTCGCCCGGCATGAGGAAGTGGTACCCTTGGAGATCGTCGAGGACGACCTCGAGCTCCGCGAGGATGCCGCGGAAGTTTTTGTACCAGGCGGGGATGATGTGGTAGCCGTGGTCCTCGTACCTTCCGGCGACGAGATCCGATCCCGCCTTGCCGCCGAGGCGGGGGGACGCCTCCAGCAACGTGGCGTCGACCCCGTAGCGCCGCAGCTCCAGCGCGGTGGTCATCCCCGCCAACCCGCCGCCGATGATCACCGCCTTCATACGGAGGGCATTATAAAGAAAGCGCTACGGCCCCGCGACTCGCTCGATGTACTCCCCGGTCCGGGTGTCGATCCTTATATACTCCCCCTCCTTCACGAACAGCGGCACCTGCACCTCGCCGCCCGTCTCCACCGTCGCCGGCTTGGTGACGTTGCCCGAGGTGTCGCCGCGCACGCCCGGCTCGGTCTTGACGATCTTCATCGACACGAAGTTCGGCAGGCTCGCGCCCACCGGCCGGTCGTTGAAGAAGAGCACGCTGCACTCGAGGTTGTCCTTCAGGAACTTCCAGTCGTCGCCGATGATCTCCGCCGACACGTGCGTCTGCTCGTACGAGGCGCTGTCCATGAAGACGAAGTCCTCGCCCTCGCGGAAGAGGAACTGCATCTTGCGTTCCTCGACGTTGGCGGGCTCGAGCTTCTCACCGGAACGGATGTTCCGTTCGATCACCGCGCCCGTCACCAGGTTCTTGAACTTGGTGCGGGTGAACGCCGCGCCCTTCCCCGGCTTGACGAACTGGAACTCGACGATGGTGTACGGATTCCCGTCGATCAGGACCTTTAAGCCCTTCCGGATGTCGCTCGTATCGTACATGCGCCGAAGCTCATACCTCTTCGCAAGGGGGGTGTCAACGCGGGGTTCTCCAGGCCCCAAAATATGTACGTTCAGCTACCAGATGGATCCTGCGGTCGGGGCCTCGGTCTGGCAAGCGCGCAACTCGGCCAACCTCGTCAGCAACCAATGGTTCAGCGGCTGCGTCACGAAGCCCGTTCCGTGAGCACGCTCACGGAGGGGCGCGATCGCGCCCCTCTGTGCCCCTTCCCTTCGCCTCGGTACTTCTGGTAATTTGCCAGTCATGAGGAATACGGTTTGGGGACTTAGTCTTGTGGTGTGCCTCGCGGCTTCTCTTACAGCGTGTGGCGGTGGAGGTGAAGGTCAGGACGAAGGCCAAGAGTGTGGGCCTTCTCTGCTGTGCAAGTCGGGCCTGGTCTGCGACCCGATCACGATGAAGTGCGTCAAGCAGGGGCAGACGGCCGACGCGCGTCCGCCCGACGCGCCGCCGCCGCCGATGCCCGACGCGCCGCCGGGGCCGCCCCCGGACACGACGATCACCATGGCCCCCCCGGCGTTCACGAACATGTCGCCGGCGAGCTTCTCGTTCACGTCGTCCAAGCCGAACAGCACGTTCCTCTGCCGCATCGACGGGGGAGCGTTCACCTCGTGCACGTCGCCCCAGACGTATTCCAACCTCGCCGACGGCTCGCACACGTTCGAGGTGAAGGCCGTCGACATGTCGGGCCAGCAGGATCCGACGCCCGCGTCGGCGTCGTTCACGCTCGACCGCGTGCCGCCCGACACCATGATCACCGGCGGTCCCTCGGGCGATGTCGCCTCCAGCGAGGCGGTGTTCACGTTCACGTGCACCGAGACCCAGTGCACGTTCAAGTGCCAGATCGACAGCGGCGCCTTCTCCGACTGCCACAGCGGCGACACGTTCGACGTCACGACGCTCGGCCCGCACACGTTCCGGGTGAAGGCGATCGACAGGGCGGGCAACGAGGACCCGACGCCGGCGTCGCAGACGTGGAACGTCACCGCGCTGTCGCTGCAGACGATCATCCTCACCGGGCCGGCCGCCCACACCCAGTCGACGGATGCGACGTTCACGTTCGAGTGCCGCTTCGCCGGCAACCTCGTCGCCTGCACGTTCGTGTGCACGCTCGACGGCGCCGCGGCGGCGTGCACCTCGCCCAAGAGCTACAGCGGCCTCGCCGAGGGGCCGCACACGTTCACGGTGCAGGCGACCTCGGTCGAGGACCACGTCACCGATCCGACACCCGCGGTCTATACGTGGGTCATCGACAAGACCCCACCGGTCGTGACGATCACCTCGCCGGTCAACGGATCGGTGACCGGTCCGTCCGTGCAGTTCTCCTACACCGCCAACGAGGCGGCGACGTTCGAGTGCGACACCGGGAGCGGCTTCGCCGCCTGCGACCCGGCTGGCTTCCAGAAGACGTTGAGCGGCGGCTCGCACACGTTCGCCGTGCGCGCGACCGACCTCGCCGGCAACGTCGGCACGCCGGCCAGCGTTACCTGGACCGTCGATGCCGAGGGCCCGGTGGTCACCGTGACGTCGCCGATGGCGGTGTCCGGACCGAACGGCACCCTGACCTTCACGTTCGTCGACCTCAGCCCGCCGGTGACGTTCCGGTGCGACTTCGGCCAGGGCTTCGTCCTGTGCGCGTCCGGGTTCCCGTTCATGAACCTGACCGGCGGCTCGCACACGGTCAACATCGAGGGAACCGACAAGTGGGGGAACAAGAGCATCAAGACGTTCACCTGGACCGTCGACGCCACCGGCCCGACCGTCAACATCGTCAGCCCGACGCCGGGCGCGATCGTGCCGGGGACCGGGTCGATCACGTGGACCGTGCCGACCGCCGACGCGACGCGGTTCGTCTGCACGATCGACGGCGCGACCGTCGCCTGCTCGGGCACGATGTTGCCGTACGACCTGCAGACCGGACAGCACACGTTCACGATCACGGCGTTCGACCAGTTCGACAACCCGAGCGTCGATCCGCCAAGCAACTCGACGGTGACCTTCACGGTCGACGCGACCCGGCCGGTCGTCGTGGCGGGCCCCCCGTCGGGCACGTGCGTGCCGGTGACGATCCCAATCGGCACGGTGCCGCCGGACGACGTCGTCAACCTCTTCTGCGCGGTCGACAACGCGCCGTTCCAGCCCTGCCGCAAGCCGAGTTTCACCGTGCCCGAGCTGCGCAACGGGCCGCACGTCTTCCGCGTCTATGGAACCGACGCGGTCGGCAACATCAGCGACACGGTCACGGTCAACTTCAGCGTCGACCTCAGCGGCCCGCTGCTGACCGCCCAGACCACGACGGGCACCCCGAACACCGGCGTGGTGACGATCCAGTTCACGACGTCCGAGCCGCTCGCCACGCTGACGGGTGAGACGCACCTCGCGCAGCCGGTCGTGCAGCCCCCGACCCGCGCGGACCTCACCACCGCGTGCACGCGGAACGGAACCACGCTCACCTGCACGTTCCTGGCGGCGAACAACAACATCGTCCACGCGCGCGGCACCGACTCCTGCGGCAACGCCAGCGGCACGACGATCGGCGAGGGCGGCGTCACGGCGCCCGGGGATACGGTCGTCACCGCGGTGGCGCCGTTCGGCCCCACGCCGCCGAACGCGGACCGCGCCTCGGAGGGCCACGTGGTCGTCATCGGGCAGGACTATGTGATCCCGATCTCGACGAACTTCCCCTACAACTCGGTCTTCCAGGACGCCGCGACCCTGCCGCCGTTCACGCACCGCAACCTCGGTACGGTGTTCCCCAGCACCGCGCGGCAGGCCCGCGTGCTCATCCTCGACGACTCGTCCTGCAACATCATCTTCAAGCCCGTCGGCGGGCAGGGGCAAGCGATCCCGCAGTGCGAGGGGCCGGCCGAGGTCGCGAACCTCAAGACCTTGCTCGGCACCAACTTCGTCATCAACGAGTTCGACGACCCCACCAAGATCGACTCGGTGCTGCCCGGCTACGACATCTTCCTCATCCCCGACCAGGGCATCCGCTCCGACTTCGTCGATCTCACGACGATCTCCAAAGCTTGGGCGCCCACGCTGCGGCAGTTCGTCGACAACGGCGGCGTCATCATCGTCGCCGATGGCAAGAAGCCAACGGCCACCGGCGCCCGCATCCCGACCGGCACGGTCAAGATCATCGCCGACCTCCTCGGCGTGGCCGCGGTCAAAGACGTCGACGCGCTACGGGTCAACGATCGCGTCGAGGGGCAGTTGCGCTACTGGCTCCGCGGCGAAGGCACGTTCCCGTCGCCCGATTTCTGGCTCACGCAGGGCCTCTTCAACAGATCCTTCGGCGTGCCGTCGGGGTCGGTCGCCTACGCGCTCAACGACAGCGGGCAGCCCACCATCGTGGCCGACGTGCTCGATTCGTTCGGCGGTTGCGTCGGCGTCCTCCCGGGATGCCCGCCGCCGAGCTTCAACCGCTTCGCGATCGTGGTCGACAAGCTCTTCCCGGTCTATCAGTTCACGTTCAACGTGGGGACGCCCGATGGTCTCGACCCGTTCGGCAATCCGGTCAAGGTGATCCTCCCGTCGGGCAGGTTCTCGTACTCGCTCGCGCCCGCCGACGTGGGACAGAACGACGTCCTGTGCCGGCTGGTTCCCCAGTCGTTCGACAACGATGAGCTTGTGTGCGGCGCCGACAGCACGAAGTCGGGGACGGTCACGTACGACGTGACGAACGCGAGTTGCCCGCGTTGCCCGGACGGCGCCTACTCCGCCGACCTCATCGCGGTCACACCGTCCTCGATATTCGACCAGGAGGGCGCGCGCGCCGGCGGGTCGTCGTCGTTCGTGTACGTGGATGCGGGCATCTTCCTGAGCTTCTTCGATTTCCCGCAGCCGAACCCGTCGTTCGTGCAGAACTCCTTGGGGTTCGACACGTTCTTCGAGCCCTTGAAGATGCAGACGTACCAGTGCTCGATCAGCACGTTGTCGGGCGCGCAGGTGAGCGACTCGCGACTGTGCAACTGCCCGGCGCCGCCCGCCGATTGCCCGGCCACCACCACGCCGCCGGGGCCCGGCTTCCTGTTCGCCTTCTACAACTGGAGCCAGCTCGCGCTCGACGGCGCCTACCGGATCACGGTCGACCTCAAGGACGGCATGGGCCACACGTCGGGGACCAGCCCGCAGGGGCCGATCTCGTTCCCGTTCAGCGTGGACATCGATCGGCACGTGTCGGCGACGGTCCCGACGACGCAGTCCGTCAACACCTGCTTCCAGTTCCCCGGGCTGGCGTTCTCGCTCGGCGACGAATCGGTCGCGCCTTCGCAGGGTTGGTTCTCGGCGACGTGCACAGTGGGCAGTGCGAACGGCCCGGTCTCGGGGCCCGAGGCCTGTCTGGGCGCCGCCGCGATCCCGGCGGCGGGCGGCAACTTCGCCTACTTCCCGACCAAGTCCATCGGCATAGGCGCGTTGACGCTCACCGTCACGGCGGTCGACGCGTGGGGCAACTCGACCACCCAGACCGGAGCGATCGACGCGTTCTGCAATCCCGGCTAGAACCGCTGTCCTTTCCCCCCCATCTCTGCTATCCGTTCCGCATGCCCTACTTCTGCTGGTCGTGCGGCAACGAGCAGATCTTCGACGTCAAGGTCGGCGTCAAGGTCGGCCGCCGAGACAGCTGCCCCCATTGCGGCGCGGACCTCCACGTCTGCAAGAACTGCCGCCACTGGGATCCGAGCATCCACAACCAGTGCAAGGAGCCGGAGGCCGCCTACATCCGCGACCGCGAGGCGGGGAATTTCTGCGCGCACTTCGACTTCGCGCAGACCGATGCTCCCCGGGCCAAGGAGAACATCGACGCGGCCAGGGCGAAGCTCGACGCCCTGTTCAAGAAGCTCAAATGACCCAGGACTTCGACGAGGATCGGCAGCTCTGCTCCGACGGGGCGTGCATCGGGGTGATCGGCCCCGACGGGCGGTGCAAGGTGTGCGGCCGGATGGGCGTCGCGGGGGCGCGTGGCGACGTCGTCGCCTACGAGGATGACGAGGACGACGACGACGACGCCGACGCAAACGCCGACGATGACGCCGACGCCGACGCCGACGCAAACGCCGACGCCCACGATGAAGATGAAGATGAAGATGATGAGGACCGGCATTTGTGCCCGGATGGAAGCTGCATCGGCCTCCTCGGTGAAGACGGGCGCTGCAAGGTCTGCGGCAAGTCTGCCCCTTGACAAACGCCCGTTTCCCAAGCAGAAAACAAATCCCCGCCCATTCGATAGGAAAATGCGACTCCAAGCCAAGACACGCTACGGCGTGCGCGCCGTGTTCGACATCGCGTTCCACCAGACCGAGGGGGCCGTCCAGGCCAAGGACATAGCCCGGCGGGAGGAGATTCCGCTGCGCTACCTCGAGCAGATCTTCCAGGATCTCAAGCGCGCCGGCATCGTCGAGTCCCGGCGCGGTCCGCGCGGCGGCTACACCCTCCGCCGGTCGCCCGACGACCTCCGCCTCGGCGAGGTCGTGCGCGCCCTGCAAGGCTCGGTGGAGGTCGACATCGAGCACGACGCCGGCTCGCCCGGCGGGCGCGTGACCGCCTCGCTCTGGCGCGAGCTCCAGGACCACGTCGGCGCCTGGTTCGACGGCGTCACGTTCGGCGATCTCGTCCGGCGCGCGGGCGAGCTCGGCGTGGGCGCGGCCTCCCAACCCCCGATGTACTTCATCTGATGCGCCCCGCCCTCCTCCACTCGCTCACCGACCTCATCGGCAGGACGCCGCTCGTCAAGCTCGCCCGCATCGTCCCGCCCGACGCCGCCGAGGTGTGGGCCAAGTGCGAGCAGTACAACCCGGGCGGCAGCGTCAAGGATCGCATCGCCCTGTCGATGATCGAGGCCGCCGAGCGCGACGGCCAGATCCGCGCCGGCGAGAGCGTCATCGTCGAGCCCACCAGCGGCAACACCGGCATCGGCCTGGCGCTCGTGTGCGCGGTGAAGCGCTACCGCCTCATCCTGACCATGCCGGAGTCGATGTCGCTCGAGCGCCGCTCCCTGCTCAAGGCCTACGGCGCCGAGCTGATCCTCACGCCCGAGGATCGCGTGATGGAGGGCGCGGTCGAGAAGGCGGAGGAGCTCGTCCGCAACAACGGCAACTACTTCATGCCGCAGCAGTTCAAGAACCCCGCGAACCCCGACGCCCACCGGCGCACGACCGCGCTCGAGATCCTCGGCGACCTCGGCCGCGTGCCCGACGCGTTCGTCAGCGCGGTGGGCACGGGCGGCACGATCACCGGCGTGGGCGAGGTGATGAAGACGCGGCGGCCCGACGCGCGGGTCATCGCCGTGGAGCCGGCGACGAGCGCGGTGCTGTCCGGCTGCAAGCCCGGGCCGTCGAAGATCCAGGGGATCGGCGCCGGGTTCGTCCCCGACGTGCTGAACCGCTCGGTCATCGACGAGGTGCGCACGATCTCCGACCGCGACGCCTGGGACATGAAGGTGCGCCTGGCGCGCGAGGAGGGGCTGCTCGTCGGCATCTCCGCCGGCGCCAACGTCCGCATCGCCGTGGACGTGGCGCGTGAGCTCGGCCCCGGCAAGACGGTCGTCACGGTGCTGTGCGACACCGGCGAACGCTACTTCTCTCTCGACGAGTATTTCTCATGAGCCGGCGAGCGGAGGCGAGGATCAGAGCGACCCTGGAGCAAGGCGCAGCCGAGCGACATGGAGCGCCGAGCCGACGCGAGACGGTGGTACAACAATGAAGACGTTCCTCGTCATCGGCGTCGGGGGGCTGGGGTGCCCGCTGGCGCTGGCGCTGCGGCGCGCCGGGCGGCTGGTTCTGGTCGACGACGACGTCGTCGACCCGACGAACCTGCAGCGGCAGATCCTGTTTCGCACCGACGACGTGGGGCGGCCCAAGGTGGAGGCCGCCCGCGACGCGCTCCTGCGCCGCGGGGCGCTCGCGGTCGATGCGGTGCGCGCCCACTTCGACGAGGCCACGGCCGGGGCCCTCCTCCACGACGCCGACGTGGTGTGCGACGGGTCGGACAACCTCGCCACGAAATTCGCCGTCAACGACGCCTGCCTGCGCGTGGGGCGGCGCTTCGTCGTCGCCGCCGCGATCCGCCACGGCGGCAACGTGTTTCCGGTGATCCCGCGCGAGACCCCCTGCTGGCGCTGCCTGTTCGAGGGGATGCCCGAGGGGGAGCTCGAGGCCTGCGCCGACGCCGGGATCCTGGGCGCGACCTGTGGCCAGGTCGCGGGCCTTCAGGCCAAGGCGGCGCTGGCGCTCGCGACCGGGCGCGATCCGGAAGGGCTCCTCGGCCGGATGTGGCTGTGCGAGCGCGGCGAGGTGCGGAGCATCGCCTTCCGCCGCCGTCCCGGCTGCTCGGGCTGCGATTCGCCGACGCTGGAGGTGTCCGAATGAGTGAGCGCGCGGCCGCGAGGATCGAGGCGTCCCTGAAGCGAGGCGCAGCCGAGCGACCCGGCGCCCCGAGCGGCCGCGCGCGAGCGGTGCAACCATGAGCGAGACCACGGTCCTGGGCCTCAAGTGCCGCGAATGCGGGAAAGAATACCCCAAGGCCGCGCTGCACGTGTGCGAGCTGTGCTTCGGACCGCTCGAGGTCGCCTACGACTACGACGCGATCAAGGCGCGCCTCACCCGCGAGGCCATCGCGCGCCGGCCGGGCAGCATGTGGCGTTACGCCGAGCTGCTGCCGCTCGACGGGCCCCCGTCCGTCGGGGCCCAGGTGGGCTGGACGCCGCTCGTCCGCGCCGATCGGCTCGCGCGGCGTCTGGGCGTCCGCGAGCTGTGGGTCAAGAACGACGGAGTGTGTTACCCGTCGCTGTCGTTCAAGGATCGCGTCGTCGCCGTCGCCATCTCCAAGGCCATCGAGCTCGGGATGGACACCGTCGGCTGCGCGTCCACCGGCAACCTCGCCAACAGCGTGGCCGCGAACGCCGCCGCCGCGGGGCTGGCGGCCTACGTGCTCATCCCCGACGATCTCGAGGAGCAGAAGATCATCGCCACGCTCGTCTACGGCGCGCGCGTCGTCGGCATCCGCGGCACCTACGACGACGTCAACCGCCTGTGCTCGGAGATCGCCGGCAAGCACCGGTGGGGGTTCGTCAACGTGAACCTTCGGCCGTTCTACGCCGAGGGGTCCAAGACCTACGCCTACGAGCTCGTCGAGCAGCTCGGCTGGCGCGCGCCCGACCACATCGTGGCGCCGATGGCCGGCGGATCGCTGCTCACCAAGATCCGCAAGGCGCTGGGCGAGCTCGACAAGCTCGGGCTCACCGACGGGGCCTCGCGCGCGCGCCTCCATGGCGCGCAGGCGGCCGGCTGCGCGCCGATCGTCACCGCCGTGCGCGAGGGGCAGGAGCACATCCGCCCCGTCAAGAGGCCGGACACCATCGCCAAGTCACTGGCCATCGGCAACCCCGCCGACGGCTGGTACGCGAGCCAGGCGATCCGCGCATCGGGCGGATGGGCCGCGGCCGCCTCCGACGACGAGATCGTCGACGCGATGCGCCTGCTCGCCGAGACCGAGGGCATCTTCACCGAGACCGCCGGCGGCGTGACCCTGGCCGCGACGCGGCGCCTCCTCGCCGAGGGGCGCATCGACCCCGGCGACAGCATCGCGGTGTGCATCACCGGCCAGGGGCTCAAGACCACCGACCCGCTCGTGCCCGTCCTGCGGCGGCCGCCGATCATCGCGGCCCGCCTGTCCGAGTTCGAAGCCTTAAGGAGCAACCGACCATGACGACCGTACGCATCCCCACCCCGCTGCGCAAGCTCACCGCCGGACTGGAGGAGGTGAAGGCCGAGGGGGCGACCGTCGGCGCGCTGCTGGCGGACCTGGAGAAGAAGCACCCCGGCATCCGCGAGCGCATCTTCGACGACAAGGGGCAGATCCGCCGGTTCGTGAACATCTTCGCCAACGAGGAGGACATCCGCTTCCTCCAGAACCTCGACACGCCGGTGAAGGACGGCGACGAGGTGTCGATCGTGCCGGCGATCGCCGGGGGCTGACCTGCGACCCGATCAGAAAACGCGCTACCTGCGCCACATCCTGCTCCTGGGGCAGGAGGCGCAGGAGCGGCTGCTCGCCGCCGCGGTGGCGGTGGACGACGCCGCCGGCGCGGGCGCCGCGGCGCTCCTGTACCTGGCCGCCGCGGGCGTGGGCATGCTGGTGGTGACCGACGCGCGCGCAGTCGCGCCCGAGGACGTGGGGCTCCTCTACGAGGTCGCCGACGTGGGCCGCCCGCGCGCGGCGGCCGCCGCCGAGCGGCTCGCCGCGCTCAACCCCGACGCGCGGGTGACCGCGGGCGGCGACGCCGCGCATCGCGTCGCCCCGATCGCGGCTGTGTCCGACGCCGACGCGCTCGCGCGCGGCGCGGCCGCCGCCGGGGCGATCATCCGGGAGATCGCCGGCGCATGAACATCGTCGATCTCGTCGGGAACACGCCCCTCATCCGCCTCGCCGCCACCGAGGCGCGCATCGGGTCGCCGGCCGAGATCTGGGCCAAGCTCGAGTTCACCAACCCCGGCGGCAGCGTCAAGGACCGCGCCGCGCTGCGCATGATCCGCGACGCGCAGGCCGCCGGCAAGCTCGGGCCGGGCCAGCGCCTCATCGACGCCACCAGCGGCAACACCGGCGTCGCCTACGCGCTGATCGGCGCCGCGCTCGGCGTCCCGGTCACGCTCGTCATGCCCGCCAACGTGAGCCTCGCGCGCAAGCAGATCACCGCCGCCTACGGCACCGAGATCATCTACTCGTCGGAGCTGGAGGGGTCCGACGGCGCGATCCGCATGGTGCGAAAGATCGTGGCCGACGATCCCGACCGCTGGTTCTACCCCGACCAGTACTCGAACGAGTCCAACCCGCTGGCGCACTACGAGGGCACCGGGCCGGAGATCGTCGCCGCGCTGGGCGATCGGCTGACCCACTTCGTCGCCGGCATCGGCACGACGGGCACCATCATGGGCACCGGGCGGCGGCTCAAGGAGCACGACGCGCGCATCCAGGTCGTGGCGGTGGAGCCCGACGACGCGCTCCACGGCCTCGAGGGGCTGAAGCACCTGGACTCGTCGATCGTGCCCGGGATCTGGCGCCCCGAGGGCATCGTGGACCGGACGATCGCCATGCCCACCGACGAGGCGTGGGACGCGGCCGAGCGGCTCTGCCTCGACGAGGGGATCTTCGTGGGGCACTCGTCGGGCGCCGCCGTCGCCGGCGCGATCCGGGTGGCGCGCGAGGCCGGTCCGGGCGCGTGCGTGGTGACGATCCTCCCCGACCGCGGCGATCGCTACTTCGGCCCCCTGCGCTGGGAGAAGCACTATGTCTGGTGACCTGCGCATCCCCCCCGAGCTCCTCGCCGAGGTGTACGCGCACGCGCGCGAGCGTTTTCCCGCCGAGTGCTGCGGGTGGCTGGCCGGCCCGCGCGGCGAAGACGCGGTGACGCGCGTCGTCCGTGCCGAGTCGGACGCGGCGGAGATCCCGCACCTGCTCGGTGCCGACCGCACCGAGGAGCGCGCCTATGCGTTCGGCCGGCGCGATCTCCTGGCGTTCATGCGCGCGCTCGACGGCCCGGAGCCGCCGCGCGCCATCTACCACTCGCACCCGAACGGCCGGGCGTACTTCTCCGACGCCGATCACGCGGCGGCCACCGCCGGCTGGGACGAGCCGACCGCGCCGGTCTTCCACCTCGTCGTGGGCGTGCGCCCCGAGGGCGTGGTGGAGGCCAAGCTCTTCGACTGGGACCCGGCGCGGAAGGCGTTCGTCGTGGTGGCGCGGTTCGGTGGCGAGATCGAGTAGCGCCTCCCCCGCCGCCACGTTATAAGCGAGGGATGTTCGAGAAGATCATCGGGATGATCGGGGACAAGAAGAAGCGCGACGTCGCCATGATGGCGGGCGGGATGCTGAGCCTCCTCGGCGGGCGCAAGATCGTGGCGCTGGGCATGTTCGCCAAGGGCGCGCTGGGCCTGGAGAAGGAGTGGCGCCGGGCTCACCCCGAGTTCGAGGGCGGGTTCGCGGAGAGGTGGGAGCGCGCGATCGATTTCTACGAGAGCACGCACCAGCACCCGTGGAACCGGAAGCTCCACATCGCCGGCATCCCCGTCATCGTCGGCGGCACCGTCGGCCTCCTGCTGTTCCGGCCCTACCGCCCGGCGTGGCTCGCCTCGGCCGGCGCGTTCACGTTCGGCTGGGTGCTGAACTTCATCGGCCACGGCATGTTCGAGAAGAACGCGCCCGCGTTCGCCGACGATCCGCTGTCCTTCCTCGCCGGCCCGGCCTGGGACCTGCGGCAGACGTTCTTCCGCCGCGGCCACAACGGCGAGACCGTTTACGACGCCGGCGCGACCGTCCGCGCCTAGTGTCGTTTTTCTTCGTCCTTCTGGCCGCGATCATCCCCGCCGACGTCGACCGGTTGGTGGTGGTGCGCGCGGCCGGGTGGGACGCGACCGCGGGCGAGGTCGTGCGGTTCACCCGCGCCAAGGCCGGCTGGGCGCCCGCCGGCGCGCCGGTCCGCGCCGAGCTCGGCAAGGGGCTGGCATGGGGCCGCGGCGTCGTCGCCGTCGACCGGCCGGGGCCGAAGAAGGAGGAGGGGGACGGCCGCACGCCCGCCGGGCTGTTCCGCGTCGGCGACGCGTTCGGTTACGCCGATCGCCCCGACGGGGTCGCGCTCGCGTGGCGCCGCATGGGCAATGGGGACGTGTGCGTCGACGACCCGGGGTCGCGGCACTACAACCGCTTCGCGCGCGACGAGGACAAGGACTGGGCCTCGGCGGAGGTCATGCGCCGGGCGGACGACCTCTACGAGCTCGGCGCCGTCATCCTCCACAATGCCGACGCGGTGCCGCGCGCGGGGAGCTGTATCTTCTTCCACGTGGCGCGCCGGCGCGGGTCGCCCACCGTCGGGTGCGTCGCGCTGCCGCGCGCCGACCTCCTGTCGCTGCTGCGGTTCATGGCGCCGGATCGGACCGTCGTGGCGATCCTCCCCGACGAGGCCTACCTGGCGCTGCGCGGCGCGTGGGGGCTGCCAGATCTGCCCGGATCGTCTATAAAGTAGGGAGATGGAGGAAAAGCTCGCTCGCCTGCGCGCCGCGGTGGCGGCGCACCCGTCCGCGCTCGTGTGCTTCTCCGGCGGTGTGGACTCGACGCTCCTCCTCAAGGTCGCGAACGACGTCCTGGGCGAGCGCTGCTTCGCCGTGACGGCCGTGTCGGAGACCATGGCGCGGTCGGAGCGCGAGGACGCGGTGCGCCTGGGCGAGGAGCTGGGTCTGGGCGCGCGCCACGTCGTGGTCGAATCGCACGAGCTCGAACGCCCGCGCTTCGGCGAAAACCCGACCGACCGGTGCTACCTGTGCAAGACCGAGCTCCTCGACATCGCCGCTCCCCTGGCGGCGAGGCTCGGCGCGGCGGCGATCTTCCTCGGCACCAACGTCGACGACCTCGGCGACCATCGTCCCGGGCTCGCCGCGGCGGCCGAGCGCGGTGCGCTCCATCCGATGGTCGAAGCCGGCCTCACCAAGCCGGACGTGCGCGCGCTGTCCAAGCTGCTGGGCCTGCGTACGTGGAACAAGCCGCAGCTCGCTTGCCTGTCGTCGCGGTTTCCCTACGGCACGGAGATCACGCCCGAGCGGCTCCGGCGCGTGGATCGGTTCGAGGAGGGGCTGCGCGCGCTCGGCTTCGGGCAGATGCGGGTGCGCTTCCACGACACGATCGCCCGCCTCGAGCTCGATACGGCGGAGATGGCCCGGGCGCTCGATCCGGAGATCCGCGGCCGGATCGTTGCGCTCGGCCGCGAGCTCGGCTTCTCCTACGTGGCGGTGGATCTGGCCGGTTACCGCACCGGCGCGATGAACGAGGTGGTCGGGATCCGTACGGTCCGGAGCTCATGACGCGCGCGCTCGCGCTGCTCCTCCTGTGCGGGGCGGCGCACGCGGGCAAGCTGGACTACCTCGAGGCGAAGAACGCGCCCCGGGCGCGCGCCGCCGACGCGCGCCTGCGCAAGCTCGTGGGCAAGCCGCCGCCGCCGCTGGTCAGCATCCGCAACCTGTGGACCTACGAAGTGCTGCCGATCGAGCGGCGACGCGACGCGAGCGTGCCCAAGGAGACGTTCGATCGCTTCCTCCGCTGCCACTGGACGAACGAGCCGACCGACATGGACCCGCGCCTCCAGGCGGTGCTCGTGGCCGCTGCGGTCCGGTTTGAGGCGGACCGCATCGAGATCGTATCCGGCTTCCGCGCTCCCAAGTTCAACCTGATGCTGCGCAAGAAGGGGCACGAGGTGGCGCGCGACAGCCAGCACACCTACGGCCATGCGGTGGACTTCCGGGTCCCCGGCGTGCCCACGCGCCGCCTGCTCGAGCAGGTGCGCTCGATGTCGCTCGGAGGCGTCGGGTTCTACCCCGACAGCGCGTTCGTCCACGCCGACACTGGGCCGGTCCGCTACTGGGCCGGCCGGTAGGTCGGCCCCGCACCCGCAGCCGGAGCCGGAACCGGAGCCGCGGCCGCAGCCGCAACCGTGTCGCGGGTTCGGAGAACCGCCGGCGTCCGGGTGGTCATCGTGCGGCGGAGTGTGTCTCCCTACCTTCTCGGCTTCATGGTCGGCGCGCAGATGACGATGCCGGCGTCGGCGGTCGCCGCGATCATCACGCAGGCGTCCGGGACCATCAGCGGCGGCGCATCGATCGTCGGGGGCGGCGGGACATCGGGCATGGGCGGCTCGGGCGCGTCGATCATGGCGATCACCGGCCCGTCGCCGACGCTGATGACCGGCACGTCGGGCATGGGGACGACGGGCACGTCGGGCGTGCCGGGCGGCGCGTCGATGACCGGCGTGATGGGCGCGTCGCCAACCGGCACGGGCGCGTCCTCCCCGCACGTGCCGCTGGGGTTGAAGAAGCAGCGACGGCCGCATTCCAGGCGGCAGAACATCGACGGCGGACACTCGTCGCCGATCTCGCATTTCAGCGAGCCGTCGAGGACGTTCGGGCCGAAGCACGCGGACAGGGCGAGGCCGAGTCCCGCTAGAACTCGCATGTCACACCCATCGCGGCGCCCCCCGGCACGGGCGTGACGCTCACCTGCGGCGCGCGCTCGTCGCCGCGCAGGCCGATGAAGTAGAGCACCGCGCCGGTCACGAACGTCGCCCCGGCCGCGATCGCCGTGATCTTGCCCAGCTTGTCGGCGCGATCGGCCTTGTCCCACAGCTGGTTGTCCGGGACGGTCCACTCCGCCATGTTGCGCGACTTGGCCTCGATCGAGTCCTTGGCGTCCTTCGCATAGACGAGCAGCGCCGCCGTGGCCAGGCCGAGCGCGACGCCGACGCCCATCGACGTGGCGCCGATCGTCCGCAGCGTCCTCCCCTCGTCGACGCCGTCGGAGGGTGGCTCGGTCGCCGTCTGCGACCACGCCCGCGCCGCGAGCGCGGCGACCGCGACGACCACCACCAGCCTCGGCATGCGTCCATGATACTGGCGCGTCGCGGGCCGTGCTACGGTCCAGATCACATGTCGAACGCGCCTCGGAATCGCCTCGCCGGCGAGAAGAGCCCGTATCTCCTGCAGCACGCGGGGAATCCAGTCGACTGGTTCCCCTGGGGGGACGAAGCGTTCGCGCGCGCCCGCGCCGAGGACAAGCCGATCTTCCTGTCCGTCGGTTACTCGACGTGCCACTGGTGCCACGTCATGGAGCGCGAGTCGTTCGAGGACCCCACGGTCGCGGCGAAGCTGCGCGACGGGTTCATCGCCGTCAAGGTGGACCGCGAGGAACGTCCCGACGTCGATCGCGTGTACATGACGTTCGTCCAGGCGACGACCGGCGGCGGCGGCTGGCCGATGTCGGTGTTCCTCACGCCCGACCTCAAGCCGTTCTTCGGCGGGACGTATTTCCCGCCTGCGTCGCGCGGGGGGATGATCGGCTTCCCCCAGCTGCTCGAGCGCATCGACGAGCTGTGGCGCACGCGCCGGCACGACATCGAGGAGTCGGGCGCGCAGGTCGTCGCCGAGCTGCGGCGCGCCGAGGCCGGCGGCGAGCCCGTCCTCCTCGATCGCGGCGTGTTCCACGCGGCCGCGAGCTTCTTCGCCCAGACCTTCGACAAGGAGCACGGTGGGTTCGGCCGCGCGCCCAAGTTCCCGCGGCCGGTCGTGCTCGGGCTCCTCCACCGCGTCTTCGCGCGCACCCGCGACCCCGACACGGCGACGATGTCCCTGGCGACGCTCCACCGCATGTCGCGCGGGGGCATGTACGACCATCTCGGCGGAGGGTTCCATCGCTACTCCGTCGACCGCCTGTGGCACGTACCGCACTTCGAGAAGATGCTCTACGACCAGGCGCAGCTCGTCGACTCTCTCGTCGACGCGTGGCAGCTCACCCGCCGCCCCGAGTTCCGCCAGGTCGCGCGCGAGACGTGCGATTACGTGCTGCGCGACCTGCGCGCCCCCGAGGGCGGCTTCTACGCGGCGGAGGACGCGGACAGCCCCGGCCCCGACGGCGAGCGCCGCGAGGGCGCGTTCTACGTGTGGACGCGCGCCGAGATCGACGAGATCCTGGGCGCCGACGCCGACTTGTTCTGCCGCGCCTACGCCGTCGCCGCCGAGGGGAACGCAGACGATCCCCAGGGCGAGCTCACCGGCAAGAACGTGCTCCACGCGGTCGTCGGTCCCGACAGGCTCGGCGCCGAGGTCGGCCGCTCCGCCGACGACGTGTCCGCGATCCTCCTCGCCGCCCGCGCGGCGCTGTTCGAGCGGCGCCAGCGGCGGCCGCGGCCGCACCGCGACGAGAAGGTCCTCGCCGGGTGGAACGGCCTGATGATCGGGGCGCTCGCGCGCGCGGGGGCGGCGTTCCGCGAGCCGCGCTACGTGCGCGCCGCCGACGAGGCGGCGGCGTTCGTCGAGCGGGCGCTGTGGGACGGCGAGCGGCTGCGGCGGCGTTGGGCCGCGGGCGAGGCGGCGGTCGACGGATTCCTCGACGACCACGCGTTTCTCGTCCGCGGCCTCGTCGAGCTCTACCAGTCCGGGTTCGACTGGCGGCGGCTGGCGTGGGCGGAGGCGCTCGCCGACAGGATGGTGGCCGCGTTTCACGACGCGGCCGAGGGCGGGTTCTTCACCTCCCGCGGCGACGATGCGTCGCTGCTCCTGCGCATGCGCGACGACTACGACGGCGCCGAGCCGGCGGGCGCGTCGGTGGCGGCGGGGGCGCTGTTCCGCCTGGCGGAGATGCTCGGGCGCGACGAGTGGCGCCGCATCGCCGAGGGCACGGTGCGCTTCTACTCCGCGCGGCTGAAGGCGGCGCCGCACGCGATGCCCGAGATGCTGTCGGCGCTGGATTTCGGCTGGGAGCCGCCGGCCACGATCGTGGTCGCCGGCGACGACGCCGGCGACCTCCTCGGCGTGGTGAACGAGCGCTTCCTCCCCAACGCGCTGCGACTGCGCGCCGGACCCGAGCTGGGCGCCCGGCTTCCGTGGGTGGCGGCGATGGGACCGGTGGGCGGCCGCGCGACCGCGTATCTCTGCCGCGATCACGCCTGCGAGCGCCCGACCGGCGATCCCGGCGAGCTCGCCCGGATGCTCCCCCGGCTCGAGGTTGCATGAGATCGCTCGGTGCATGCGCCCTGGCGCTGGGCGCGTGCTTCTCCCCCAACTACGCCGACCGGTTCCCCTGCGGGCCGCCGCCGAACGAGTGCCCGTCGGGTTACGCGTGCACGAACGGACAGTGCGGCAAGAACGGCGGCGCGACGATCGACGCGCCGATCGGCCCCACCGCCGACGCGCCGCTCCAGACCGGCACGCTGCGCGTCAAGGTGTACGCGCTCGATGGGTCGATCGGCGCGGGCATCACCGTCGCGTTCCACGACCCGTCGGGCGCGACGGTGGGCGTCAAGACCACCGACGCCGCCGGCGAGGCGCAGGGGCAGATCGTCGCGGGCGGCGGGGTCACCGTCGGGCTCTACGACGCGAGCCAGCGGCCCAGCCGTCTGCGCACCGTGCGCGGCGTCAAGCCCGGGCAGACGATCACGTTCGGGCGGCCGGCGATCGCCGACGCGCTGGTGCAGACGGCGATGGTGACGCTCCCCGGCGCCGCCCCCGCCGGCACCACCGGCGTGTCGATCGAGGCCGGCACGGATCCCTGCGTGGTGTCCATCGCCGGGTCGGCGCCGCCGGGCCCGGTGCCGGTGCCGATCCGCCAGCACTGCGTCGCCGGGGCGACCTACGCAGTCGTCGCCTATGCCGAGGATGCGACGCACAAGCGCCTCGGCTTCAGCGCGATGCGCGGCATCCCCACCGGGACGGCGGCGGTCTCGCTGCCGCCGTGGCAGACGACGTTCGCGACGTTCCAGGTGAACCTGTCCAACGCGCCGGCCGCGACGATGGCGCCGTGCGTCGCCGCCGACGCCGGCCCCGTATGCGGCTCGGCGCGCCTCGACGTGCTCGCCGGCGGGGTGACGTTTTCCCCCGAGCCGAACCGGACCAAGGCCTTCGCGATCGTGGCAGGCGGATCGACCACGGTCGGTTTTCGGTTCGCGATGGGCTTCTTCGACGCCCTCCGCTACCAGGTGGGCATCCCGTACGGCCCGACCCAGCAGGACGGCGCGGGGGTGCTCGTGCGCCAGATCGCCTCGGTGCCCGCCAACGACCCGGTCGACCTGGGCGCGACGCTTCTGCCGCGCGTTCACAACGTGACCGTCGACGCGGGGAGCTCGCCGTTCGTGCTCCGGTTCGCCGCCGACGCGCCCGTGACCGGCGCCGACGCGCTGGGCGCGCAGGTCGGGCTCAGCGCGCGCATCGACGGCGGGCCGACGAACGGGCCGCGCTGGCTGCTCCTCGCGCCCCCGTCGGAGGGCTCGCCCGTCACGTTCCCGCGGCTCCCCCCGGAGCTCGCGCCGTTCGTGTCGCCGGCGTTCGTCGTGTCCGACGCCGCGGCGTTCTACCTCGACTTCTCGACGTTCGCCGGCTACGACGACTTCGTGACCCAGCTCGGCCCCGCGCTGTTCGACGAGGGCGGCTTCCCGAGCGGCCCGCTGACCGCCAGGGCCACGGGGATCATCGGCGACTGATTCCCCTCCCCGTATCGCTCGCGCCATGCCGGAGGCCCGCCGGGGGCTCGACAATCCGCCCGTGCGGGCACATGATCCGCATGGGGTCCGATGCGGTGGTCTCGGCTCGTCGCGATTGTCGTCCTGGCCGGCGCGCTCGTCGCAGTCTTGCTTTGGCCGCGCGCGCGAGGCCCGCGGCCGGGCGCGCAGACGGGGGGCGCGCCCCGGCCGGCGCTCTCGCCCGCCGCGCGTCCCGCCGACGGACGCGCCCCCGTCTCGTTCGCGTGGCTCGGCCAGCCCGGCGTCGCCGGCCGGCGCATCGCCGGCCGCGTCCTTCACGCCGGCCGGGCGGTGGCGAATGCGACGGTGCGTTTGACAACCGACGAGCTGCACGTCGGCGAGTGGCCGATCGCGCAGGTCGAGACCGACGACGTGGGACGCTTCGACCTCGGGGTTCGGCCCGCGAGCCAGTATCGGGTCGTCGCCCAGGCGGACGGCCTGGTCGCCGCCGGCGCGCGCGTTGACCTCCGCGCGAGCGATCCGCGGCCCGCCCCCGACGCGCTGGCGATCGAGCTCGGCGATTGCAACCTCGTCGTGCGCGGAACCGTGCGCGACGCGGCCGGCGGGGTCATCGTCGGCGCCCGCGTGCGAGCGGGCGCCCACGCGATCGACTTCGGGATCGCGCAGTCGGACGGCCAGGGGCGCTACCGCCTGTGCGTGCCGTCGGGCGCCTTCCACGTCGAGGCCGCCGCCGACGGCTACGGTGCGGTCGTGAGGCACGCGCGCGGGGTGCGCACCGACGTGCGCCTCGACCTCGAGCTCGCGCCCGAGCTGGCCATCGCCGGGCGCGTCGTGGACGGCGACGGCGCGCCGGTCGCCGGCGCGACCGTCCTGGCCGCGACCGACGGCCACGATCCGGGCGCGGTGGTCGACACGGCCGCCGACGGCCAGTTCCGCCTCGCCGGCCTCGGACCCGGTCAGTACCTGGTGATCGCGCGGAGCGACGACCGGGCGGCGGAGTCGGCGGTGAAGCTCGACGGCGGGGCGGCGCCCGTCGAGCTCCTCATGAAGCTAGAGGCGCGGGCGCCCCTCCGCGGGCGGGTCGTGGTCGGCGGGCTGCCGGCCGCCGGAGCGAAGGTGGTCGTCGCCAGCGTCGACGGGCCGTGGAAGCTCGGCTCGGCGGTGGCGCAGGCAGACGGTCGCTTCTCGATCGCCGCCCTGCCGCGCGGCCCGGCGCGCCTGAGCGTCGAGGGACACAAGCTCGTCTCGCCCGACGCGACGGTCGACCTCGCGGTCGCGCTCGACGTCGATCTCGTCCTGGTTTGCGAGCGCCAGGCCAGCGTGTCCGGACGCGTGGTCCGCGGCGGCCGGCCCATCGCGCACGCGGAGGTCGGGCTGTTCCAGCAGGCGGCGCGGCCGCACCGCGTGAACGCGGAGGCGGACGGCGCGTTCAAGATCGAGGGCGTGGCGGCGGGCAGGTACGACATCTACGCCGAAAGCATCGCGGAGGGCGCGATGATGGCGCGCCGGCCGCTCGAGGTCGGCGCGCGCGACGTCGACGGACTCGTGCTCGACCTCGGCCTCGCCGCGTCCATCGCCGGCGTCGTCGTCGATGCCGAGGGCACGCCGGTCTCCGGCGTCAACGTCCTGTTCGTCCACGAGGACGACAGCGGCTATGACGTCACGGCCGACGACGGGACATTCCGGGTGACCGCGCTCGCCGGCGGGGGCGACTACGCGGCGCAGGTGAGCACGTCCGCCGAACGCTCCTCGCTCTATCTGCCGCCGCCGGGCCAGGCCTTACCCGTCGTCCATGTCCGCGACGGGACGAGCCAGGTGACGGGCGTGCGCATCGTCATCGCCCGCGGCCGCCTGACGATCTCGGGTCGCGTCGTGCGGGACGGCGAGCCGGTCGCCGGCGTCGATGTGCTCGCGTTGTCCATGAGAGGCAGCGCGCGGGCGCACAGCGGCCCCGACGGCGCGTTCGTGCTCGACGAGCTCGTTGCGGGTCGATACGAGCTTCTCGCGCTGCGCCGAGACGGCGGCCATGCCTCGAGGAGGGGCCTCGTGGTCGAGGCCGGCGCGAAGGACGTGCGCCTCGAGCTTCCGTCCACCGGATCGATCGAGGGCACGCTCCGCGGCTTTCGCGACGCGCCCGACGTCAGGGCCGCCGGCGAGGCCGAGCTCGGGAGCCAGAACGGCGAGGTCACCGGCACGACATTTTCCATCGCGGGCCTCCCGGTCGGTGCCTATCTGGTGACGGCCGTCGGCCCCGACGGAGCGAGCGGGAGCGCCAAGGTCGTGGTGGAAGCCGATCGGGTCGCCCGCGCGAGCATCGAAGCGGGCCCGACCGGCCGGGTCGTCGGCCTGGTCAGCGACTGGCGGACGGGCGCCCCGATCCCCGGCGCGGCGTGCTTCTGGCGCACGCGCTCTGCCGCGTCGAGCCGCCCCGTCCAGACGGATGGCGCGGGCGCGTTCGCGTTCGGGGCTCCGACCGGCCGAGTCGACATCCACTGCCACGGCGTCGCCGCGCCTTCGGCCCTCGTGCGCCCGGTCGCCGCCGAGGTCGCCCCCGACGCGACGGCGAGCGTGGCCGTGGAGCTCATCGTCGGGCGTCGCGGCGGAACCGTGAGCCCGCCCGGCGTGTTCCTCGAGGGCGCCGCGCCGTCCCCGTTGCGGGTCGGGCGCGTCGTCGGCTCAGCCGCCGCGTCGGGTATCCGCACCGGCGACGTCGTCCTCCAGGTGGACGGCCGGTCGGTCGCCGGGCTCGGGCCCGAGGCGCTGTCGTTCTTGATCTCGGACCACGACGCGAGCTCGCCGGCTCGAATCATCGTCGATCGCAACGGCGCGGAGCTGTCGTTCGACGTGGCGCCGGAGCCGCCCTACTGACCCCCAACCCCGCACGTAGTGCGCCAGCGACCACGTCCACGCGGCGGTCCGCCGCCGCCGCTCGTAGCCCGTCACCCGCGCGACATCCACCGTCGACGGCAATGCGGCATAGAACGCCTGCACGGCCGCGACATGCGCCGTCGACGCCCCGGGCGAGCATTTCGTCCACGTCTCGGGCGCGCCCGCGGGCCGCGCCGCCGCGTCGAACGTCGCGAGGTGCGCCGGCATCAGCGCCGGCCGGCCCCCCAGCCCGAGCGCGATCGTCACGTACAGCCGCTCGGGCGCGTCGCCGCACAGGGACGCCGAGCGGTCGGACAGCGGGCGGAGCTTGGTCAGGCCGCGGCGGTCGAGCGTCGCCTCGAGATCGGCGTCGGTCGGGCCGCCGTCCGGGCGCGCTCTGGCACAGGAAACCGATTCCGGTGAGATCGGTCGGCGGCACCGGCCCGGGCGCGTCGCTGTGGTCCCGACACTCCCGCGGGACGCCAGCGGGAGTTGTTGCGTCCGAATCCACGACACCGATCTCGAGCCGAACTACGACATCAAGCGTGGGGGGTTTACACCAATGCAACGACTACTTTATCGACGATACGAAAGCGTCAGGAAGCTCGATCGGTTGCGGCTTAACCCATGGGTATTGGGTCTACGCGACCTCAGGTCGGTGGCAAGTCCTCATCCGACACCCCGCAAATCAGGACAATCTTGGCGTCGCTGGGAACCACGGCGTCGTGCCACTGGCCGTCAAGTGTTCGAACGCGCCCGCGACCACCACCTCTTGGAGATTCAATGTACTTCTCCTTGTCATCTGGTCCAACGTGGACTCGGACCCCCGCATCGGCCAGTGCTGCCTCTACGGCGGCCAAATCACCTCGCACGATGACAAAAGGTCGAGGAGCCGATTCCCACCATTCCGCAAGCACGACCTCGAACCCGCGGTCCGTGAAAAATGTCTTGACGCGTTCCAAGCTCTTCATTGGACACCCGCGTCGGCGTCAGGTGAGGCTTCGCACGCTGGGTCGATGGGGGGCGTGTACTCTTCGCACCACGTGTACATGTTGGAGATGTGGTCGGGTCCGCAAGTGCATGGCGCTGGTTTTCCTGTGTCGAGGACGCAATCCCCTTGACCCAGTATCAGTGCAGAAGCTGCTAGGATTGCGTTCCCGCACGCAGCGATTATATCCGTCGAGGGCAAGCCCGACGACTGCGTTTCATCGACGCGACACATCCCCGGATAGGGCGTGGGGAGGCGCGACTTGTAAGCGCAGTTCGCTACACATCGCCATAGGGTTGCGCCCGAGGCGAATGCGCTGACGTCGGGCTTCTGCTGGATGACGCCCGTGAGCCAAACATCGTACGCGGCCATGCCTACGTGTGAGCCTGGCGTGCCGAATACCGTCGCTGTCTGCCTGAATGCGTTCCCGTGTTCGTCGGACTGCGACAGCTCCGTATAGACGACAGAGATTCCGGCGACACCAAGCTCGTGGAGTGGGTGCAGCTCCTCAGGCTGCGATTTGCCATCGTGGTTTTTGTCTTGCCATAGCCGCAACTCAGAAAACCACAAGTCCTTATCGTCCACGACGCCGTCGCGATTGTCGTCCAGGGCCGCGAGGGCGCGAAAGCCGTTCAGCTTTTCACCAGGCCCGGCAGGGGGCTGTGGGGTGAAGTTTCCGAACATCTCGGCCCCATTGTCGATGACGCCGTTCCCGTTCCAGTCACGGACCAACCACGCGTCGTCCGAATCTGGAGCTGTCCATGCTCGCTTCGAGGGCAGATACCCCGGACGGAGCGCAAAAAGAACCCCGTCTTGCCAACTCGTGAGTCGAATGCCGTCTCCGGCAACATCGATCACGATAGGAGATCCGCAGCACTCGAACTGACACAGCCGTTCTTGTATCTCCGCACGTCTTGAGCGCCAGAACAACCCACGACAATCGCCAATCCAAACACGGTGGCTTCACTTCCACGCAACGCGTTCTGCCGCATGTTCCCTGCCCTCCTTCCCTCCCGATCCATTGGTCGATCTAACCTTCCCTTCGCGCACACGGCGTTAGTTTCAGCAAGACCCCCGTTCAAGCCGTCCGTGCGGGTTTCGCGCACACGGACGCTTTACCGGGAGACGGGACCTTCACCGCTGGAGGCCCAGAGCGTGAGCGGCTCCCGGACCGTTCAGGTGGGACGCTTCGTCACGACGCACCATCGCCGAGACGATAGCACGCGCCAAGTGCGCCGAATTCGGGAAGCGGAATGCCATGGCATGAATACACTTTGCCGAAGCGCACCCTGGCTGAGACCGAGAGTGCCACTCGGGTGAGGGGTACCCCGCGAGGGGGGCGCTACACGCCCCCTTCGCCACTCAGCGAGCGTTCGACGCAAGTGTGGGACGTCCCACGGGCAAGCTGGTCGCGACGTTGCCGCACAAGGATCGCGTGACCCACGTCCGGTTCGTGTCCGGAAGGCCGCGTGTTGACCATCCCGACCACGGCGTGGGGCGCATGTGGGACGTGGTGACGGGCGACGTCGTCGCGACGCTGTCCGGGCACACCGGCCTCGTCAGGGCGGTTCGCGTGAGCGCCGACGGCAGCCGCATCGTCACCGCGAGCGATGACCGCACGGCGCGCGTGTGGGAAGTGCCCACCGGCCGCGAGATCGCCTTCCTCGTCGGTCACGCCCTGCGCGTGCGCGTAAGCATCATGGGAAGGTCCCGAGGACGCCACCTTCCCATGATGCTTACGCGCGCCGGCGTGTGGACGTACGACGGCGCGTCCTGGCAAAACGTGTGCTACGACCTCATCGACGATGCTCTGGAGATCTCGGTGGCCGTCGACGCGAACGGACGTTATGTCGTCGTCGGCCAAAAGCTGACGGGGGTGCAGACCGGCACCACCATCGTGCGCCGCGTGACGCCGTAGCTCACTCCGTCCCCAACCCCCGCAGGTAGTGCACCAGCGCCCAGGTCCACGCGGCCGATCGCTTCCGCCGCTCCTCCGCGGACAGGCGCGCGAGGTCCGCCTTCGCCGGAAGCGCCGCATAAAACGCCTGCACCGCCGCGACGTCTGCCGTCGACGCCCCGGCGAGCGATTTCGTCCACATCTCGGGCGCGCCCGCGGGCCGCGCAGCCGCGTCGAACGTCGCGAGGTGCGGCGGCATCAGCGCCGGCCGGCCCCCCAGGCCGAGCGCGATCGTCAGGTACAGCCGCTCCGGCGCGTCGCCGCAGATCGACGCCGAGCGGTCGGACAGCGGGCGGAGCTTGGTCAGGCCGCGGCGGTTCCACGCCAGAAACCGCACCGCCGTGCCGTCCCCCGCGCCGGTCGCACCGTGGCAGCGCCAGCAGCCGAACGCGAGGTACAGCGTGCGCCCGCGCGCGCGATCGTCGAGCGAGTCCGCCGGCTCCGCGGGCACGTCGAGCAGGCGATCGGGCGCCCCGGGCGGACGGAGCGACCGGAGAAACAGCGCGAGCGACCGTCGCTCGACGGGCGCAAGCGCGGAAAACCGGTGCGCGCCCCGGTCGAGCGTCGCCTCGAGATCGGCGTCGGTCGGGCCGCCCTCGGGCGCGCTCAGACACAGGAAACCGGTTCCGGTGAGATCGGTCGGCGGGACCGGCCCGGGCGCGTCGCCGCCGCGCCCGTCGACGCCGTGGCAGCCGGCGCACCGCCGGGCGAACGCGGCACGGCCCGCGTCCGCCGTGGCGCCCGCCACCGGCGGCAGCGCCGGTACCGCGCGGCTCGCCGGCGGCGCCGCGTCGGCGAAACGCGGCGCGTCGGGAATGGGCGGTCTGTCCTCGCACGCCGCCATTGCCGCCGCGACCAGGATCGGGTAGATTCTCCGCCGGTCATGACACCGGCCCGCTAGCCTCCCCGCCGCCGTATCGACTTGGGCCGCGCCGCGCTCCGCGCGCGGCGCCTGCGAGGGAGGCCGAACATGGCCGTCGTGTGGTCCGTGGTCGCGCGGGAGACCCCGCGCGTCCGCCGCCGCTGTCCCCGCTGTGACGGGCCGCGGCAATTCGTCTCGTCCGACAAGTTCCGCATCAACGCGCAGAAGCGCCGGCTCGACGTGTGGCTCGTCCACCGCTGCGAGGCGTGCGACTGCACGTGGAACCTCACCGTCCTCGAGCGGGTCGCGCCCGAGGACATCGAGCCCGCGCGCTACGCTCGCTTCCTCGCCAACCACCGCGACGAGGCCTGGGCGGCCGCGTTTCGCGGCCCGGGCGACCGCCGCGTCGCCTGGGACGTCCGCGTCGACGGGTCGGGCGACGACGTCGTGGTGCGCCTCGTCCACCCCGTCGACGTGCGCCTCGATCGTCTCGCCGCGCGCGCCCTCGGCGTCCCCCGCGCCGAGGTCGCGCGCCGCCTCGCCGTCGCGCCCGACGCGCTCCGCCGCCGCGCCCGCGACGGCGCGGTGCTCAGTCGCAGCGCGCACCCTCGACCCGGAGATGGCAGCGGAGGCAGGTCCGCCCCGCCCGCGCCGCCAGCGCGCGGCACCGCGCCGTGGCGCCGAAACCCGGCGGGTGGGGGTTGACCTTCTGGGCGTGGCAGTCGAGGCAGAAATTCTCCCGATGGCACGACGCGCAGGCGCGGATGTTCCGCGTGGCCTCGAACGAGTGGTGCGACCCGCGACGCATGTTGGGGTCGAACGTCGAGAACCATCCGTCGGGGTGGTAGCGGTTCTTGGCGTTCTCGTCGAGCGACAGGCGCTGGTACTCGCTCGTGCGCGGGTCGTCCGACACGCCGGACCGGGCGTGGCAGGCGACGCAGAACGTCTGCAGGCGGTGGCAGCCGGTGCAGCTCGTCGAATTGCGCCGCGCGTCGGTGGTGTGCAGCCGCACGTAGTCGTTGCCGTGGAAGTCGAACGGCTTGACCACGCCGTTGTGGCAGTCGAGGCACCAGCGCTTCTCGTGGCAGCTCTCGCAGTAGCGCGCGTCGTTCTGCGCCGCCCGCGCGTGGTCGAGCCGGAAGCGCAGGTCGTGCGCGTCGCCGCGCAGCGTTCCCGACGGGACGAGCGTGCCGTCGGGGAGCTCGGTGCGGATCATCCCCTTGGGCGTGCCGAGGTGGCAGGTCGTGCACGCGTCGGGCGCGGCGCGCCCGTCGTGGCAGGTGAGGCACAGCGGCATGCGCGGGAGGTCGTTGCGCGTCGCCAGCCCCACGCCCTGCGCGAGGAGGTCCCCGTGGCAGGTCTGGCAGGCGATGCCGCGGTCGGCGTGGACCTTGTGGTTGAACTTGAGGCTCGCCGGCGGGATGACCACGCGCGGCGGCTCGCCGGCGCCGCTCCAGCCGGGATGGCACGCCGAGCACTTGGCGTCGGGCGCGCCCGCCTCGACCTCCTTGTCGGGCACGGCGCGGTCGATCGGATGGCAGCCGGCGCACACCTTCTCCGCCGGGATCAGATCGTCGGCCGCGCGCGTCGACGCGGCGGCGTCGACGTGGCAGCCCTCGCACGCCGCGCCGCCCGCGAGGTGCTGCGCATGCGAGAACCACAGCGGGATCGTCTGCCGGGGGTAGATGACCGGCGAGGGCGCCGGCCGGCCGAGCTCGGCCGAGGCGGCTCCCGCCGCCAGCGACACGATCGCGAGGAAGGGCCAGCGCGCGCGCATCAGTGCTCTGGCGCGAAGGCGAGGTCCAGCACCGCGACGAGGCGGAACTGGCTCGCGTCCTGGCGGTTGACGTTCTCCTCGGCGAGGAGATGCAGGGCGATGCCCTCCCCGAGGACCCAACGGGCGCCGGCCTGCGCCCCGAACGACATGCCCTCCCCGTCGGCGAGGAGGTCGTCGCGGAATCGGATCAGCGACAGGCGGCCCTCGATCTCCACCTTCGGCATCGCCCGCCAGCGCCCCGACGCGTCGCCGCCGGCGCGCTGCCCGCCGTAGCCGTCCTCGTAGAACAGGTCGAGGCGCGCGGTGAACCGGCGCTCGCGCCAGCGCCCGCCGACGTCGACGCCGAACGCGTTCGGGCTGGGCACCGTCTCCCCGGGAAGGAGCGCCCCCGTCTCGTCGGACAGGAACCGCCGCCAGAACGCGCGCGCGTACGCGCGCAGCGGACCGCGCCCGGGCCATGCGTCCCCGGTGAGGCGCGCCTCCCAGTAGGGATCGACGGAGAACACGTTGAAGATCGAGTCCCCGTCGAAGCTCGGCAGGGAGTAGATGAGCTCGGGCGTAACCGACCACTCCTCCGCGCCGACGCGGACGCCCGCGTGCGCCTGGTCGACGGCGGCGAGGAGGAAGTTCCACCGGGCGGCGGCCCACGGCACGACCGCGCCCTCGAGGAGGATCGCGCGCGCCGAGCCGGCGAGAACCTCCTCGTTCACGCCCCACGCGGGCGCCTCGCCCTGGGCGTCAGGGTAGATGGCGGCGGTGCGGGAGAACGCGCGGCGGTAGGAGATGCGGGCGACGAGCTCGCGCAGCCCGGTCGTCTCCGCCGTCGCACCGACGACCGGCATGGCCTTGTCGCGCTGCCGGCACTCGGGGACCGCCTCGAACGCGCCGGTGTCGGCGGAGAACGCGGTGCACTGGGAGGCGCTTGTGCCGTCGGGCTCGCGCGCGTCGGAGGCCAGCGGCGAGCTGTCGCGCACCACCCACCCGCCGAACGCCGTCACCGCGAGGTGCCACGGCGTGCGCGCGCGCACGCTCAGGCCGTCGTACGAGATCCAGTCGAAGGTGTCGACGACGATCTGCCGCCCCAGCGCGGCGTCGAGGAAGCCGAATATGCGGCGGGCGCCGACCACCGCGTAAAGCGCGTCGAGCGCGAAGCTCTGCCCCGCCAGCTCGGGGACGGTCGCCGTCGCGTTCTCGATGACCGGCGCCGACCCCTGCATGTAGCTCACCGTCCCCTGGGTGTACTCGCCGAAGTCGTGATCGAGGCGGAGCGCGACCGAGACGTAGACGTCGAACGGCGCCAGCGGCGGCGGGTGGAGGCGCGTGAGGTCCACGTCCGGCTCGAGGATGTTCCACACGTCGAGGCCGAGCGTCTGGGTGAGGCGCCGCCGGTTGAGAAAGCGATTCTGCTCGGAGAAGCGCGTCCAGCGCAGCTGGTAGCCCTGCGCCGTGGTCTGCGCGCTGATGTCGAAGTCGTAGGCGCCCGCCGAGGCGCTGAAGAGCACGATGCAGAGCGCCAGGCGCATGCGGCGTCGGCGAGCGTAGCCAACGCGTCGGCTCGTTGGCAAGTTCGGATAAGCTCGGGGCGATGCGCGCCCTCATCGTGATGATGGTCACGCTCGCCGCGTGCGGAGGCGCGGCCCCGCGCGTCGCCGCGGTCACCTCGGCGCCGCCCGTCGCGTTCGCCTTCCCGCCGTCGCCCGCCGAGCTCGGGCGCCTCGACGCCGCCGCCGACGCCGGCGACGCGCGCGCCGCGTGGCAGCACGTGCGCGTGCTGGTCGATCTGTTCGACGCGGCGCGTTTCGGCCGCGACGACGCCGCGCGGCGCGCGCTGCTCGGCTCGCTCAAGGTCGTCGAGGGGGACCGCGCGCGCGACGCCGTCACCGACGAGGCGCTCGACCGCATGCTGGTGTCGGCCGACCGCCTCTTGCGCATCGATCGCCTGTCGGCCGACGGGCAGGCGGCGCGCACGCTCCTCGCCGACGATCGCCGTCCCCCCGCCGCCCGCGCCGAGCTGTTCGCCCGCGCGGCCGCGCTGAAGGCGATCGCGCGGGGGGGCGGCCCGCTCGCCGCCAACGCCGCGCTGCGCCTGGCCGGCGCCTGCGCCCAGGCGTTCCGCGACGCCGCGGCGGCGCCGCTCCACCTTCGCGCCGGCCGGCTCGCGTTCTGTCTCTACCCGCTGTGGGACAGCGACCCCGAGCCCTACTTCGACCCCGATCCGCGGCGCCGCCCGCCGCCGCCGGCGTGGGCCGATCTCGACGCCCGGCTCGCGAAGCTCCTCGGCGACGTGGCCGCCGGGTCGAGCCGTGTCGCGCCCGCCGCGCGCCGCTTTCTCGACGATCACCGCGCGCTCGTCCGCAAGGCCGAGACGGACCGCTTGTTCGTGCCGCGCCTCGATCCCGCCGAGCTGGGCGTGCCGCGCGCGGCGGACGCGCCGCTCTACTACGACGGCGAGCCGCTGGTGATCGGCGCGGGCGACGTGTCGGCGGGCGCGCTCGAGCCCCTGGTGCGCGCCGACGAGCGGGGGCGCGTGGCGCTCGTCCTTCCCGGCGCCGCGCCCGCGGGCGCGCTCGTCGCGGCGGCGGCGGCCGCGCGCCAGGCCGGCGCGCGGGCCGTCGGCATCGGCGTGGGCGTGGAGCAGACGGTCAAGGCGCCGGCGGGCGACTACTGGGCCGGGCGCGACAAGATCGCCCGGCTCGGCCTGTTTCCGCTGGCGGTGACGGCGGGGGAGGAGGCGCGCGCCGCGCTGTCCCTTCACCTCGTCCTCGCGCCGTCGAGGTGGGACATCGTCGCACCCGGCGGCGCGCTCCCCCCGGTCGCGGCCGATCCGGCGCGCCTGCGCGAGGCGCTGGCCCGCATCCGGCGCGCGTTCCCGGACGAGGACGGGCTCTACGTCGTGCCGTCGGTCCCCGTCGACGCCCTGGTGCCCGCGCTCGCCGCCGCCCGGCAGGTGGGCTTCCGCTGGCTGGCGCTGGCCGCGACCGCGCCGTCGCCGCGCGGCGATCTGGCCGAGCGCGTCGCCCGCCGCGCCGCCGCCGACGTGAGCGTCGTCCCCGAAGCGCTCGCCGAGCGCGCCGCGGCCGCGCGCGGCTGCTTCCTCGTCGCGCTCGATCGCGCGGCCCGCCCGGCCGGCACCGTCCACATCGAGCTCGTGAAGGGCCAGGCCAAGGTCACAGGCGCGGGCGACGCGGCGCTGCAGAAGTGCCTCGAGGACCGCATCGTCCCCGCGATGCGCGACGGCGGCATCCCGTCGGCGCGCGTGGAGTTGCTATACTCGAAATAGATGCCCGTTCGCCCGCGTCTGCGCCCGCTCGAGCTCTTCCCCGTGGACGCCGACGGCGAGGTGCTTATCTGCCTGCGCGACCCCGCCGGTCTGGCCGAGCGCGCGTTCCTCCGCCGGCCCGCCGCGCTCCTGGCGGTCCTGTGCGACGGCACGCGCACCATCGCCGAAGTGGCGCGCGACTTCTCGCGCAAAACCGGCATGGGCGTGACCGACGCCGTCGTGGAGAACCTGGTGGCCCAGCTCGACGAGGCGCTCCTCGTCGAGGGGCCCCGCGTCGCGGCACGCCGCCAGGCGGTCGCCGACGAGTTCCGCGCCGCGGCAATCCGGCCGGCGGCCCACGCGGGCCCCTGCTATCCGGTCGGCGGCCCGGAGCTGCGCGCGTACCTCCAGGCCTTCGAGGCCAAGGCGGGGCCGCGCGATGGAGGGCTCGCCGCCGACGGCGTCGCCGGCCTCATCGCGCCGCACATCGACTTCGGGCGCGGCGGACCGGCGTACGCGCGCGCCTACCGCGCGCTCGGCGAACCGCCCGACCTGGTCATCGTGCTCGGCACCGACCACAGCATCGCCACCGAGCCGTTCTCGCTGACGCGCAAGCCGTACGCGACGCCGCTGGGCGACGTCCCGACCGACGCGGCGCTCGTCGACCGGCTCGCGCGCGAGGTGGGCGAGTGGGTGTTCGCCGACGAGCTCCACCACAAGCACGAGCACTCGATCGAGTTCCAGGCGGTGTGGCTGCGCCACGTCTGGGGCGAGCGGACCCCGGCGTTCCTGCCCGTGCTGTGCGGCTCGCTCCACCGGGAGATCGAGAGCGGCGGCTCGCCCGAGGGCGACGCCCGGCGGACGGGGTTCCTCGACGCGCTCGCCCGCGCCGTCGCCGGACGCCGCGTCCTGGTAATCGCCGGGGCGGACCTGGCCCACGTCGGACCCCATTTCGGCGACGCCGGCTCCATGGGCGGGGCGGAGTCGCGCGCGCGCGTCGAGGCCGACGACCGCGCGGCGCTCGCCGCCGCGGCCGCCGGCGACGCCGGCGCGTTCTTCGCCGCGGTGGCCGGCGTGCGCGACCGGAACCGCACCTGCGGGCTGGCGCCCATCTGGGCGAGCCTGCGCCTGCTCGGGCCGCGCCGCGGGAGGCTCGTCGACTACGCCCAGTGCGCCGCCGATCCGACCGACGACAGCTTCGTCAGCATCGCGTCGCTGACGTTGAGGTAACATGGCCTCATGGCCGAGGAGCGGCGCCGTCACGAACGGTTCCTGATCGTCGCCGACGTGCGGGTGGCGGCGAGCGGAGGCCGGACCGACCGGCTGCCCGCGCACGACCTCTCCCTCGGCGGCGTGTTCCTGTGCGCCGACCTCGACGCGATGCCCCACTACCCCGTCGGCACGCTGTGCGACCTGGCGCTGTTCCCGTCGGAGGAGATGCCGCTCCATCGCGACGGGGGCATGACGGTGCACGCCCGGGCGCGCATCGTCCGGCGCGACCCGGGCAACCGCGAGCACCCCCAGGGGCTCGGCCTGGCCTTCGAGACGCTCGACGACGAGAATATGGACCGGCTGCGGGCCCTGGTGCGGCGCAGCCTCGATTAGCGGGGACCGCCCTAAAGGGGCGGGAACCCCGCTACTCTCTTGCCATGGGGACCGCCCCAAAGGGGCGGGAACCCCGCTACTCTCTTGCCATGCGGGCCATCCTTTCGTCGATCGCGCTGGCGGCCGCGTGCGGCGGCGCCCTCCCGAAGACGCCGGCGTTCGTCGCCCAGCCGGGCGACGTCGCCATCGTCCACGCCAACGTCGTGCCCATGGACCGCGACGGGGTGCTCGCCGATCACGCCGTGGTGGTGCGCGGGGAACGGATCGTCGCGGTCGCCCCGTCGGACGCGGTCGAGCTGCCGCCGACGGCCCGACGGATCGACGCGGCCGGCGGCTACGTCCTGCCCGGTCTTGCCGACATGCACGTCCACGCGTTCACGCCCGAGGAGATGACGATGTTCGTCGCCGCCGGCGTGACGCTCGTGCGCGTCATGTCCGGCATCCCGCTCGTCCTCGAGCTGCGCCGGCGCATCGTCGCCGGCGAGATCGTCGGGCCGACGATCGTCACCGCGAGCCGCATCATCGACGGCGATCCGCCCATCTGGCCCATGAGCGCCGTGGTCAAGACCGCGGCTGAGGCCGACGCCGTCGTCGCCGCGCAGAAGGCCGAGGGCTACGACTTCCTGAAGGTCTACGCCCGCCTGACCCTCGCGGCCTACGACGCCATCGTCGCCGCCGCGGCCAGGCACGGGATGACGTTCGTCGGTCACGTGCCTCGCGCGGTGACCCTGCAGCACGCCCTCGACTCCGGGCAGCGGTCGATCGAGCACCTCGACGGCTACCTGTACGCGCTGCAGAAGGAGGGCAGCGCCCCGCCCACGAACCTCATGTTCGTCCAGCGCGTCGGCTGGCTGGCGGAGCACGCCGACGAGACGAAGCTGCCGGCGCTGGTCGCGGCGACCGTCAAGGCCGGCACCTGGAACTGTCCCACGCTGATCGTGAACGACCACATCGCCGCGCTCGACGACGCGCCGGCGCTCGCCCGGCGCACCCGCTGGCTGGAGTACGTGCATCACGAGATCGTGGAGGCGTGGGACCCCAAGACCGACTTTCGCTTCAAGGACGTTGCCGCGGCGGACTATGCGCTCCTGCGCCGGGCGAACCCCATCCACGCCCGCACGGTCAAGGCGATCGCCGACGCGGGCGGCAAGCTCCTCGTCGGCACCGACGCCGGCAACCCCTACGTCGTCGACGGCGCCGGGCTGCACGAGGAGATCGAGCTCATGGTCCGCGCCGGCGTGCCGCGGGCGAAGGTCGTGCGCGCCGCCACGGCCGGCGCCGCCGAGTTCTTCGGCCAGACGGGGCAGTTCGGCGTCGTGGCGCCGGGCGCGCGCGCCGACCTGATCCTCGCCGAGGCGAACCCCGTCGCGGGTCCCATCGCGATCCCACCGGTCGGCGTGATGCTGCGCGGCGCGTGGTACGACCGCGCCGCGCTGCAGAAAAGTCTCGACGCGCTGCGAAAGCAGTAGGCAATTTGACCCGGCGGCGCGCGCGGGCGAAAATCCGCGCATGCCCAAGCGCCCTCGCGAGATCGACGACCGCCAGGCCTCGTTCGCCTGGGCCAATCCGAAGCGCATCCTCGAGGCCGCCCAGGGAAACGTCCTCTACGAGGCGCCCGAGATTTCACGCCTCGTGCGCGGCCGTCCGGGCAAGCGCGCCGCCGCCACGGCCGAGGAGGTCAAGTCGCTGGGGCTGCCGTTCGGCGCGCGCCGCGTCGACGGACGCTCGGTGTGCTGGAGCTGCGGCCGCGACCTGCCCGACGGGCCGGTGCGCGCGGGGCCGGGCAACCAGGTGTGCCCCGGGTGCGGGGCGAAGATTCCGTTCAGCGAGTGAACCGGCCGCGCGACTCGCGCAGGTCGTGGGGCGAGACCTCCTCGCCGCGCCACGGCTCGTCGCCCTCCGGCGGCGGCGTGACGTCGATGCCGTGGCTGGCGAACACCTCGGCGAGGTGACCCTGGTTGGCCTGCACCGCGGCGCGGATGGCGCGGTGCCCGTGGGCCGCCGCGGCGGGCTGGTTGCCGTGCCGCAATGGGTTCATGCGGAAGAACACGTAATCGTCGTCGGCCGGCTCGATGAAGATGACGTCGGCGTCGATCGTCTCGTCGCGGTAGAGGAGCTCCTTGGCCAGGTCGAGGCGCGCGCCCAGGAGCACGCGGAAGAGCTGGCTGGCGAGCGCGTAGGGGCCGTGGTCGACGAGGCTACGCCCTTGCCGCTCGTAGCGGATGCGGGTGAACGGGTTGTAGCAGATCACCAGGTCGGCGCCCTTCTCCACGGCCAGCCGGACGTTGGCGGTGCGCACCAGGCCGCCGTCGACGAGGTCGAGGAGCGCGGGCTCGCGCGGCTCGGCGGCGCGCGGGTTGGGGACGCGCACCGGCTGGTACCATCCCGGCAGCGCGCACGAGGCGCGGATCGCGTCGGAGATGGGCAGCCCGCCGTAGGGCTCGTCGTGCGCGAACACCAGCATCTCACCGCGGTTGATGTCGACCGCGGTGAGCAGGAGCTCCTTGCCCGTCTTCTCGTAGAGCTCCGCGAACGAGTCGCCCAGCCCGGCGCGGCGCATGTTGCGGCGCAGGTACGCGCCGAGGCGGGCGGTCGAGAACAGCCCGACCGGCACGCCGCGGGCGAGGCTGACGACCATCTTGAGGAGCGTCTTGCGCAGGGTGAACGGCGCGATCGTCTCGGCGTCGGTGGCCCCGGACAACCAGTTCGTGAACAGCGTCTCCTCGTGCGCGAGCATGCCGCCGATGCGGCGGAGCCACTCCCCGGGCTCGGGGGCCATGAAGTCGCGCCGGCCGAACGGCTCGTAGATGTGGGAGGTCCCCATGACGATGCGCAGGATCTCCTCGGGGGAGACGCCGGCCGCAAGGACCGTGGCCAAAACGCTGCCGGCGGACAGGCCCACGAAGATGTCGCAATCATTGAGCGCGAACGGGGCGCGGCCGCCCCCCGGGGACCGACGGCAGACGAACATCTCGTCCAGGGCGCGCAGGCCGCCGACCTTGAACGCGCCCCCGGTGATGGCGCCCCCGGCCAAGACGAGGGCCACCTTGCTGCGGCGGATGCGGGCGATGCCCGGATCGCGCTTCTGCAGGATGGTGATGCCTCGGTGGCGGTAGAATCGTTTCTGGAATGCCACTGTGCGGAGGGTACGCGACCGGTAGGCGCGGTTGCTAGAATTTTGCACTCCGGCCCGGAAATCGCTACCTTATAGGGACGACATGGGGCGCCGGGACAAAGGTTTCCACACCCCATTCGCCGCGCTGGCGAATATGAAGCCGGTCGAGGCCGCGAGGGAGAAGCCCCCCGCGCGGCGCCCGATCGAAGGGGAATCGGACTCGGCCGTGTTCCTTCGCGAGGTCGCGGGCGCGGTGCCGATGGCGGCACGCGGCCCGCGCGTGGGCGCCCCTCCGCCGGCGCGACGACCCAGGGCGCCGGTGTCGGACGACGCCGAGGTCATGGCGTCGCTCGCCGATCTGGTCGCGGGCGAGGGGCCGTTCGACATCAGCGACACCGACGAGTACGTCGAGGGCATCGCCGAGGGGCTGGATCGCCGCATCCTCAAGCGCCTGCGCGCGGGGGAATACGCGGTGCAGGGGCACATCGACCTCCACGGCAAGACCCGCGACGAGGCGCGCGAGGCCGTGGCGCGCTTCGTCGGCGACAGCCGCCGCGCCGGGCGGCGCTGCGTGCTGATCGTGCACGGGCGGGGGAACCACTCCAAGGACCAGATCCCCGTGCTCAAGCAGTCGGTGCGCTCCTGGCTCGAGCGCGGGCAGATATCCCGCGCGGTGTTGGCGTTCACGACGGCGCGTCCCCACGACGGCGGGGCCGGCGCGATGTACGTGCTTCTGCGGAGATGATATGAAGCGGACCTTCGCCATCGCCTTGTTGATCGTTTTCGGCGTCGCCACGGCCGAGGCCAGGAAGAAGCAGCCGGCGCCGCGGCGCGCCCGCCTGGTCGAGATCCGCAAGAAGAGCCCGGTCGCGCCCGCGCCGCGCAGCGCTGTGTTCAACGTGGCCCCCCGCGGCGAGTCCGAGCTCGAGCGGAACCTCCAGTCCACGCTCGACGGCGTGCTCGGCGGAGGCCGGCTCAAGAGCGCGATTAACGGCCTGTACGTCGTCGACGCCCGGACCGGCAGGGTGCTCTACGCGTACGGCGAGGACCGCCAGCTCAACCCCGCGTCCAATACCAAGCTCGTGTCGACGGCGACGGCGCTCGACGCGCTCGGCGCCGACTTCACCTACGACCTGCGCCTCCTCGGCCGCGCGCCCGGCGAGGACGGCGTGGTGGAAGGCGACGTCTACCTCGTCGGCGCCGGCGACCCCACGCTGGGGCCGCGCGGGCTCGATGATCTGGCGCGGTCGCTCGCCGCGGCTGGGGTCCGGCACGTGAACGGGGCGGTCGTCGTCGGCGATGCGGCGCGCGATGCGGTGGCGCGCCCGTACGTGACCGTGACCGTCCGGGGGACGACCGAGGGCGACCTCCCCGACGTGGAGATCTCGCCCGATTCGGGCTATTTCGTCGTCGATACCACCGCGATCACCAGCGAGAAGCACGGAAAGCTCGACGTGACGCTCGCGGCCGAGGACGGCGGCATCCTGATCACCGTCTCGGGGCGGGTGAAGCCGGGGCAGGTCGTCGAGGCGTCGCGACCCGTCCCCGGCGCGGCGCCCTACACTGCGCACACGTTCCGCGCCCTGGCGCTGCGCGCCGGCGTGGACATCGCCGGCGGCGTCCGGCAAGCGACCGGCGAGCCGCCGGCGCTCGACGCGCTGGCGGTGCACCACTCGGTGCCGCTGTCGCAGCTGGCGGCGCTCATCAACAAGCCGTCGAACAACTACCTCGCGGATCGTTTGATCGCCACCGTCGGGGGCGAGCGGTTCGGGGGCGCGCCCACGATGTCGAAGGGCGTGCAGGCGATGTCCGATTGGCTGGCGCGGGTCGGCGTCTCGCCGGGGAGCTACCGCCTCGAGAACGGCAGCGGGCTGTCCCACGCGATCCACATCTCGGCGCGGCAGCTGGTGCAGGTGCTGCTGTTCGGCGCCGAGGAGCTGGGGGCGGCGTGGGTGGATTCGCTGTCGGTGGGCGGGCGCGACGGGACGCTGAAGTACCGCTTCGCGTCGCGGCCGTCGGCCGGTCACGTCAAGGCGAAGACCGGGACGCTGAACGGGGTGGCGACGCTCTCGGGTTTCGTGGCCGTCGGGGACGAGGAGCTGTGCTTCTCGTTCTTGACGAGCGGTTTCCGCCACCGGCGCAAGGACGTCATTCGCGCGGGGCAAGCGGACGCGGTGGACGCGATGTATCGCTACCTGGTCGCGCGCGGCGGCAAGGACGCGCCGCCCGCGGCGGCGCCCGAGCCCGCGCCCGCGCCCGCGCCCGCCGAGGGCCCGCCGGGTGAGGACCCCGAGGACAACGAGGGAGACGGGATCGAGGACGTGCCGTAGTCAGCGAATATCGAACGTCCCCTGCACCGGGCCGAACCCCGCCGCAAACTTGCCGAAGCTCTGCACCGACACCCACACCGACCCCTCGAGCGAATAGGGGATCGACAGCTGCGGCGCGTTGCCGCGCTCGATGGCCGACATCGCGGCGCTGGCGAACTTCACCGCCAGATCGAGGAGCTGCGGCGCGTTCACCTCGAGCCGGAACGTCACCCGCACCGTGCCGCCCGCCGGGATCGTGCGCAGGCGCAGGTTGTCGAGGCGCGCCTGACCGGTCGCGACGTTCACCAGGAACCCGGCGGCCGCGCCCGCGAAGTCGTTGGCCGTGCGGATCTCAGGACCGCCGCCGGTGCCGCAGGCGCCGGGCTGCCCCTGCGGGCACGCCCGCGGGTCCTCGCACATTTGCAGGCACACCGCCCCGAGGCGCGCCCCGTTCTGTCCGGGGTAGGCCGTGAACGCGACCAGCGCCTCCACCACCGGCAATGGGATGTCGTTCGGGTTCGTCAGGTCGAGGTTCACGTCGAACGCGAAGATGAGCTGACCCGGGCCGCCGAGGACCATGCACACCGGCGCGGGCGCCACGCGCGGACACAAGTAGCGGGCGACCTCCATGGGCGTGGGCGACGAGGCGAGCACCACGCCGCTCACCACGATGCGCGGCGGCGACGGCCTGATCCCGCCCGACCCCATCACGTTCTGGAGCTGCGCGCAGCCGACGACCAGCAAAAGGACGATCCAAGCTCGACGCATGCTGCCTCCTAGACAAGCCAACGTTCGATGAGCGGCGCGCCCCACAGGACGCCCAAGACGAGCGAGATGCAACCGGCGGTCGCGCCGACGTACCGGAGCACGCGCGGGCGCATGCGCGCCAGCGGAATGCCGAGGAGCCCGGTCAGGATCGACATCCCCACGACGGAGCCGAGACCGAAGCAGGCGATGTAGGCGACGCGCGCGCCGCCGGTGTCGAGCCGGGCCATGGCCAGCGCCGCGAGCGCGCCGCTGCCGGCGAGCCCGTGGACGATGCCGATCACGAGCGGGCGCACCGCCAGGGTGAACCGCCCCAGGTGGACGTGCGCGGCCGGGCCGGCGTGCGTGTGGGCGACGCCGTCGGGCGGGTGGACGTGGCGCGTCGCCTCGCCCTCGCCGGCCTCGCGGCGGGCGAGGAGCAGCGCGCGCACGCCGAGGAAGATGAGCATCGCCGCCACGACCAGCTCGAATGCCTCGCCGAGCCGCGGCGGCAGCTCGGTGCGCAGCACGGTCAGAACCACGCCCACCGCGAACAGCGCCAGCGTGTGGCCGATCCCCCAGAACGCGCCCAGCATGGCGCTGCCCAGGGGACGGATGCCCGTCGGACGCGTGACCAGCGTCGACACCGCCGCCAGGTGATCCGGCTCGAGCGCGTGGCGCGTCCCCAGCGCCAACCCCAGCACCCACGCGGTGAAGGAATCGATCACGACGGCATCCTACCCCCGCGGCACGATGCGATCACCTGCTATCCTTTCCCGCCATGCCCGTCCGCATCCTCGGGCCCGGCGACGAAGCGCAGCTGGAGGCGTTCCTCGCCACGCGCGCGGCGCACACCATGTTCCTCCGCGCGAACCTGCTGCGCGCCGGCATCGTCGACACGGGCGCGCCGTACACCGGCACGTACGCCGGCGCGTTCGACGGCGACGAGCTCGTCGCGGCGGGGGCGTGCTTCTGGAACTCCGTCGTCATCGTGGTCGCGGGCGACCGCGCCGGGCCGATCGCCGCCGCCGCCGTGGCGGCGTCGGGCCGGCGCGCGCAGGGCATCCTCGGCCCATGGGCCGAGGTCGTGGCCGCGCGCGCCGCGCTGGGTCTCGCCGGCGCGACCGCAGAGATGGAGTCGCGCGAAGACCTCTACGACCTCGATCTCGCCGCGCTCGCCGTGCCGCCGCGCCTCGCCGACGGCTCGTGGATCTGCCGCAAGCCGGACGCGGCCGACCTCCCGCTCCTCGGCCGCTGGCGCGCCGCGTACCACGTCGAGGCGCTCGGCGCGGCGCCGGGGCCCGGGCTGGAGGAGGAGGCGCGGCGCGAGGTCGAGAAATGGGGCTTCTGGTTGCTCGAAGACGCGGGCGAGGTCGTGGCGATGACAGCGTTCAATGCCCGCCTCCCCGACATGGTGCAGGTCGGCGGGGTGTACACGCCTCCCGACAAGCGCGGCCGCGGCTACGCCCGCGCCGCCGTGGCCGGCTCGCTCCTCGACGCCCGCGCCGAGGGGGTGCATCGGGCGATCCTGTTCACGGGCGACGACAACGTCGCCGCCCGGACGGCCTACCTGGCGCTCGGGTTCCGCATCGTCGGCGACTACGGCATGGTGCTGGGGCTCAAGACCATCGTCGCCAGCAAGCGCTGAAGCGCCGCCTCGGGGTCGTCGCAGATCCCGGAATGGACCCGCGACGGCTGCACGATCGTGCTCCGCGGCGACACCAGCCAGTGAAAGCGCTCGGCCCGATCGAGGCGCGCCATCGGTCCGGCCGCCGGGTCGCCGGCGGCGATACGCGGGATGATCTCGAGCGCGCGCTCCACCTCGTCGAGGTCGAGCGCCGGATCGAGCGCCGCCGCGCGCGTCCGGTCGAACGCGATGCGCGCGCCGAGGAAACCGCGTTCGCGGCAGTGGAGGATCACGCCCACGTTGATGCGCTCGCCGCGCTCGACGCGCGGGACGATCCGCACCACCGCCCAATCAAAGCTCGTCGCGGGCACGCGCGGCCTCCTCCACGAACTCGCGCGGCGCCGCCAGCCGCCGGGCGAGAAAGTCCACGTAGGCCTCGCGCGGGGGATCCCCGAGCCACTCCTCGGGGACGAGGCCGACGACCTCACGGATGACCTCGATCGGGACGCGCGGGGCGAGCGCGGCGTCGGCGGCGGCGACGTCCCCCGCGAACGGCAGGAGGACGTGCTCGCGGATCTGCGGGAACGGGGCGCGGCCGCGCGCCGCACCCGCCGCCCCCCCATGCTGGAAGTAGAGCGCCGCGCCGTGATCGATGAGGTGCAGGCGGCCGTGCCACCACAGGAGGTTCGTGTTCCGCGCGGTGCGGTCGACGTTGGTCACCAGCGCGTCGAACCAGACGATCTTCGCCGCGAGCGCGGGGTCGGGCCGGGCGCCCGCCGGATCGAAGGCGATCGATCCGGGCAGGTAGTCGATCGCCAGGTTCAGGCCGCCGCTCGACTTGAGCAGCGTGCGGATCTCGTAGTCGGGCTCCGACCGCCCCAGCACCGGATCGACCTCCATGAGCACGATCTCGGGGACGGCCAGGCCCAGCGCCCGCCCGATCTCCCCGGCGATGACCTCCGCCACCAGCGCCTTGGGCCCCTGCCCCGCGCCGCGAAACTTCAGGACGTAGGTGCCGAGATCGTCCGCCTCGACGATCGCGGGCAGCGATCCGCCTTCGCGCAGGGGCGTCACGTAGCGGCGCGCCGCGACCGTCCGGAGGGGCATCGGCGAGGAGTTTACCCCGCCTGCGCCACCAGACGCGCCGCCCGCTCCGCCAGCTTGACGAACCCGCGCACGCGCGCCTCCTTGCCCAGCGAGGACAGGACGGCGCGTCCCACCGCGAGCTGCCCCGACCGCAGCGACACCTCGCCCGACGCGAGGCGCGCCTGCAGGCTGACGTAGACGTAGCCCTGCGCGGCGGCGCGCGCCGCCATGTCGTCGAGCTTCTCGCGCGCTTCGGCCATGTCGGCCGGCTTGCGAGACGCCGCCTGGAGGCGCGCCTCGACGATGCCGTACGACATCCGCTCGAACGCGCCGAACGCGGCGCTCATGCGCTGCCGCGCGCCGGCGAACGTCTTCATCGCCGCGTCGATCCGGCCGATCGTCAGGAGCGCGTCGGCCAGGGCCACCGCGCCGTACGCGTTCTCCTCCTTGACGACGTCGGCAGCGACCCCGCGAAGGAGCTCCTCCGCCTCCGCGTCCTTGCCCTCGAGGAGGTCGAGGCGCGCGAGCTGCACGCGCAGGAGGCCCGCGTCGCTGCCCTCGATCTTGTCGAGGACGCTCATCGCGTCGTCCAGCGCGGCGTGCGCGGCGGCGGCGTTGCCCTGCGCCTCGGCGACGACCGACCGCACCAGCGCGATGGACACCGTCAGGTAGGGCTTGGCGATCTCCTGCGGCACCATCTTGGCCTTGTCGAGGAGCGGAAGCGCGCGAGCGAGCTCGCCCCGCTCGACCTCGAGCGCCGCGCGCCGCCACAGCAGCCACGCCTCGACGAGGTGGTCGTTGGCGCGCCGCGCGCGCACCTCTTCTTCCTCCAGCAGGCGTGCGCCGTCTTCCAGGCTGCGGGCCGCGCCGAAGATCTCGACCAGCGTGCCGACGAGGCCGGGGATCCGCCGCGAGTCGCCCACGGCGTGGGCGGCGCGCAGGCCCTCCTCGGCCGCCGCGCGCGCGTCGTCGATCCGACCCTGGGCGAGGCGCGCGACGGCCACGCTCCGGCCGGCGGCGGCCACGCCGTCCTGGTCGAGCGCGGCGCGGAACGTGCGCTGCGCCTCGAGCGCGGCGCGCTCCGCGCCCACGAAATCCTTCTGTCCGAGCAGAAGATCCGCCTCGGTGAGCTGGGCCTGCCCCGCGATCGTGGGGACGCCGAGCCGGCGCGCCTTGGCCTGCACCTTGCGCAGCACCGCCACCGCGCCGGCGGGGTCGTTCTCGACCTCGCGCACGATGTCGGCCTCGACGAGGTCGACGGCCATGTGATCGCCGAGCGGGGCGCGCCGCAGCGCGGCGACCGTCTCCTTCAACTCGTCGTACTTCTTGGCCTTGATCTGCATGTGCGCGAGCATCGCGCCGTAGTCGATGTTGTCCGGCTCGGCGGCGAACAGCTTGGTGTAGAGCTCCATCGCGCGCGGCCAGTCGCCGGTGACGCGCGCGTTCTGCGCCTCCGTCACCATGCGGATCTTGGGCGTGAGATTCCCGCACAGCTCCATCGCCTTCTTCGCCTGCACCCGCGCCTCGGCGGAGTAGCCGAGGCAGTCGAGCGCGTCCGCCAGCGCGACGCGCGCCAGCACGTACTCCGGGCCGGCCGCGACCGCCTGCTCGAGCCGCTCGCGCGCGGGCGCGCAGGCGATGTTGCGCAGCCGGTCGAGCCCTTCGGAGTAGAGCTTGGCCACGTCGGCGCTCGACGGCTGCAACGCGCGCGCGCGCCGCTCGTCCGACGGGGACGGGGCCTCGACGGACAGCACCTCGCGCAGGCGGGCGCCGCTGCGCGACACGAGATCGACGAGGTCGCGGTCGACGCCGGTCTCGGCGACGCGCGCCACGGTGTCGCCGCTGCGCGTGTCCTGCACGCGCAGATCGAACCGGAGCTTGGGGCCGATCATGTCGTACGACCCCATGAGCACCAGGTCCGAGCCGAGCCGCTCGCGCAGCTTGTGCAGCGTGGCGCCGGCGAGCTCGTCGGCGTCGTCGAGCTTGAGCTCGCCCTTGGCGCGGACGATGTTCTCCCCCGGCACCGATCGGATCTTGTCGCCGGCGGCGAGCTCGGTGGACAGCATCTCCGCCATCGCCTTGGACACCCATGCCGCGTCGGCGCGGCCGCTCACGTTCTTGAAGCCGAGCACGGCGATCGACCGCTTGCCCGGCGGCGCGTCGTGGGCCCGCCGCCGATGCGCCGCGGTGAACGCGATCGCGACCGCGGCGACGGCGGCGGCCACCCACAACCAGCGGCGGCGCCGACGGGGCGGCGCGGCCGTCACCTCGGACGTGGTGTCGCCCGCTCGCGCGGGAAACAGCGCGCGCACGAGATCGAACGCGCTCGCCCAGCGCGCCGCCGGCTTCACCGCCAGGCAGCGCAGGATGACGCGGTCCCACGTCGGGTCGAGGTCGGGCACGAGCTGGCGCGGCGGCGTCGGATCGCACGTGAGCCGCGCCACCGCGATGGCGAGCGGGCTGTCCCCGCCGAACGGCAGCCGCCCGGTCACCATCTCGTACATCACGACGCCGAGCGCGTAGAGATCGGCGGCGTGCGTGACGGTGCCGCCCTCGACCTGCTCGGGAGCCATGTACGAGGGGGAGCCGACGATGCCGCCGTTGCCGGTCACGTCGGCGGCGGGCGCGGTGGTCGGGCGGGCGAGGCCGAAATCGGTGATGACCGCGCGCGTGCCCGCGGGGTCGTCCACCAGCATGACGTTGGCGCTCTTGAAGTCGCGGTGGATCACGCCGGCGCGGTGCGCGGCGGCGAGGCCGGCGGCGAGCTGGGCCACGATCGGCTCGGCGTCGGCCACGCTCATGCGCCCGGTGCGGCGCAAGCGGCGGTCGAGCGTCTCCCCGCACAAGAGCTCCATGGTGAGGAACGCGGTGTCGCGGTGAAAGCCCACGTCGAAGATGCGGCACACGTTGGGGTGCGTGACCTTGCGCGCGAGCTGGATCTCGCGCTTGAACCGCTCGAGCATCCGGTCGTCGTGCGCGGCGTCGCGGCGGATCGTCTTGAGCGCGAGCCGCTCGCGCAGGAGCAGATCTTCGGCCTCGTACACCTCGCCCATGCCGCCGCCGGCGAGCAGCCGGATGATCCGGTAGCGCTCGGCGACCGTCTCGCCCGGCGCGAACGTGGGATTGCCGGCGGCGCCCGCGCACGAAGCCTGCGGCGTGGCCTCACCGAGCCCGGCAGTCAGCGTCCCGCCCGATTCTCCGTCCTCGTGCTTCATGGGCAAAGCACTCCGAGCTAGTAGTGTAAGAGACCACGCCGCGGTTGCAGACATTCCCGCTGACTTTTTGTTAGCGAGAGCGATGTGGAGGGAATCTCCATACACCCCGATTGCATTTCTGCCCCGAACGTGCCTCTGTTATGAGATGCACTGGACCACCGCGGTGGGCGTCCTCATCCTCGCCTACCTCGCGTTGACCCTCGCGCTCCCGACCACGCGGCGCGTCTGGGTGTTTCATCTCTTGTCTGCCAAGTACTTGTTTTTGTGGATCATTGACCGCCTGGGGCTTCGATGGATCTGGGCCAAGATCTCGATGAAACCCTACGAGCGGCTCGTCGCGCCGGTGCTGCTTCGTCACCTGGCCGAGGATTTCGGCCCCACATTCATCAAGTTCGGTCAGATCGTCGCGTCTTCGAACGGCATGTTCCCCAAGCGGTACGTGCAGGAGTTCCAGAGGTGCCTCGATCGGGTACGGCCGTTTCCGTTCGCCAAGGTACAGCAGATACTCGCCGACGAGCTCGGACCCGACGCCGCCAAGCTGACCCAGGTCGATCCCGAGCCGCTCGCCTCTGCGTCGATCGCGCAAGTGCACGCGGCGAAGCTCGAGGATGGGACGGACGTGGTGGTGAAGGTGCAGCGCCCGGGCATCCAGGGGCGCGTCGACGCGGACATGAAGGTCCTGCGTTTCCTCGCCGGCATCGCCGAGAAGTTCGTGCGCGACGCCGAGCTCGTGAACCCGGTCGGCATCGTCGAGGACTTCCACGCGACGATCAAGGAAGAGCTCGACTTCCGCCTCGAGGCGCAGAACCTGTCGCAGTTCAACCACATCATGCACGCGATGAAGCACGACGACGTGCGCGCGCCCAAGCCGTACCGCGAGGTGACGACCGGGCGGGTGCTCACCATGGAGCGGTTCTACGGCACGCGCGTCGACGACGTGGAGAAGATGAAGCAGCGCAACGTCGACGTCGAGGCCAAGCTCATCCTCGGCATGCAGTCGTGGTTCCGCTGCGTGCTGTTTCACGGCTTCTTCCACGGCGACGTGCACGCGGGGAACCTGATGCTGCTCGACAACGACGACATCGGCTTTCTCGACTTCGGGATCGTGGGGCGGTTCAACGAGCGGCAGAAGCGGCTGGTGACCGACTACGTCGTCGCATTCGCCAGCGCCGATTACAAGACGCTCGCGCGGGTCATCATCGAGATGGGCAGCGTGCACGAGGAGATCGGCGTCGAAGCGTTCGCCAAGGACCTCGAGACGGCGTACAGCCCGATGCTGAAGATGTCGTTCTCCGAGCTGAACTACGCCGAGATCATCCCGCGCATCCAGCAGGTGTCGTCGAAGCACCGCATGAAGATGCCCAAGGAGTTCGTGCTCATCACCAAGCAGATGCTCTACTTCGACCGCTACGCCAAGCTGCTCGCGCCCAACCTGAACGTGTTCACCGATCCGCGCATCGTGATGTCGATGATGGCCGACATCATGAAGGCGCGCGCCGAGTCGCAGGCGGTCGCGTAGTCCGCCGGCCGGCTTGACGCGGCGTCCCGACTCGTGGAGATTTTCGCCCATGGTCCGGCGTCTCGCGCTCGCGGTCGTTCTGGCGTCCCTGGCGGCATGCCGGGCCGCGGTCGCGCCCGCCCCGGCCCCGGCCCGGCCGCAGCTGCGGCCGCTCGGCGAGGCGACGGCGGCGGACTTCCGTCGGGCGTTCGAGGACGCCGCGGATCGGCCGCGCCTCGTCCTTGGACTGTCGCCCACCTGACCGGTGTGCGTGCGGGGGGCCTCCGCACTCGGCGCGCTCCTGGCGAAGCATCCCGCGGCGCGCGTGCGCGTCCTCGTCGTGTGGGAGCCGGTGCTCGACAGCGACCTGGGACCGCCGGTGGATGCGGTCCGCGCGCCGCTGCGCGATCCCCGGGTGGCGGAGTATTGGGACCCGGACCACTGGATGTCCCAGCGCGCGATGGAGCTCGCACGTCGGTTGGCGCTCGCCGCCGGCGCGCCGCCGCCGACGCCCGACCAGATCGCCTGGGACTTCGTCGCCCTGTACTCCGCGGGCGCACGCTGGGCGGATCCGTTCCCGGCGCCGTCGTGGCACGGCGAGCCGGTGGTGCGCTCGCTCGGTCGGGTCGAGGAGATCCTGAAGGCAGCGAGCCAGTAAACCCGACACACGTCCCCCGATCTGGAGCACACTACGGGCCACGGAGGCAGATCCATGGCGGACACCAAGACCCCAGCGAAGGTCGCCGAAACCACCGAGGGCCAGATCGCCGTTCACTGGAAGGAAGAGGAGACGTACCGGCCGTCGCCGAAGTTCGTCGCTCAAGCCAACCTCGCGGATGCCGCCGTCAACGAGCGCTTCGCCGAGAAGAACTTCCCCAAGTGCTTCGAAGAATATGCCGACATGCTCACCTGGTACGAGCGCTGGCACACCGTGCTCGACACGAACGACCCGCCGTTCTGGAAATGGTTCGTGGGCGGCAAGATCAACGCCGCCTACAATTGCGTGGATCGCCACCTGGCGAAGCACAAGAACAAGGCCGCGCTGATCTTCGTCCCCGAGCCCGAGGGCGAGCCTCCGATGGCGGTGACGTACCAGGAGCTGTACGTCCGCGTGAACGAGCTCGCCGCGGTGCTGCGCGACTTCGCGGGGCTGAAGGCCGGGGAGCGCGTCACCATCCACATGCCCATGACCGCCGAGCTGCCGATCACCATGCTGGCCTGCGCGCGCCTGGGCGTGGTCCATTCCGTGGTGTTCGGCGGGTTCAGCGGCGAGGCGTGCGGGCTGCGCGCGGCCGACTCGGGCAGCCGCGTGCTCATCTACATGGACGGCTACTATCGCGGCGGCAAGCTGATCGATCACAAAGGATCCTGCGAGATCGCGGTCGCCGCCGCGGAGAAGGAAGGCCAGAAGATCGACAAGGTCCTCGTGTGGCGGCGTCATCCGGGGAAGTACTCCTCCGCCGCGCCCATGGTGAAGGGTCGCGATTTCTTCATCGACGAGCTCCTCGAGGACCAACGCGGCAAGCGCGTCGATCCCGTGCCCATGGATGCGGAGGCGCCGCTGTTCCTCATGTACACGAGCGGCACGACGGGCAAGCCCAAGGGCTGCCAGCACCGCACCGGCGGCTACCTCGCCTACGTGACGGGGACGTCGAAGTACATCCAGGACATCCACCCGGAGGACGTGTACTGGTGCATGGCCGACATCGGCTGGATCACGGGCCACTCGTACATCGTGTACGGACCGCTCGCGCTCGCGGCGACGTCGATCGTGTACGAAGGCGTGCCGAACTACCCGGACGCCGCGCGGGCGTGGCGCATCGCGGAACGCCTCGACGTCAACATCTTCCACACCTCGCCGACCGCGATCCGCATGCTGCGCAAGGCGGCCCCCGACGAGCCCAAGAAATACAACTACCACTTCAAGCACATGACCACGGTGGGGGAGCCGATCGAGCCCGAGGTGTGGCGGTGGTACTACCAGACGGTCGGAAAGGGCGAGGCGGTGATCGTCGACACCTGGTGGCAGACGGAGAACGGCGGATTCCTGTGCAGCACCAAGCCCGCGCTCGACGCGATGAAGCCGGGCAGCGCGGGACCGGGGATGCCCGGCATCTACCCGGTGATCTATGACGAGCAGGGCCAGGAGGTAGGCGCGGGAACCGGGCGGGCGGGCAACATCTGCATCCGGAACCCCTGGCCGGGGATCATGCAGACCATCTGGGGCGGCCGCGAGCGCTTCGTGCAGCAGTACTACACCAAGTACTGCAAGAACCCGAAGAGCAAGGACTGGCGCGACTGGCCCTACTTCGCGTCAGACGGAGCCGTGCTCGCCGCCGACGGCTACTTCCGCATCCTGGGTCGTGTGGACGACGTCATCAACGTGGCGGGGCATCGCCTGGGGACGAAGGAGATCGAGTCGGCGTGCCTCACGGTTCCGGAGGTCGCCGAGGCCGCCGTGGTGCCGGTGGTGGACGAGATCAAGAGTCGCGTGCCGGAGATCTACGTCGCGCTGAAGCCGGGGTTCACCCCGTCGAAGGAGATCAAGGACAAGGTGATAGCCACGATCGACACCATGATCGGCAAGATCGCTCGGCCCAGGACGGTGCACATCGTCGCGGACATGCCCAAGACGCGGTCCGGGAAGATCATGCGCCGCGTGCTCGCCGCGATCTCCAACACGCTCGACACGGGGGACATCACCACTCTCGCCAATCCCGACGTGGTCGAGCAGATCCGCCAGGCGGTCCAGGGCACGGAGAAGGTGGCGCTGAGGGAAGGGCCGGAGGACGTGAGGAAGTTCGGGCAGGAGGAGTAGCGGTCACTCAGGCTTTCTCCGCCGGCGCGGCCCGCCGCGCCCGGCGGCGCGCCTTCAGCCACTCGATGATCCCCGGCGAGATCGACACGAGCACCACCGCCAGGATCACCAGCTCGATGTTCTTGACCAGACCCGGGAATGCGGTCCCCAGGAAGAATCCCAGCAGCGTCATCGACAGCACCCACGCGGCGCCGCCGATCACGTTGAACGACGCGAACCGGCGGTAGGTCATCTGCGCCACGCCGGCCACGACGGGCACGAACGTGCGCACGATCGGCATGAACCGCGCCAGGATGATGGCCTTGCCGCCATGGCGCTCGTAGAACCGGTGCGCCGCGTCGACGTGCTCCGGCCGGAACAGGCGCGACTTGGGTTTGTTGAACAGGAGCGGCCCGGTCTTCTTGCCGATCCAGTAGGAGGTCGCGTCGCCCAGCACCGCGCACGGGATGAGGAGCAGATTGAGAAACGCGATGTTGAGGTGGCCGCTCGCCGCATAGAACCCCGCGGTCACGAGCAGCGAATCCCCCGGCAGAAAGAACACCATCGCGCCCGTCTCGAGAAACACGATCAGGGCGAGCGCGATGTATCCGCCCCACTGGATGGCCTCCCCGGGATTGCGGATGACCTCCAGGATCTGGTGAAAGAAGTCCACGCGTTTCTATATCACCGTCCCTGCCGGAAACGCTTGAAATATTCGCGCGCCACGTCGCTCTTGGGGGCTTCCACGACCTGCGCCGGCGGTCCGTCCTCGACGATGACCCCGCCGTCCATGACCCACACGCGGTGGGCGACGTCCTTGGCGAAGTGCATCTCGTGCGTGACGACGATCATCGTGACCGCGCCGGCGATCTCCTGCATCACCGCCAGCACCTCGTCGCGCATCTCCGGGTCGAGCGCGCTCGTCGGCTCGTCGAACAGCAGCACCTCCGGCTTGACCGCGAGCGCCCGCGCGATCGCCACGCGCTGCTGCTGTCCCCCCGACAGCTCCGCGGGATAGGCGCCGCCGCGCTCCCCCAGGCCCACCCGCTCGAGCAACGCCTGCGCGTCGCGGGCGGCCTCGGCGGCGGGCTGCCGGCGGACCAGGCGTGGCGCCAGCGTGATGTTCTCGAGCGCCGTGAGGTGGGGGAAGAGGTGGAACTGCTGGAACACCATTCCCACGGCGGTGCGCAGGCGCCGCAGGGGCTCGCGCGCGTGGAGGCCCGGACGCAGCGTGACGCCGGCGATGTCGACCGTTCCCTCGTCGAACGGCTCGAGGTAGTTGAGCGCGCGCAGCAGCGTCGACTTGCCCCCGCCCGACGGGCCGACGATGGCGATCGTCTCGCCCGTGCCCACGTCGGCGTGGATGCCGCGGAGGATCTCGCGGCCGCCGTGGCGCTTCTTCAGGCCCTTGATGGCGATCATTGTATACGGCCCGCTCGCGCCGGCTCGGCGCTCCAAGTCGCTCGGCGCCGCCTCGCTCCAGGGTCGCGCGCTCCCTCGCCGCCGCTCGCGGGCCTCATCGCTTCAGCCTCCGCTCCAGGCTCTGGGCGAGCCGCGACAGGGGGAAGCTCATGCCGAAGTAGAGCGCCGCGCAGGCGACGCCGGGGACGATCCAGTCGTTCAGGTCCACGCCGGCGATCGTCATTCGCTTGGTCAGCTCGACGACGGTGATGACGCTCACCACCGACGAGTCCTTGAGCAGCGCGACGAAGTCGTTCGTCATCGGCGGCAGCGCCAGCCGGAAAGCCTGGGGCACGAGCACGTGGCGCAGCGTCTGCGCCGTCGACAGGCCGAGCGCGCTCGCCGCTTCGGTCTGCCCGCGCGGCAGGGCGAGCAGCGCCCCGCGGTAGATCTCCGCCTCGTAGGCGGCGTAGTTGAAACCCAGCCCCAGCACCGCGGCGGTGAACGCGTCGAGGCGCAGGATCGGCGCCAGCGCGAAGTAGAGGACGTAGAGCTGGAGCAGCACCGGCGTGCCGCGGAAGATCTCGACGTAGGCCGCGGCCGCCCCCCGCACCGGCGCCGGCCCGTACACGCGCGCGACCGCCAGCACGCCGCCGAGGATCATCGCGAGCGCGAACGACAGCACCGATAGAACGAGCGTCACCCCCGCCCCTTGGAGGAACAACCACGCCTGGGTCACGTCGAACGCGCGGCGCTTGGGCGCCGGCGCCGGCATCCCTAGGGCCGGGCGGGCGCCTTCCTGGCGGGCGTCCCACAGGCGGTGCTTGGTGAGGATCGCGCGGAGCTCGCCCTCCTTCTGCATGTCGCCGAGCGCCGCGTCGACCGCGTCGTAGAGGTCGCGGTCGCCCTTGCGCATGCCGATCACGTAGGCGCCGATGGCGCCGTCGCCGACGATGCACTCGACCCCCGGCATCGGGCAGCCGTAGCGGTCGGCGATGATGTTGTCCATGAGCACGGCGTCGATGCGGCCGGCGACCAGGTCCTGGTACGGCTCCTGCGTGCCCTCGTAGAGGATCGGCTCCACGCCCAGGCCGCGCAGGAGGTCGAACGCGTACGTCTGGTTGAGCGTGCCGACACGCTTGCCGCGGAGGTCGAAGAAGCGCAGCGGCGATCCGCGGCGCACCGCCAGGGTCTCGGCGTAGAGGTAATACGGGCGCGACAAGAGGAGCCGCTCGTGGCGATCGGGCGTCAGCTCCAGCCCGTTCATCGCGATGTCGTAGTCGCCGCGCTCGAGCGCCGGGACCAGGCTCGACCAGGCCACCTGGACGAAGCGCGCGCGCACGCCCAGGCGGCGCGCGAGCGCGTCCGCGATGTCCACCTCGAACCCGACGAGCTTTCCGTTCGCGTCCTCGTAGGCGTAGGGCTCGCCGCCCTGGATGTCGCCGCCCCACAGGAGCTCGCCGCGCGCCTTGACCCGATCGAGCGCGCCCGCCGACGCGGAGCCAGCGCCGAGCGCGAGGACGAGGGCAAGGGCGCGGCGGGGGTTCGCCGGGATCACGGGTTGGATTTGATATCTTCGGTCGTGATCTGGTCGACCGCGAACTTGGCGCACGTCTTGGTAGTGGGGAGATCGGTCACGCCGGGCCCGGAGTGGATCACGATCTTGCAACGCGTGTCGTCGTCGAGGATCGTGAGGTTGTAGCGGATCTTGTCCCCCGCCTTCACCTCCTGGACGCACGACAGGGCGCCGATCTCGGTGGACGGGGCCTCCTTCTTCTCCTCGCACTTCTTTTTCAGATCGGGGACGGTGTAGGTGGACCAGCAGTAGAGGGAGACCTGGCACAGCTCATCGCCCGGGAGCAGCCCGAGCGCCTGGTTCTTGGCCAGCATGCGCTCCTGTTCCCTTTCCGACGGGGGTTTGCCGACGGTCATGAGCCGGCACACCGCGGTGGCCTCCGGATCGCGGCCGGACTCGTCCTTGATCTCGATCTGGCGGCCGACGGCTGCCGACGCCTGCTCCGCATTGAGGAGCTGGGCGCACTTGAGCTTCTTGCCCACCGGCACGGGCGTCTCCACCTTGCGCCACGCGGGCTTGAGCGTTTCCTTGGCCGCGGCCGCGGGAGACGGCGTGTCCTCTTCCGTGCAGGCTCCGATGGCGATGACCCCCGCACACAACCTCACGATGGCGACCCTTCCCACGAACATGCGCACCTCCCGGATGCGAGGTGGATGCTAGCATGAGGGGGTGATCGACGCCGTGGCGATCGTGTTCGAAACGTTCAGGATCTCGCTCCCTACCGTGATCGATGCCTGGACGGGCCGCCTCACCCGGGAAAAGGTGGACTCTCGCCTGAGGTCGTGGGCGCGCAAGCTCCTCGATCGGGCGGACGTGCACCTCGACGTACATGGCCGCGACGCCGTCGACTGGGCGCGGACGTACGTCGTCATGAGCAACCACCAGAGCCATTTCGACGTCCCCATCGCCTGCTCGCTCGTGCCCGGCTCGCTGCGCTTCATCGCCAAGAAGGAGCTCTACGCGATCCCGGTGTTCGGGCGAGCGCTGCGCGAGTCGGGGATGATCTGCATCGATCGCGGGAACCGGGACAGCGCCATCGCGAGCCTGCGCGAGGCGGCAGAGGCGATCCACCGCGGCGTGAACGTATGGATCGCGCCGGAGGGGACGCGCAGCCGCACCGGCGCGCTCGGCCCGCTCAAGAAGGGCGGGTTCTTCCTCGCCCAGGAGACCGAGACGCCGATCGTGCCGCTGTGCATCGACGGCGCGTTCGCGATCCTCCCCCCGAAGACGCGCGCGATCGCCAAGGGCAAGACGGTGCGCGTGACGTTCGGCCGGCCGATCGCCACGGCCGGGCGGGACCGCGCCGAGCTCATGGCCGAGCTCGAGCGGTTCTACCGCGAGAACCTCAAGTCGGCAGCTTGACCTATAATGCTCGCCCATGACGCGAGCCCTCTGCGTGCTGCTGCTCATCTGCGTTGCGACGGCCGGCGCGGCCAAGGCCGAGCCGATCGAAGGTCTCTTCGAGGTCACCAAGGTGGACGACAGGCCGGCCGCGGATCTGCTCAAGGCGCCGGAGACGGTGTGGGCGCGCTACCTCCTGGCCTACGGCGGCGGCAAGGTGTCGGCGCGCGTCCAGGTGGTCCACAAGACCAAGGACGCCGACCGCTTCGTCGCCTGCAGCGCGACGGTGACCGTCGGCGTCACCTGGAAGGATGCGTCGTACACGATCCCGGACGACGCCTCCGCCGACTCCGGCTTCGTCACGCTCACGCGCGGCAAGGAGGGCGACCGCGCCAAGGTGAGCACGGAGCAGAAGTCGTGCACCGTGTTCCTGAAGAAGGGCACCTACAAGGTCGCCAAGACGAAGGACGGCGCGAAAGTCACGGCCGACGCCGGGGGCGTGTTCACGCTCGTCCCGGCGGAGGCCGAGCCGAAGTACCTCGACATCCTCAAGTAGCCGCCGGGCTCAGGGGCAGGCGGAGGGCGGCGGCTCCGAAAAAGCCGATCGGCGACCCAAATGGATCGCCTGGCTTCCAGCTTCCCCTTCGAAGGCGTGAGACAAGTCCCCGTAGCCGCCGCATCGTCGCCGACGCGTCGGCCATCTCTCGCGAGGTTGCGCGCGCTTCAGAGTGTTGTGAGCAGCGGAGTGCCAGGCTCATTGGGTTGCCTGATCCCGCCCTGGCGTTGCCGTTTCCGGGTCGCCTTCGCGGTCTTCCTGCCGCTGCCGTCCCCCAAGACTTTCGCCGTGGGTCTATCCTCTCGTGCGCTTCGTTCCTCCTCAGAGTTCTCAGAGACCGCCCGCCCGTCGCCTCCCGGCGCCGGGCACCTCCCTTGGGGTTCTGCCCCCTTCGCGACTTCAGCCGGAGGAGTCCACCACCGGATGGGTTGCCCCATCCAGGCTGCGGACGTCCCAAGTCCGCAGCGTTCCGCCCGCGACGTTTCGCACGTCCTCGACGGCTTCCTCCTCCACCGGCCTTGCGGGTTTGTTTCACCCCGCTGCCACGTCCGGGGTTCTCTCTTCAGGGGCTTTCCCCCGCGCACAGCCGCACGAGCTCGTCGCTCGCCGTTGCCCTCGTGACGTTCAAGCCCGCTCCCTGCCCTCAGTTTTACCCATGGGCTCCAGAAACGTGCCCCCGCCTTCAGGGCCTTGCTCCGTACGCGGATCCGTAACGACCCGAGGTTGTTTAGGCCCCGTGCCGCCCGATCCCCTCATGAGATTGTCCTCCCTCCGGTTCTTCTTTGCAGACGCCGAGAGCGCCCTTGACTGCGCCCTCTCCGGCCACGGCCTTTCCCGGCCCACGCCGTGTCGAGCAT
>DATFWE010000082.1:0-14274 GCA_035259575.1 Haliangiales bacterium
TCGGTCAACAGGCGCCCGTCGTCGAGCTCGAGCACGGGCACCTTGGACATCGGGCTCCGCGCGCGGTGCGCGTCGCTGTGCTGCTCGCCCTTGGCGAGGTTCACCGCCACGTACTCGAAGGGGATCTGCTTGTAGTGGAGCGCGACCCGCACGCGCCACGCCGACGAGCTCTGGTAGTGGCTGTAGAGTTTCATGGCTTGACCACCCGCTGTTCGATGCGGCCGAAGACGCTGCGTCCCTCGGCGGTGAGGACCTCGATCGCGATCGTGTCCCCGGCCGCCATGAACTGCGTCCGCGGCTTGCCGGTGTCGATGATCTCGATCATACGGCGCTCGGCGAGGCAGGACACGCCCCGGGCGCGATCCGCGTTCGAGACCGTACCGCTGCCGAGGATCGTGCCCGCGGTGAACGCGCGCGTGCGCGCCACGTGGGCGATGAGGTCGTGAAACGAGAAGTGCATCTCGGGTCCCGCGTGGGGATCGCCGGCGAGCTCGCCGTTGTAGATCGACCGCACCGGGAGGTGGAGCCGGCCCTCGCGCCATGCGTCGCCGAGCTCGTCGGGCGTGACCGCGAACGGCCCGAACGCCGTCGCCGGCTTCGACTGGAAGAAGCCGAAGCCCTTTGCGAGCTCGTCGGGGACGAGGTTCCTCAGCGTGATGTCGTTGGCGATGCCGACCAGCCGGATCGCGCCCTCCGCGTCCGCCGCGCGAGTCCCCTGCGCGACGTCGCCGAGGTACACGACGACCTCGGACTCGAAGTCGAGCCCCCACGCCTCGTCGGCGAGGACGATGTCGTCGGTGGGACCGAGGAGGACGCCCGAGCCGCCCTGGTAGACGAGCGGATCGGTCTCGAGCGTCGGGGGAGGCTCGGCGCCGCGCGCGCGCCGCACCAGGCGCACGTGGTTCAGGAACGCGGAGCCGTCGACCCACTCGAACGCCCGCGGCAGCGGCGGCGCGAGCGCCGCGGTCGACAGCGGCGTCCCGTCGACCATCCCGTCGTCGAGCGAGCGGGCGCATTCGAGCAGGATCGGCTCGGCATTCGACCAATCATCGAGGGCGGATTGAAGGGTGGGATATCGATTCGCGCGCCGGTACGCGAGGCCGTCGGAACGGACCACCGCCAGGCTGCCGTCCCGCCCCCCCGCGCGCAGAGTTCCAAGCCGCATGGCCATGCCTTAGCACGCAGAACGGTCGGACGTCTGCATGGGGCAGGTATCCACCTTATCTCACAACTCCCGACTTATACTCTTCTGTAATGAGATAACATACTACTCATTTCGGCTAGTTAGGTAGGATACGGGTGGGGGTCTCCCCCCCACATGAGGACAAAACCCCCAGGCTAACCGGTGCTGAACGGCGCTCGCTCACAGGTAATTGGTACAACCACCATATCCTGAGATTACCCACTAAGTTGTGGACTGTACGCTTTTTCCGACCCTAACCACTGAAGTAGGAAAAAGAATTTCGCATCGATTCCTTTTCTGGTGTGAGAGTTCCCACGGAATCCTACATATCGTCCATTTCGCGACTTCGATAGAGCGGCACGGTACTCGCACAAGGGAGGCGCGCGCGTCCTGAGGGGGATTGGGTTGGTGGTTCCTCGTTACCCGCGTTCCCGGAGGTGAGCATGCGTCGTCAGCTGTTCCGGAACCTGTTGGGCGTAGGATTCACGGCTCTCTTGATCTCGTGCGCCGGAGCGGGCGACGAACCGAGTGCCACCCCCAAAGACCCAGGCGCGTCCGCGTTGCCTCCCGACATCGCGGCCGCCGTCGTCGCGCTGCCGGAGGCCCAGGTCGTGGCCACGACGAACGATGGCGTGCCCACGTTCATCGTCGGCGACATGGGTCGCGTGGGCGCAACCCAGGATGACAACCGAGCCGCGGCGGACCTGGCGATCCGCCCGCAGCTGGCGGCAGTCATCGCCCCCTTCCGGCTCGCGTCGTCGAACCTCATCCTCAGCAGCCTTCACACCGACGACCAGGGCTACCGCCACTTCCGCTACCGCCAGGTCCAGGACGGCCTCGACGTCGTCGGCGGCGATCTCATCGTCCACGTCGACATCAAGGGCTCCATCTACCTCGTGAACGGCACCGCCCGCGGCGACCTCGCCGTCGCCCAGGCCAAGACCGGCATCGGCGCCAGCGAGGCCCTCTCCCGCGTCGGCCAGGACCCGCGCTACGCCGGCATGCTGACGTCGAGCGCGCGCATGGTCTACCTCCTCAACCCCGACGGGCAGATGTACAAGGCCTACGAGACGATCGCCGAGGGCTTCCGCGGCGCCGACCCGGTGCGCGACAAGGTCTACGTCGACGTCGCGACGGGCAACCTCGTCGCGACCCATCCCCAGATCTACTTTGCCGAGAACCGCGCGGTCTACAGCGCCAACAACGGCACCAGCCTGCCCGGCACGCTGAAGCGCTCCGAGGGCCAGGCGGCCACGACCGACGTCGACGTCAATGCCGCCTACGACAACACGGGCGACACGTGGGAGTTCTACCACGAGCACTTCACGCGCGACTCCTACGACAACGCGGGCGCCCAGCTGAAGAGCAGCGTCCACTACTCCGTGAACTACTGCAACGCGTTCTGGAACTCGACGCAGATGGTCTACGGCGACGGCAACACGGCGCAGAACTGCTTCCCGCTCGCCCGCGCGGTCGACGTGACGGCCCACGAGCTCACCCACGCCGTGACCGAGCGCGAGTCCGGGCTCGTCTACTCGGGCGAGTCCGGCGGCCTCAACGAGGCGCTGTCGGACATCTTCGGCGCGGCCACCGAGGCGTTCGTGGACGGCGGCAAGACCGGGACCCTCGCCGTGTCCGCCAACACCTGGAAAGTGGGCGAGCAAATCCTCCCGCCCTATCTCCGCCTCATGAACGATCCGGCCGCCGACGGCAATTCCGCCGACTTCTGGTATTCGGGCGTGGGGAACCTCGACGTGCACTACAGCTCCGGCATCGCCAACCTGGCGTTCTACCTCCTCAGCCAGGGCGGCACCCACCCGCGCGGCAAGAGCAGCGTCGTGGTGCCCGCGCTCGGCATCGACAAGGCGATTCGCATCTTCTACAAGGCGCAGGTCGACATCCTCACCCCGAGCGTGACCTACGCGCAGGCGGCGAACGCGTTCATCAGTGCCGCCCAGCAACTCTACGGCGCCACCGAGGCCGACGCGACGACCAAGGCCTGGCAGGCCGTGGGCGTGGGGGCGCAGACCCCGCCGCCGCCCCCGACGACGACCGTGCTGCAGAACGGCGTCCCGGTCACCGGGCTGTCCGACAGCCTGAACGGGCAGAAGTTCTTCAAGCTCAGCGTGCCGTCGGGCGCGACGAACCTGTCGTTCCAGATCTCGGGCGGCACCGGCGATGCGGACCTCTACGTCAAGTTCGGCGCGCAGCCGACGCTCACGAGCTACGACTGCCGTCCGTACCTCACCGGCAACAACGAGACGTGCAACATCGCCACGGCGCAGACCGGCGATTACTTCGTGATGCTGAACGCCTACGCGGCATACAGCGGCGTCACGCTCAAGGGCAGCTATTCGACCGGTACGCCGCCGCCTCCGGGAGGCGACGTCCTGCAGAACGGCGTGGCGACGGCCGTGACCCCGGACCTCGCGACGGGCCAGTGGCACTACTACACGTTCACAGTGCCGTCGACCGCCACCAGCCTGACGTTCGTGACCACCGGCATCTCCGGCGACGCGGACCTGTACGTGCGCCGCAACGCCGACCCGACGACGACCGTCAACGACGGCGCATCGGAGGGCTCGACGACGAGCGAGAGCATCACGATCACCAGCGGCTTCGCCGCGACCTGGCACGTCGGAATCTATGGCTATGCCTCGCCCAAGGGCGTCAAGGTGACGGCGACGTACGGCACCGCCACGGACAACACGCCCGAGCTGCCGGCGGGCGGGGTGAGCGGCCTGAGCGGGGCGCTGGGCTCGCAGCAGTTCTGGAAGATCTCGAACGTGGCGGCGGGCAAGACGGTCACGGTGACGATCAGCGGCTTCAGCGGGGACGCGGACCTCTACACGCGCCGCAACGCCAAGCCGACGACGCTCCTGTGGGATTGCCGCCCGTACTTCGGCACCGGCGCGACCGAGACCTGCACTGCGGTCGCCCCGGCGGGCGCGGCCAGCACGTACTACATCATGGTGCGCGGCTACACCGCCTACGCCAACGCGCGCCTCACCGGCACCGTACAGTAGGAAGTAGCCCGCCCGTTCCGCGCTATCCTTAGCGCGTGACCCGTCTCCTCCTCCGCATCGTCAACCTCGTCGGGCTCGCCGTGAGCTCGATGATGCTCGTCGATTATCTCCGCCCGCTGCCCGTCTTCTGCGACGCCGCCGCCGGCTGCGGGCTCGTCCGCCAGTCGCGCTGGGCGAGCTTCCTGGGCATCCCCACGCCCGCGTTCGGCGTGGCGTTCTTCACGCTGGCGCTGGTCCTCGCGGCGTGGCCCGCGCGCCGACTGCTCGTCTACTGGGCGGGCGCGGGCGCGCTCGCCGCCGTGTCGTTCATCTCGCTCCAGCTGTTCGTCATCAAAGCCGTCTGCCCCTACTGCATGGGCGCCGACGCCTCCGCGATCCTCCTCTACGTGCTCGCGCTCGCCGCGCGCGACGACCGGGCGGCGGTGACCTCGTCGGCGCGCAGCACGCTGGCGGCGCTCGGCGTGCTCGCCGCCGCGGCGCCCTTCGCCGTGGAGCGCGTCGTCGCCAAGCCGGCCCCGCCGGCGCAGGCCGTCGTCGCGCCCGCCTATCCCCCCGTCGTGGCGCGCGAGGCGAAGCCGGGGTGGGTGACCGTCGTCGAGTTCGTCGACTTCGAGTGCCCTTACTGCCGGCGCCTGCACCAGGAGATCAAGGACGCGGTGGCGCAGTTCAGCGGCGCGGTGCGCGTAGTGCGCAAGCACAACCCGCTCGTCACGCTCCACAAGAACGCCATGGACGCGGCGCGCGCCGCCTGCTGCGGCGAGGAGCAGGGGAAGGCCGACGAGATGGCCGAGGCGCTGTTCTCGGCGCCGCCCGACGACATCGACGCCGACGGGTGCGAGAAGCTCGCCGCCAACCTCGGCCTGGATATGGCCCGGTATCGTGAGTGCATCGCGTCCAAGCGCCCCGACGAGCGCATCGCCGCGGACCTCCGCGACGCCGAGTCCGCCGGCATCGCCGGCGTCGCGCCGGTGTTCTGGGTGGGGGAGCAGAAGTTCGAGGGGGCGCGGCCCGCCTCGATCATCCGGCAGGCTCTGCTCGCGGCGAAATGATCTCGTCGAGGAACTGAAGCTTGTCGCGCCAGGTGGCCGCCGCGGTCGGACGCCACACCATGGCGTGGAACGCGTGGGGCTCGCCCGGGACGTAGCGCACCTCGGAGCGCACCCCCAGGCGCGTCAGCGCGGCGTGGAGGCGGCGCGTGTCGTCGAGCAGCGGGTCGCGCGTGCCCACGAACGTGTAGAACGGCGGCAGCGGCCGATCGGGCGGGTCGCCGCGCTCGAGCACCACGAGCGGGTCGGCGAGATCCAGGTTGCCGGCGACGCCGCCGATGTAACCGCGGCTCGTCTCGTAAATCCGGTCGGCGACCCACGGCGGCAGGCCCTTGCGGCGCTCGAATCGCCCGGGGTCGGTCACCTGCAGGATTCCGCAGGCGGGGATCACCGCGACGGGGGACACGCCGCTGTCGAACACCGTCGCGGCGAACGGCTCGGGCCGGCGGTAGGCCGCGCACAGGGCGAGGGCGGTCGCGAGGTTGGCACCGGCGGACTCGCCGGCGAGGATGAGCCGGCCCGCGTCGCCGTCGAACCGGGCCGCGTTCTCCACGACCCAGGCGTAGGCCTCGCAGGCGTCCTCCAGCGCGGCGGGGAACTTGTGGCGCGGCGCCAGCCGGTAGTTGATGTTGAACACGACGTAGCCGCGCCGGGCGAACGCCAGGCCCATTATCCAGTGGGTGTCCTTGGACAGGATGCGGAACGCGCCGCCGTGGACGTACAGCACGACGGGCCGCCGGCCGTCGCGGCGCACCGGTCGATAGACGTCGAGCGTGTGGGCCTCGGCCCCGCCGGCGCGGTAGGGGATGTCGCGCAGGACCTCGACGCCGTGGCGGGCCGGGTTGGCGCGCGGGTGCAGGCGCCCGAGCCGCGCCAGCGCGGACGACACGCCCTCGATCAGCGCCCCGCCGGCGCGGACGCGGAGTCGCTGGATGGTCTTGTTCATGGGCACCCGCACGCGAGGTTGGCGGGGACCGCCTCCCGGATTTTCTTCGGCAGCGCCAGGTTGAGGTTCGCCATGAGCTCGATGAACGCCTCGCGCGACCGCCCCGCCAGACGGACGTTGTGGCGCTTTTCCTCGCCGATGCTGGTGGCCGTCTGCCCGGTGTAGTCGTGCGCGGGGAACACGAGCGTCTCGTCGGGCAGCACGAACAGCTTGGTCGTGATGGAGTCGTACAGCGTGCCGGCGTCGCCCCCCTGGAAGTCGGTGCGGCCGCACGTCCGCACCATGAGCGCGTCGCCGGTGAACACCCGGTCGGGCAGGACGTAGGTCACGCACCCCGACGTGTGGCCCGGCGTGGCGAGGACCCCGAGGCCGCGGCCGCCGAACCGGATCTCGTCCCCCTCCCCGACGAGGATGTCGTTGCACGGTCCGCCGCCCTCGCGGCTCGCGACCAGCCGGCAGCCGAGCCGTTCCCGCAGCTTGGACGCGGCGGTCACGTGATCGGCGTGCACGTGTGTGTCGAGCGCGTAACGAAGTTGCAGCCCCAGCTCCTCGATGATGCGGACGTCGCGGTCGACTTGCTCGAGGACCGCGTCGATGAGCACCGCGTCGCGCGTCGCCTCGTCCCAGAGGAGGTAGCTGTAGCTCCAGGACGCCGTGTCGAAGAGCTGGCGGAACGACATGCTCGAATTATGTCAGATGTGCTTGCTACGGTGGGAACGAGGCGACATGGATCGATTCATCGAGGTCGGGCATCGGCGGGTGCGCTGGGTGGACCCCGACATCTTCCTGACTCGATTTGCCCCGGATTGCATGGCCCACCGCTGTCGCTGCCGCGACGAGAGCGACCGCTCCCTCCCCGACGCCTGCTGCCAGCACGGGGCCGACATCGACCTGGGCGAGAAGGACGCTATCCTGAGGCGCGCGGCGGAGGTGGCCTCGGTGCTTCACCCTAGGTGGAAGGACCCGGCGCGCTGGTGGCTGCCGATGGAGCCGGAGGAGGACGACGAGTTCCCGTCGGGGTGGGCGGTGCGGACGGGGATGGCCGGCGAGGACGAGGCCTCCGGGTGCGTGTTCCTCCAGCACGACGCGCGCGGGTGCGCGCTGCATCGCGCCGCGCTGCTCTACGGCTTCGAGCCGGAGGAGATCAAGCCGGCGGTGTGCCGTCTCTATCCGCTCGCGTTCGGCGAGGCGGCGCTCGGGTTCTCCGACGACTTTCACCGCTACTCGTGCGCCGGCGAGCCTGGCGGTCCGACGGTGTACCGTCTCGGGCGCGAGGCGGTGGCGGGCGTGTTCGGTCGCGAAGCCGTGTGGCTCCTCGACCACGTCGAGCGCCGCGTCCTCCGCCGCCGCCTGCCGCTGGCCGCGGCGCGCGGCTGATCCGCATGGGCTTCCGCGCCGCGACGGGCAAGCGCGCGCTCGGTCAGGTGGCGACGCCGCCCCCCGCGGCCGCGGCGCTCGCCGCCTGGGTGGCCGACGCGGGCCCGCGCACGCTCCTCGAGCCGGGCGCCGGATCGTTCGCGTTCGCGCGCGCGGCGCGGCGGCTCCTCCCCGACGTGCGCGTCACCGGCGTCGAGATCGATCCCGAGGCCCTCGGCAACTTCCCCGCCGAGGTCGTCGTCGGCGATTTCCTCGACCCGACGGTGCTCGCCGGCCGCGCGTTCGACGCGATCCTGTGCAACCCGCCCTACGTGCGCCACCATTACCTGGCGCGCGCCTACAAGGACGAGGTCGCGGCGCGTCTGGGCGCGCGTTTCGGCGTGCGCGTGTCCCGCCTGTCGGGGACGCACGTGTACTTCCTCCTGCGCGCGCTGGAGCTCCTCGCCCCCGGCGGGCGCGCCGCGTTCCTCACCGGCGCGGAATGGCTGCGCGCGCGCTACGGCGAAGGGGTGCTGGCGTGTCTGCGCGCGCGCGGCTGGCTGCGCGCGCTGCTGGCGGTTCGCGCGGAGGAGCAGGTGTTCCCGGGCGTCTTGACCACCGCCGCGGCGATTCTCCTCGAGGCGTCGCCCGGCCCGTGCCGCGAGGCCGACGGCCTCACGCGCGCCGAGTGGCTCGCCGCCGTCGCCGCCGGCGGCGTGGCGCGCCCGCGCCGCGCGGCGGAGGGCGTCCCGCTGGCGCGGTTCTTTCGCGTGCGCCGCGGCGTGGCCACCGGGGCGAACCGCTTCTTCGTCCTCACCGACGGGGAGGCGCGCGCGCACCGGCTGCCACCCGCCTGCCTGGTGCGCTGCATCGCCTCGCCGCGCGACCCGACGCCGCGCTGGCTGTTCCGCGCCCGCCGCCTGTCCGCGGCGGTGCGCGCGTACCTCCGCCGCGGCGAGGAGGCGGGCGTGCCCGAGCGGTACCTGTGCCGCACGCGCGATCCGTGGTGGCGCGTGGAGGACGTCGCGCCGGCGCCGATCCTCGTCGGCTACATGGCGCGCGCGCGCGTCGCCGTGCTGGAGAACGACGGCGCCGTCCACCTGAACCTGTTCCACGGCATCTATCCGCGCGAGGGGACGCCGGCGGCGCTGGTGGGCGCGCTCCGCCGGTGGCTCGCGTCGCCCGGCGGCCAGCGGGCCCTCCTCGCCCGCGCCCGCGCGTACGCCGGCGGCCTCCACAAGCTCGAGCCGCGCGACCTCCTGGCCGTGCCCCTTCCCGACGCGCTGCTCCCCTGATACATTTCAGCCGCACTTTCGCCCAAGGAGAAAGCCATGGCTGGTGGAGGTTTCTTTGCGCGCCTGAAGAACCTGTGGCGCGGGTTCCTGTCGATCTGGATCTCGGACGTCGAGAAGGAGCATCCCGAGATCGCCTACGAGAACGCGATCAACTCGATGATCGAGAAGTACACCCAGCTCAAGAAGGCGACCGCCGCGATCATCCGTCGCCGCGAGGAGATCCAGATGCGCCTCGCCGACAAGGAGAAGGAGCTGGCGCAGATCTCCGGCGACCTGAATACGGCCGTCGAGACCAACCAGGCCGACCTCGGCATGGTCCTCATCCAGAAGCAGACCGCGCTCCAGACCGAGGTGACGGACCTCAAGGGGGAGCAGGAGTCGGCGCTGAAGGACGCGGAGTCGGCCAAGGCGTCGCTCATGCAGGTGCAGGGCGAGATCAAGAAGCTCAAGGCCGAGAAGGACAGCATGCTGGCCAAGATGGCGTCGGCGCAGGCGCGCCTGCGCATCCAGGAGCAGCTCGACGGTCTGTCGGTCGAGGCGGACGTCAAGGCGCTCGACAACGTGCGCGAGCACATCAAGAACACGATCGCCCAGGCCAACCTCAACAAGGAGCTCGGCCAGAGCGACCTCGACGCGCGCCTGGCGGCCCTGCGCGCGCAGACGGGGGACGTGACCGCGAAAGCCGAGTGGGAGCGCCTGCAGGCGGCGCGCGCGGCCAAAGTGGGCCAGAAGACGATGTAAATGCCGTTTCCCGCCTGGGCCGAGGAAATCCGCCACCGCTACCTGCGCAACGAGGCGTCGCTGTTCGTGGTGCACGGCAACGTGCACGACGTCGTGCTGCACGAGGGCCAGCTCGTCGGCATCCCCGAGTTCCTCGCCACCACGACGCAGAAGAAGGACACCGTCATCCGCTACAACGTGTCGACGGGGTGCCGCATCGTCAAGCGGGGCGCGAAGCTCGACGGGATGGAGGACCTTCTCCTCCAGCGCTCGCCGGAGAAGGTGCTGCCGCTGCTCGAGCGGATCCTGTTCACGCTGTCGAACGTGGCGGTCATCATCGAGTACGCCGACATGGTGGCCCCCATCGGCGACGCGACGTTCTTCTCCGAGGCCGATCGTCTCGCCGTGGTGACCCTGCAGCGCTGGTCGATCTCGCCCCAGCTCGAGGCGACCGACAACATCGTCATCCTCGTCGCCGAGGTGGCGGGCGAGCTCCACCCCAAGATCGTCGCCAACCCGCGCGTGGCGGCGGTGAAGATCCCCATGCCGTCCGCCGAGGAGCGGCAAGCGGTGATCAAGCACGTGAACCCGGCGCTCGAGGATGCGTGGGTGGAGCGCCTCGCCGACATCACCGCCGGCCTCAAGGCGGTGCAGATCAAGGCGATCCTCCAGCCGGCGCCGCCGGCCGAGGAGGACGCCGACTCGCGCTTCCGGTTCATCAAGGCGCTCGTCGGCGACGACGCGCGCGCGCGCAAGCTCGCGGCGGTGACCGGCGGCATGTCGCGCGACGAGATCCGCGACCTCGTCGGCGCCAAGGAGTCGCCCCGGATCGACGACCGGGCGGAGGAGCGCGACGAGGTGCTCGAGCTCATCGCCGCGCGCAAGCGCGAGATCATCGAGCGCGAGTGCTTCGGCCTCATCGAGTTCGTGGAGTCCCGTCACGACTTCTCCGTCGTCGGCGGCATCGAGGAGGTGAAGCGCGAGCTCGGCGCGATCGCCAGGAACATCCGCGAGGGGCGGACGAACCGCGTGCCCATGGGCCTCCTGTTCACCGGGCCGATGGGCACCGGCAAGACGTTCGTGGCCGAGGCGTTCGTCAAGGAGAGCGGGCTCACCGGGATCAAGCTGAAGAACTTCCGCTCCAAGTGGGTCGGCGCGACCGAGTCCAACCTCGAGCGGATCCTGTCGGTGGTGCAGGGGATCGGCAACGTCATCGTCATCATCGACGAGGGGGACCGGTCGTTCGGGTCGGGCGCCGACGGGGGCGAGGGCGACGGCGGGACGTCGTCGCGCGTCGTGGCGCGGCTCAAGGAGTTCATGAGCGACACGTCCAACCGCGGCCGCGTCCTGTTCATCCTCATGACCAACCGCCCCGACAAGCTCGACGTCGACATCAAGCGCGCCGGTCGCCTCGACCGCAAGATCCCCTTCCTCTACCCGCAGACGCCCGGCGAGGTGGAGGAGGTGCTCCAGGCGCAGTTCCGCAAGCACAAGCTCAGGGCGGAGATCGAGTTCCCGCGCGACCGCGCGGCGGTGACGCAGCCGATCGTCGGCTACTCCAACGCCGACTTCGAGGCGCTGGCGCTCCTCGCCAACGACTACGCGGCGGAGCGCGGGGCCGAGGGCACGGTGGGCGTCGACGACTTCCGCAAGGCGATCGGCGACTACCTGCCGTCGCGCGACGTGGAGATGCTGGAATACATGGAGCTCCTGGCGGTGTTCGAGGCGTCGAACCGCCGCATGCTCCCGGCCAAGTACGCCCGGCTCACGCTCGACGAGCTGCAGACCCGCCTCGCCGAGCTCAGGATCAAGTGCGGATCGAGGAGATGACCATGCGCGACCTTCATGCCGAGTTGGAGCTACGTGAGGACCAGGCCGAGGCCATCGCCCGCGGCCTCTACGCGGTGGCGCGCGCCGACGGCACGGTGCACGAACGCGAGGCGGCGTTGATCTCCGACTTCTTCGGCGCGGCCACCGGCGGGACCGCCGCGCTGTCGGCGCTGGAGCGCCAGGAGAAGATCCCGGGCGCCGACCTCGCCGCGCATCTGCCGACGAACGAGCTGCGCGAGCTGTTCTTGAAGACCGCGATGCTGCTCGCCTACGCCGACGGCACCTACGGGACGAGCGAGTCGCAGCTCATCGGCGAGTACGCCCGCGCGCTCGGCGTCGACGACGCCGGCCTGCGCGCGCTCGAGGTGCAGGTGAAGGACTTCATGCTCGCCCAGCTGACCCATCTCCAGAACGCCGAGGGCGTCGCCGAGGTCGCCAAGAAGCTGAAGATCTGACCCGTCACGCCTTCGCCTAGCGCGTCAGGATCCGCGCCGCGGACAGAACCCGCATGTGCGCGCGTTCCTGGACGAATCCGACGACGCCGACACGCCCCCACGCGCGGTCGCGCGCGATCCGCGTCCGTCCGTCGACGCGCGCGAGGGCGCGGACCACGGCGTCGGATCGCAGCGTGCGCCCGGCGTTCTCGCCGCGCTCGACGCGCGTCACGACACCGTCCTCGACGACGGCGGCCCAGAAGTCGGCGCCGCTCGGCGCCCGGCAGGTGGCCTCGACGACGATCGCCCGCTCTTCCTCCCTGGCCGCCAGGCAGGGCGGCGGCGCGGGCTCGGCGCCCGCCGCGATCTCGACGATGCGCGCGCGGTCCGACGCCACCGTCTGCGCGGCGCCGCCGAGCACCGCCTCGGGCGTGTAGGTGCCGCCGCCGAGCTCGCGCGCATACGCCTGCTGGCGCGCCGTCCACGCCGCCGACGAGAACGGATCCTTCCAGCCGAGGTCGTCCCAGTAGTCGACGTGGAACGACAGCGGCACGATGCGCGCCGAAAGCGTCGGGTCGGCGACGATGTCCGAGACGACGCGATCGGCCGGTGGGCAGCTCGAGCAGCCCTGCGAGGTGAAGACCTCGAGGAGGACCGGGCCGGACGGCCGCCGTTCGGCACGCGCCGGGCCGGTGCATGCGGTCAGAACCAGGAGAAGGGCGAGTCTCATGATCGGGGTACGCCTCCGGGCGGCGCGCCGTTACGGGCGCGCGCGCCCGGAATTCTGCTACGACGGTAGTCATGTCGCGCCTCGTGCCGTTCGCGTTGATGGGCGTCCTTTTCGCCGCCTCGGTGCCCGCTGGCGCCGAGGAAAAGCTGGAGTGGGACCCCGCGTGGCCGCGCATCCGACCGTGGGAGTACGTGGTGGGGCCCGCGCTGGTCGGCGGCGCGCTCACCGTCCGCTACCTCGGCCCGCAGGTCGATCGGAACTGGCAGGGCGGGATCCTCTTCGACGACTGGGTGATCGACGCCATCGCGGTGCGGGGCTCGTTCCGGGCCACCGTGTCCGATACGTCCGACGCCGCCCTGTACGGCTCGCTGGCCTACCGCTTCCTCGACTCCATGCTGCTGCCGGGGCTGCTCCATGGAGGCTGGGACGTCGGCCTGCAGATGTCGTTCATCGACATCGAATCGCTCGGCGTGCTGATGACGATCCTGTGGGGCGCCCAGGTCGTCGTCGCGCGCGAGCGGCCGTTCGTCAAGCAGTGCCTTTCCGACCCGCAGTTCGCCGCGGCCAACGCCGACTGCGAGCACAGCGGCGAATGGGACCGGAGCTTCATAGCCGGGCACAGCGCAGTGGGGGTCGCGATGGCGTCGCTCACCTGCCTCCACCACACCGAGCTCCCGCTCTACGGCGGCGCGATCGGCGACGATCTCGCGTGCGGTGTGTTGATCGGGGCGGCGGTGCTGAACGGCCTCGGGCGGGTGATGAGCGAGAACCACTACACGACGGATCTCCTCCTCGGCGTGGGGCTGGGCCTGTTCGCCGGCTACGTGGTCCCGCGGACCCTTCACTACGGCTGGGGCGGATCCCGGGAGACCACGACGGGCGGAGGCGTCGGCGTCGTGATACTGCCGACGTTCGGCAACGACGGCGTCGGGCTGATGGTCCTCGGCCGGCTATGACACCTGACGCAGTCAGTGCGGCGCGGCCGACGTGACGAAGCGCGCGTAGCCGCGGTGCTCGGGATCCGGCACCTTCGCGCTGCGGATCCGCACCACCGATCCGGGCCGCTCGACGATGCCCTGGACCATGGACCAGCCCGACGGGACGTCGGGCGCCGCCCAGAAGTAGAGCCAGCGCGCGTCGCGCGGGGCCAGGTTCACGCAGCCGTGGCTCCGAGCCTCGCCGAACCGATCGTGCCAGTACGCGGTGTGAAACCCCAGATCGCGGGCGAAGAACATCGTCCACGGCACGGTCGCCACGCTGTACGGCTGCTCGTCCCCCATCTGACCGTTCATGTCCGTCTCGGCGTACTTCAGCCAGATGCGGTAGATGCCCTCGGGGGTGGGGAACCGCGGCTTGCCCGTCGACACCAGCGTCGCGTAGGCCGGCCGCGTCCCCTCGTAGGCGACGAGCACCTGCTCGTCGAGATCGACGTCGATCCAGCGCTCGTCGGGTCCGACCTCGTCGGGCGGCGCGGCGGCGCGCGCCATGTGAAGGTCGGCGAGCCGCACGAACCCGTCGAGGACGCGCGCCACGTCGGCGTCCGCGGCGAGCACCAGGACCGGCGTCCGCGGCAGAAGCTGCGCGACGATGGGGTCGGCGGCGTCGGGCCCGGCGCGCACGGCCACCTTTGCACCGAGGTCCTTGCGCGACTGGGCCCACGCCAGCGGCAGCGGCGGGTCGATCAACCCGCCGAACGGCGACGGCGTGT
>DATFWE010000083.1:0-11048 GCA_035259575.1 Haliangiales bacterium
CCCGGCGAGCCGGGTCGGGTCCTCGACGAGGACCAGCTCCAGGTAGGCGCGCGCGGCCGCGGCGTCGCCGGCGCGGCCGCTGAGCTCGCCCAGCTGCTGGCGCACCGCCGTGATCCGCTCCACGTCGTCGAGGGGCAGGAGGTCGAGGACGCCGCGCAGCGCCGCGATCGCGGCGGTCACCTCGCCGCGGTAGAGCGCCAGGCGCGCCAGCGCCTCGAGCGCCGGCAGGTGGGTCGGGCTGGCGGCGACGGCGGCGCGGTAGGCGGCCTCGGCCTCCTCCTCGTAGCCGAGCATCTCCGCCAGCTCCCCGCGGCGGTAGTGCACCGCGTCCTGACCCAGGAACGACGCCGCGGGATCGAGGCGCCCGTACAGCAGGTGGGCGCGCTCCCAGTCGTGCTGGCGGAACGCCATGTCGGCGAGCGCGTCGAGCGCGGGGGCGTGGCCGGGGTGGATGCGCAGCGCCTCGCCGAACGCCAGCGCGGCCCGCCCGGCGTCGCCGAGCTTCTGCGCGCACAGGCGCCCCATGTCGAAGTAGAGGTTCGCGCGCTCGGTCGCCTCCTCGACGGTGTCGGCGCGCGAGCGATAGAGGTCGGCGACGCCGGGCCAGTCGCCGCGCGCCGCGAGGAGACGCCGCCGCTCGAGGAACGCGCCGAGATCGCCCGGGTCGCGCACCAGGATCTCGGCGGTGCGCGCCAGCGCGCCCTCGTCGTCGCCGGCGTCCACCGCCATGCGGAGGAGCTGGCGCAGCGTCGCGATGCGCTCGCCCGGATCGGACTCGGTCGCCAGGCGGGACTCGAGGTCGGCGCGGACCTCGTCGCTGCGGCGCGTCTCCCCGCCCAGGCGCGCCGCCTGCGCGCGCGCCGCCGCCGCCGGGTCGCCGCCGCCCGGGACGCCCGCCGCCTGCTCGTAGAGGCGGATCGCGTCGTCGGTCCAGCCTGCGCGCTCCATGTGCTCGCCGGCGCGGAGGAGGCGCGCGGCGCGGTCCTTGGCGAGGAGCTCGAGCGACGCGGCGCGCTCCTCCGCGTGGGCCGCCTCGGGGAAGCGCTGCGCCAGCGCGTACAGGCGCGCCAGCGCCGGCGGCGACGCCGTCTCCCCGGGGTCGAGCGCCAGCGCCGACTCGTGGTTGCGAATCGCGGCGTCGATGTCCTGGAGCCGCTCCTCGAAGGTCAGCGCGAGCTCGACGTGGAGCGTCGCCTTCTCGGCCAGGTCGTCGCCCGCCTCGATCTCGCGGTAGAGGAGCTCCGCCACCAGCGCCCACTCGCCGCGCAGCGCCGCCATCGCGCGCAGCGCCTGCGCCGCCTCGCGGTAGGCCGGGTCGTTGGCGAACGCCTCCTTGTAGCAGCGGTAGGCCTCGGGCGCGCGGCCGAGCTCGTCCTGATATAGGTGCGCCCGCCGCACCCACAGGCGCGCGCGCTCGTGGCCCGACGAGCAGATGAGGATGCGCCGCCCGAGGATCTCCGCCAGGAGCTCGCCGTCGCTGCGCACGGTGGCAATCATCTCGAGCGCGTCGAGCGGGCGCGGGTCGAACGGGTCGAGCGCGCCCGCCTGCTCGTAGCGCGCGAGCGCGTGCTCGGTCTGCCCCAGCGCCTCGTGGGCGTGGCCGGCGAGGAGGTGGGCCTCGGCGGTGAGCGTCACGTCGAGCTCGTCGCGATCGGCGGCGGCGACGAGGTGGGGGAGGGCGCCCGCCGGATCGCCCTGGGCGACGGCGATGCGCCCGAGCGCGAGGTGGGCGAGGCCGGAGGGCGGGATGATGGCGAGCGCGCTATCGACGTCGGCGTGCGCCTCGTCGATCCGCCCCAGCCGCGCGAGGAGCTCGGCGCGGGCGCTGAGCAGCAGGGCGCGCTCGGTGTCGTCGCCGGACGCATCGACCGCCTTGGCCAGCCGCGCCAGCGCCCCGTCGAGATCGCCGAGCCGGTCGGACGCGACGTTGGCCCCCTCGGCGTAGAGGGCGGCGCTGAGCCCGGGCGGCGCCGTCTCGGCGTCCTGGTCGAGCGCGAGGAGGAGCGTGGGCCAGTCCTCGCCCTCGCGGAGCTCGCGCCGCCAGTCGGAGCGCGCGGCCGCCTCGCCGGCGGTGGGCGGCTCCGGCGGCGCCTCCGCGACGGGCTCGGGAAGCTCGAGCTCGGGCGGGGGCGTCGCGGGCGCGCCCTCCCGCACCTCGACGGGGCGCTCGCGGACCTTGCGATGCTCTCCGCGGAGCCGCGCGATCTCGTTGCGCACGTCCGCGGCCTCGTCGGGCTGGCCGAGCCGGCCTTCGAGGATCGCGGCCGCCTCGTCGAGGACGGGGACGCGCTTGGGCGCCTCGGGCTCCTCGCGCGCGCTCTGGAGCAGGTGCTCCACCAGCGCCTCCCAGTCGCCCGCGGCGCGCAGCGCCGCCTCGAGCGCCTGGCGGATCTTGGCCCGGTAGGGGTGGTGCGGCGCGCCGGCGGGACGGCGCGCCTCCAGCGCCTCGAGCGCCCGTCCGAAGCGGGGGATGGCGGCGACCGGGTCGCCCCGCTCGCCGGCGAGCTGGCCCAGCCGCGTCCACACGACCGCCTGATCCTCGGCGGGCACGAGGCCCGCCTCCATCGCCCGCCGATAGGGCTCCTCCGCCGCCGCCGGCTCGCCCTCGGCGAACTGCAGGTTCGCCAGCGGCAGCCACACCTCGCGGTAGAGCGGGTTCGACGCGTGGGCCTCGGCGTACAGGCGCAGCGCGCGCTCGCGATCGCCCAGGCGCGCGGCGTACAGGCGCCCCAGCGCGTGGGCGACGGGGGTGCGGAACGGCCCCTCGAGCGCCTGGAGGTGCGCCTCGTACACCTCGGCGAGACGCGCGTCGTCCTCGGTCTTTTCCAGGAGCTCGCGCAGCTCGCCCACGATCAGCGTGCTGTGGGGCCGGAGCGCCAGCGCGCGCGCCAGCGCGTCGACGGCGCCGGGAACATCGCCGAGCGCGCTGCGTCGCAGCGAGGCCGCCTCGGTGAACCAGGCGACCGCCGAGCCGGCGTCGCCCTCCACCGTCGCGGCGGCGAACAGGCCGTCGGCCAGCGGCGCGAACCGCCCCTCCGCGTGGGCGAGCTCGCGCAGGCGCGCGAGGAGCGCGTGCCCCTCGGCGTCGAGCGCGCCCCCCTGCGCCGCCAGCTCGCGCGCGCGCGCCGCCAGCGCCTCGGCCGCGGCGTCGGCCGTGGCCGGCGCCGGCAGGACGCCGGCGGTCGGCGCGGCGCCGGCGGGCGCGGGGGCGGGCGCCGCCCCGTCGCCCTCGACCTCGCGCAGCGCGGCGCGCCGCTCGTCGACGGCCGACGGGTCGTCGTCGCCGGCGAGCGCGTCGGCGAGCCTGCGGTGCAGCGCGGCGGATTCGCCCGCGTCGCCCCGCTCCTTGGCCTCGGCGGCGAGCCAGCGCAGCGCCGGCCGGTACGCGCCGTCGAGATCGAGCGCCCGGCGGAACGCCTCGCGCGCCACGTCGGAGCGGCCGAGGCGGTTCTGCAGCTCGGCGAGGCGGCCGAGGAGCGCCTTCTGCCGATCGGGCTGGCGCGCGGTCGCCGCGATCTTCCGCCCGAGGATCGCCGCCACCCGCTCCTCCTCGCCCGCCTCGTGGTGCATCGACTCGAGCGCGTCGAGCGAGGGCATGTGCTCGGGCACGAGCTTGAGCGCGGCGTCCAGCTCGGCGAGGGCGGCCGCGCGATCGTCCAGGCGCCGCCGGCGGATCTCCGCGGCGCGGAAATGCGCCTCGGCGCGCGCCCACGGCGTCTCCCCGGTGCGCGGGTCGTCGGCGCAACGCGTCAGCGCCTCGGCCGCGGCGGCGTGCTCGCCGCGCCGATCGCTGAGCTCGCTCAGGCGCCGCCACGTCGCCACCAGCGCCTCGCCCGCGGCCGCTTCGTCCTCGACCGCGCGCCGGTAAACCTCGACGGCGTCGCGGTCGCGCCCGAGCCGCTCCCACGCCAGCCCCAGCCGGCGCGCCGCCTCGATCCCCGCCGCCCCCTCGTACGCCTCGGCCACGTCCTCCCACGCGCGCACCTTCCACGCGACCTCGCCGAGGACGGCGCGCGCGCCCTCCAGGTCGGCCGCCACGCCGTCGACGATCAGGCCGCGCGCCCGCTCCACCGCCTGCCGCGCGGTGCGCAGCGCCGCGGCCGGATCGTCGGCGGCGGCGAGCGCGCGGGCCGCGCTGGTGAGCAGGGCCACGCCCTCGGCGGTGCTGCTCTCCGCCGCGAGCTCCTCGAGGATCGCCGCGCTGCCGCGCGCGTCGCCCATGGCGCGGAGCACGTGGGCGCGCAGGCGTCGCACCGCGCGCGCGTCGGGCGCCTCCGCCGCCTCGTCGAGGAGGTTCAGCGCGCGCGCCGAATCGCCGCGGGTGTACGCGAGCTCCGCCAGGCGGAGCGCCGCCTCCGAGCGCTCCGGCGGGCGCGTGCGCAGCAGCACCGCCTCCAGCCACACCGCCTCCGCCGCCGCGTCGCCGCGGGCGCGCGCGCGCTGCGCCAGCGCCAGCGCGGTGGCGACGCCTGCCGCTTCGGGATCGAGGCCGAACGCGCGCGCCCGCGCCGCGTCGGCGGCGTCGTCGCGCCCGAGCGATTCGAGCAGGCGCGCCTTGCGCAGCGACAGGTCGGCCGCCTTCGCCGGCGCGAGCGCCAGCGCCTCGAGGCGCTCGATCGTCGCCACCGCCGCGTCGAGCGCGCCGTCGTTCTCCTCCGCCTGCGACAGGAGCTCGAGCCGCTCCGCCTCCTCGCCGCCCTGGGCGCGCTCGAGGTGGTGCCGCGCCGCCGCAGTGTCCTGCGCGGCCAGGTACAGGCGGGCCAGCTCGCGCCGCGCCTGGCGCCGGCGCGCGTCGTCGGCGCCCTCCAGCTCGGCGAGGCGCTCGTACAGGTCGAGCGCCTCGGCCAGATGGCCGCGGCGGGCCGTCACGCCGGCGAGGCGGAACAGCACATCGGCGTCGCCGGGGACGAGGTCCTGCGCGCGGCGATAGCGGCCGTGCGCCTGCGCCTCGTCCCCGATCGCCTCCCACAGCGTGCCCACGCGGGCGTGGGCGCGCGCCTCGCCCACCGCGTCCCCCTTGGCCGCGTGGAGCTCGATCTGCCGCTCCAGCGCGGCGATGGCGGCGGGCGCGTCGCCGACGGCGACGAGCGCGCGGGCGAGCGCGTCCCACGCGCGCGGCTCTCCCTCGCTCAGGCGCGTCGCCTTGACGAGCTCGTCGCGGGCGCGCGCCGCGTCGCCGAGGTGGGTGAGGTAGATCTCGCCCAGGCGGGCGTGCTCGCGCCCCTTGTCGGCGGGATCGACGAGCGCGCCCAGGCGGCGGCGCGACACGCGCACCACCTCCGTCCAGCGGCCGTCGGCGGCATACGCGTCGACCAGCGCCTCGGCGGCCTCGGCGTGACCGGGCCGGCGCTCCAGCGCGCGCTCGTAGTATGGCGTCGCGGCGGCGGGGTCGATGGGGCGCAGCAGGCGCGCGGCCGCGGTGGCGGCGCGCACCGCGTCCTCGTCGTCGCCCGCCTCCTCGGCGATCTCGGCGGCGCGCCCGTAGCACGCCGCGGCCTCGCGCTCGCGCCCGCGCTCGGCGAGGACGGCGGCGAGCGCCAGGTGCGCGGGGACGAAGTCGGGCCAGCGGCCCAGCGCCTCGCGGGCGGTCGTCTCCGCCTCGCGGAACGTCGCCTCCTCGGCGCTGAGCACGTCGAGCTGGCGCGCCAACGCCATCTGCACCGACGGTCCGCCCTTGGCGAGCTCGGCGCGATAGGCGAGGAGCGCGCCCGGCGGGTCGCCGGCGAGCAGGCGCTCGTCGCCGGCGCGCAGGACCTCGCGCGCGGCGTCGGGGTTGGTCCCCTCGCCGAAGCTCCCCTCGCCGAAGCGCAGCTCGATGCGACCGCGCAGCGTCGCCAGCCCGAGGACGCGCGCCTTAGTCGCGTCGGGGAGGCGCCAGCCGGCGGCGGGGAGCGTCTCCCACAGGAACGTGTCGAGCGGCTGGAGGACGACCTCGCCCAGGCCGCGCGCGGCGGCGCGCTCGTCGTCGCGCGTCAACGCCGTGAGTAGATCGTGCGCCACCAGCGCCGCCGGCCGGAGCAGCGACCCGTAGAGGCGCGGCTCGACGGCGGTGACGCGCACGCCGCGTCCGTCCTCGCGCAGCTGCGCGCGCACGGTCAGCTCGGCGCGGCGCTCGCCCCGGCGGGCGCGGCCCGACAGCTCGATCGTCCCCTCGAGCACGCGGGCGCGCACCTCGTCGAAGCCCGCCGCGCCCAGCGCCGCGCCGCGCGCGCGGAGGAGCTCGGCGAGCGCGCCGTCGTCGAGCACCAGCTCGGCTGCGCGCAGCCGGCAGCGCCGGCGCTGGAACCGCACCGGGCCGCCGGCGACGTCCAGCGGAAAGGCGAGCTCGGGGATCTCCAGCTCCAGCCGCGCGACCTTCAGCCAGCCGTGGAGCGTCCGGTCGACGAGCAGAAGAAGCCCTCGACCATCTTTGACGCTGAGGTCGAAGGCGATGGGGTCGTTCTCGGCCATCCGGGCCGTAACGACTGTAACACGACGCCCGTTACTGCAGGAGGAGCCCGGGGGCGGCGAACGTCATGCACGGCACGTAGCTCAGCCGCCGCTTGGTCTGCCCCTTGTCATCGGTCTCGTCGTAGGTGACGTAGCTCGGGTCGAACTGGATCTGCGCCTTGGCCTCCTGGCAGCGCACGCCCTGCAGCCAGAACAGCGTCTCCTGCGCCCGTTGCTGCGACATCTGGGCGGTGAGCTTGGCCTTCTCCGTCTGGAACTTCTGCATGTCGGGCTCGCGGCGGCCGGCGAGGCGCACGACGAAGTAGTCGCCGGCGACGTCGTACACCTTGGGCAGAAGGTCGCCCGGCTTGGTCTCGTCGAACAGCGCCGTCGTGAGCTCCTTGGATTCGCCGATGCCGGGCAGGCGGTTGCCCGCCCGCTCGACGTCGTTGAGCTTCTGCAGGCGCGGGCCCTTGGCGTCGGCGTCGCTCGAGAACTGCTTGTCGAGGGGCGTGCCCGCCTTGGCCTTGTCCAGCGCGGCGTCGGCCTGGCGCTTCGCCTCGGCCTTGGCGCGCTCGTCGCGGATCGCGTCCTCGGCCATCTCGCGCTTGACCGCGTCGAACGCGAGATCGCCCTGGCGCACGTCGATGAGCTGCACGATGTGGAACCCGTCGAGCGTCTCGATGACGTCGCTGACCTGGCCCACCTCGAGCTTGCCCACGGCGTCGATCACCGGCTGGCCGAAGCGCAGCCCGGCGAGCGGGCGCCACCCGATGTCGCCGCCGCGTTTCTTCCAGCGGTCGTCCTCGGACAGCGCCTTGGCCGTTTCGCCGAAATCGGCGCCGCGCTTCACCTTGGCGACCGCGGCGGCGGCGCGCGCCTTGGCGTCCGGCCCACTGTCCTTGCCCGGCGGCGCGTCCTTCTTGACCTCGCGCTTGAAGAACATGTCGCGCACGCGCACGTCCTTCTCGTGCGCCTTCCACCGGTCCGGCAACTTGTCGTACTGCGCCTTGAGGTCGGCCTCGTGGTCCTTGAGGTGTGCGTCGATGTCGGCGGCCGAGACCGCGATGCCGTCGCGCAGGAGCGCCGGCTCGAACGCGACCATCTCGATGTCGACCTTGTTCTCCTCGCGCTCGTAGGCGCGCTGCACCTCCTCCGGAGACACGCGCACCGCCGCGAGCTGCAGCTCGCGCACTTTCTGCGCCAGGAGCTCGCGCTTGAGCTCCTCGACGAAGCGCTCCGAGGCCTGGAAGCCGTAGCTCTGCGCCCGCTGCTCGAACAGCTTCTGCCGGAACTTCGGCGCGTCGTCGCCCTCCTCCTGGGTCCAGAACATTTGCTTGGCGGGAGCGCGCCGGCCGAGGATGTAGACGTCGCCGTCGTAGATGCGCTCGCGCACCTCGTCCTCGGAGATGCGGAAGCCGAGCGCCTCGGCGGTCTGCGCCAGGAGCTCCCGCACCACGAGCTCGTCGAGCACGCGCTCCCGTACCTGCGCCCGTCGCGCCGCGTCCCCGGTCGCGCCGCGCCCGCCCGTCATCGCGAGGATCCCGTACCGCCACGTCGTCTCGGTGATCTCGCGGCCGTTGACCTTCGCCACGTAAGGCGTCCCGGTGCCGCATCCGCCGCCGGGCGTTTTTCTCGCCGCGCCCGACTGCGGGCCGAAGCTGATGACGAATGCGGCGATCAGCATTCCGAAGATCAAGTAGATCAACAGGGATCGCGAGTGCTTTCGCATGGTTTCGAGCATGTGATCCTCTACGAGCGCGGCATCCTACCCCCTGCGCCCCGACCCTGCAACGTCGGAATCTTCCTTGCGATGCGCCCGTTTTCCGTGGTAGGCCAGATGACGATTCTCCGTCTCCGCCTGGTTACGCAACAAAAACCAAGGGGTAGGACCGGGCCATGCTGTTTGATTGGGTCTACGGGTTGTTTTCGAACGACCTTGCCATCGATCTCGGAACCGCCACCACCCTTACCTTCGTGAGAGGGAAAGGTATCGTGGCCAACGAGCCCTCCGTCGTCGCGGTGCAGCGCGGCGCGTCGGGCACCAAGAAGGTCCTCGCCGTCGGCAAAGAGGCCAAGGAGATGCTGGGGCGAACGCCCGGCAACATTGTCGCGATCCGTCCGATGAAGGACGGTGTCATCGCCGACTTCGAGGTGACGGAGGCGATGCTCCGCTACTTCATCCAGAAGGCGCACAACCGCCGCACGCTGGTGCGCCCGCGCATCATCATATGTGTCCCGTCCGGCATCACCGAGGTGGAGAAGCGCGCCGTGCGCGACAGCGCCCTGGCGGCGGGCGCGCGCGAGGTCTACCTCATCGAGGAGCCGATGGCGGCGGCGATCGGCGCGGGCCTCCCCATCACCGAGCCGTCGGGCAACATGATCGTCGACATCGGCGGCGGCACGACCGAGGTCGCGGTGATCTCCCTCGCGGGGATCGTCTTCTCCAAGTCCATCCGCGTCGCCGGCGACAAGATGGACGAGGCGATCGTCGGCTACATCAAGCGCAAGTACAACCTCCTCATCGGCGAGCGCACGGCCGAGCACATCAAGAAGGAGATCGGCTCGGCCTATCCGCTCGACGACGTCCTGACGATCGAGGTCAAGGGCCGCGACCTGGTGGCCGGCGTCCCCAAGACGCTGACGGTCAACTCCGACGAGATCCGCGAGGCGCTGGCCGAGCCGGTCAACGCCATCGTCGACGCGGTGCGCGTCGTCCTCGAGCGCACGCCGCCCGAGCTGTCGGCGGACATCGTCGACAAGGGCATCGTCCTCAGCGGCGGCGGGGCGCAGCTCAAGAACCTCGACATCCTGCTCCGCGAGGAGACGGGTCTTCCGGTGATGGTGGCGGAGACTCCTCAGCTCTCGGTGGTGCTCGGCACCGGGCGCGCGCTCGACGAGCTGCGGCTGCTGCGCGAAGTCGCGCTGCAGTAGCCGCCCCCGCCATGACCGCCAAGCGCCGCGCCGCCCACTACGTCCTGGCGACGCTGTTGCTCGCCACGCCGTTCGTGCTGCTCACGTCGAGCCTGAAGAACCCGGGCAAGCTGAACGCGTTCGACCGCGCCGTCCTGGCGGTGGCCTCGCCGCTGCAGCGCGCGGTGGCGTGGGTGGTCGACGGCGTCGGGGACGCCTGGCATCACTACGTGTGGCTCGTCGACGTGCAGAAGGAGAACGACGAGCTGCGGCGCGCCAACGAGCGGCTGCGCCACGAGCTCGGGACCGCCGCGCGCAAGGCCAGCGAGGCCGAGGGGCTCGAGGCGCTGGTCGAGCTGCGCGAGCGCGTCCCGCCGCCGACGATCGGCGCGCGCGTGGTCGCCGTCGGGCTGAGCCCCGCGTTCCGCGTGTCGCGCGTCGTGCTCGACCGCGGCGACGGCGAGGTCGCGCCCGGCATGCCGGTCGTCGCGGGCGAGGGCGTGGTCGGGCGCATCCAGCGCGTCTACGGCGGCTACGCCGACGTGACGCTGGCCGTCGATCCCCAGTCGTCGATCGACGTGGTGCTGCCGCGCACCACCAGCCGCGGCGTGCTCAAGGGCCTCGGCGGCGACAACGCCTACACCGCCAAGATCGAGTACCTGCTCAAGGGCGAGGAGGTGAAGGACGACGACCCGGTCGTGACCTCCGGGCTCGGCGGCGTGTTTCCCAAGGACCTGGCCGTCGGGCGAGTCAAGCGCATCGTCAAGACCGAGTACGGCCTGTACCAGGAGGTCGAGGTCAAGCCGGCGGTCGATTTCTCGCGCCTCACGCGCGTGCTGGTGCTGCTCGCGCCGCCGCCGCCCCCCGACCCGGGCGCCAAGACCAAGAAGGCGCCGGAGCAGGCGTTCGGCCTGTCCCCGTACCGCTGATGCGCGTCGCCGTCCACGTCCTCCTCGCGTTTCTCTGGACGGTGCTCCTCGGGGCGCTGTGGCGGCTCACGCCGTTCGAGCTGGCCGCGCCCGACGTCGCGCTCCTCTACGCGCTGTTCCTCGGCGCGTCGTCGCGCGGAAAGGTGTGGGAGGCGACGCTGGGCGCGATCGTCATCGGCTACCTCGCCGACGTCGTCGGCGGCGCGCCGCCCGGGCTCGGCGCGTTCGTCCTGGGCCTCCTGTGCGTGCTCGTGCGCATGCTGTCGAGCCGCCTGCTCCTGCGCGGGGCCCTGCTCACCGCGGTGCTGTCGTTCGTCGCCGCGGCGGCGGCGGGCGTGGCCACGTGGGCCATCCGCGCCGCCGGCGGCGTCGGCGTCGGGCCGCTGTCGCGCGAGCTGGCGGTGGCGCTCGGCTCCGCGCTCCTCACCGCGTTCCTGTCGCCGATCGTGTTCCGCGCCAGCCGCGGCGTCGACGCCCGCTTCGCCCGCACCCAGCGCGAGCGCGAGGCGCTGCGCGAAGGGTATCTATTGTGAGTCGCCTGCTCGCGCCGCCTCGGGGCTCCGGGTCGCTCGGCTGCCCCTCGCTCCAGGGTCGCCCCGTTCCTCGGCGGCGCTCGCAGGCTGGGGTCTAATGCTCCAGCTCGACCGCCACGTGCCCTCGCCGGGGGTGCCCGAGTTCAACCGCCGCTTCGCCTGGCTCATCGGCGTCGTGGCGACGGCGTTCCTGGTGCTCGCCGGCCGGCTGTGGCAGCTCCAGATCCTCCGCGGCGAGGCCTAC